>CAURMQ010000053.1:0-11426 GCA_963525765.1 uncultured Campylobacter sp. | reverse complement strand
TAAAGCGCTCGCTAAGCGTGGCGTAATGCTGAGAGCTAAGCAGCGTCGTAGGCACGAAAAACAGCACCGAATGCCCACTTCGGATGCAGGCAAAGATCGCATTCATCGCAACCTCGGTCTTTCCAAAGCCCACGTCGCCGCTAAGCAGACGATCCATCACCTTGCCGCTTTGTAGATCCGCCAAAATCGCGCCCACCGCCTTTTGCTGATCGCTCGTGTAGTTAAAACCGCTCGCGCTTAAAAATTTCGCATAATCCGCGCTTTCGTTTTTGATGACGAGCCCTCGCACCAGCTCGCGCTTTGCCGCCAGTGCGATGATCTTTGAAGCGATCGCAAAGAGCTTTTCGCGCACTCTCTCTTTAATTTTTGAAAAGCTCACCCTGCCCAGATGATCCAAGCTCACGGCGCCGCCGCTTGCGACGTAGCGATCGATCTTATTTAGATACTCTACCGGCAGCAACAGCTTGTCGCCACCCTCGTAGAGCAGGGATACGAACTCCTTGCTGCGCCCCATCACCTCGATGAGCTCGAGCCCGTTAAATTTAGCGATACCGTGATCTTCGTGAACGACAAAATCGCCCACGTTTAGCTCATCCAGAGCCAGGCTCGATCTTCGCACGCGCTTTTTAGGCGCCGCTTTGTTTAGCGAAAGGATGATCTGCTCGGCACTTATTAAATTTACGACGAAATCCTCGCGTAAAATTTCGATATTACTAAATCCGCTAAGATCAAACGGCGCGAGCAGCGCGTCGTTTCGCGCGATCAGCGTGATAGCCTCGCTGCGGTGAAATTCAAAAAATTCCTGCGACGGCGTCACGGCGAGGTCTTTAAATTTACGCGCCGCGGGCAGTACCTCGATCGCGTCTAAAAAATCCAAATTGCGCTCGGAAAAAATTTCGTCCTTTTTGATTTCGTGCAGCAAGACGCAATCAAACGCGCTCGTGTAATCAACGAAACCCTCGATAAACCAAAACCCGAGCGAGCCCAGATCGCGCGCTAGCGCGTCGCTATCCGCGCGCGATATCTTTTCGCTCACGCTCTCAAACTCGTCCTCGCTCAAATTTGCCAAAAACGGCGCTATCTCGGTCTGCGCAAGTTCATCTTTTTCGCTTTTTTGCGTCGCGACGTCAAAGCGCCTGATACTCTCGACCGTCTCGCCGTCGAGTAGAATTCTAACCGCGCTTTCGCTCCCTACCGAAAAAATATCGATGATCTCACCACGGAAGCTTACCTCGCCCATGCTTTCGACGATATCGCGCACGTCGTATCCAAGGCGCAAAATTTCCTCTTTCAGTTCGCTTAGGCTTAATTCGCTTCCAAATTTTATATTTAACGGGCGCAGATGGCTTGCGGCGGGGAGTTTGTTTAGGATCGTGCGGACGGGCGAGATTAAAATTTTTTTGCCGCTTGTTTTATAAAACGCGCTAAGAGCGGTGCTGATACCCGCAAGCTCACCCATGTAGCTGCGCAGATCCTCGCCGAAGCTCGCTCTAAAATCGGGCAGGCAAAAGGCCGCGTAGCCCATAAATTTTAGCACCTGCTCGCACGCCGCGGCTTCCTTTTCATCCTCGCATATCAAAAGCTCTTTTTGGTTTTGCAAAAAGTATTCGTAAACCTCGGCTTGCATTATTTAAACCTTTCGATCTGGTGCTGCACGACGTTTGCGATCTCCTGCCACGATACGTTAGGCTCCAAGGTCGAGATATTTTTGAAATTCTGCGCGTTCCAGCTCATAAAATTTGCAGGATCAACGCTTTGAGCTAAAAACCTAACTTCGTAATGCAGGTGCGGGCCGGTACTGTAGCCGGTGTTGCCGCTATAGCCGATGAGATCGCCCTTTTTAACCCAAGAACCGGGCGTTACGACCGCGGAGCTAAGGTGGCCGTAGCGGGTCTCAAAGCCGTAATTGTGCGATAAAATCACTAAAATTCCATATCCGCTGCCGCTACCGCCTGCAAACTGCACAAAGCCCTCTGCCGTCGCAAACACCGGAGTGCCCTCGCTTGCTCGCAAGTCGATGCCGTGGTGCATCCTCATAACGCCGCTGATCGGATGAGTGCGCATCCCAAAAGGGCTAGTTACGCCGCGATACTGCATCGGAAGTCCATTAGGCACAGCGCTAAGAATCGCGCTCGCCGTCTTTTCGCTAGCTGCGATGTGCGCGCCGGAGCCCTTTTTACGCTCCTTTTTCATCTCATTCATCGCAAGCATTACCTGGATATCACTATCCAGCCCGCCTCCATCGTCTTCGCGTCCGTCCAGCTTGGCAAGCGCCTCCTCGTTTTTGCCCTCAAGCGCGATATTTTGCTCTTTTAGCGCGAGATTTTCAGCGTAGAGGGTTTTGTTTAGCTCCTTTAAATTTGAGCGGTCGCTAGCGAGTTTAAATATCGCAAAAAACAAAACTAGCAGAAAAATTACAAAAAACGCGGATAAAATTTTAAGTTGAAATCTAAAATTCTCGCCAAAATACAGCGTCTTGGTGCCAAAGTGATCGCTTAGGGTGAGTTTAGTTTTAGCCACGGCGCGCCTCAAGCCATAAAATGAAATTTTCTACCAAATGAAACGAGCCGAAAACCAAATACTCCTCGTCCGCTCTAAGCTCGCCGCGAAACGGCGAATGTGGAATTTTAAGCGCGTCAAGCTCGCGGGTTGTCGCCCCTGCTGCCATTTCGCGATCCGCAACCTCGTAGCTAAAGATCTCCACGCGCTCTACCACGGGTGCTAAAGTCCGGAGCACCGCAGCCACGTCCTTATCGGCAAAAGCGTTGTAAATCAGCACGATCTTTCTGCCCTCGTAGATTTCGGTAATTTCGCGGGCTACTTGCTGCGCCGCAAGCTCGTTGTGCCCGACGTCCACGCGCAAATTCGGCGCCAAAACTTCCATCCTGCCGCATAAATTTAGAGGCGGTAGCTGCGAAATTTCAAATTTCAAATTTAAAAATTTCATCGCGGCAATCGCTAGAGCTAAATTTGAAATTTGAAATTTAGGTAGATTATTGTGCGCGCAAAACTCCGCGATCTGCGCTTGCTCGCTCTTGCTTAAAAGCTCTGCTGCAAATCTTAAATGAGTTCCTTTTTGCTCTGCGATCTGCCTTGCGATACGAAGCGGAACTTCGCTCATCTCGTCGCTTAAAATCGCCTCTTTATCCATCGTAATGAGCTTGGTGTGGGCGATCTGCTCTAGATTTTGTCCTAGCATGCCTAAATGATCGGTGCCAATCGGTGTAAAAAGTGACAGCGTGCGCCCAAAGCTCGACGTAGCGTCAAACTCGCCGCCCATCCCAGCCTCGATCACGCAGTAATCGCAATCCCTAAAAAGCACTGCCGCCGCAAGCGTGAGATACTCGAAATACGACAGGCTATCTTTAAACTCCGCGGGCAAGCTCTCTTGCAAAAACTCATGCGCGAAATCAAGCTCCTCATCCGTAGCATCGCGACCTAGCGAAATGGGGAGCGAGCTTTGAGCGGATTTAAAATTTGATCCTAACGGAGATTTAAAATTTTGCTCCGGCGAGAAATTGAAATTTTGCTCAGACGGCAATTTGAGATCTTGAGAATTCCATAAATTTTGTGTAGAAGCAGAATTTTGCGTATCCATGGAATTTCGCGCGATAGAATTCTGCTCGCTACAAAAATTTCGTGTGGTAGAAACGAAGCTTTGCAGGGCAGAATTCTGCTCGCCGTGCGAATCCTGCATGGTGATAAAATCCTGCGTGGCGGAATTTTGCAAATTAGAAATATAAATTTGAGAGGCGGAATTTTCTCCGCTCGCAAAATGTTGCATCTTTATGGAATTTTGTTTTTCCGTAAAATTTGGCGCCAAAGCGGAATTTTGCTCGTTTTTAAAATTTGAAGCGTCGGAATTCAACGCAAAAACGAGGTTTTGCGCGATCCGTCCGCCTAGATAGATGCGCTCGTTGAGCCTAAAAACGTGCGGGCTGGTGTAGTGCCCGACGCTAAAGCCCGCTGCGGCGATCGCGTTAGCCAAAAACCGCCCGGTGCTACCCTTGCCGTTGGTGCCGATGATCTGAATGACATTTCTGAGCGGAATTTTATCTTTAATGGCGGCATATGCCCGCGGGAAGCGCTCGTAGTCGATTTTTTTGTAATAAATCGGGCGATTTTGCAAAAATTCTTTAATGCTGCGCCCGCTCAAGTCTGAATCCCCTAATCGCAAGCGCCGAAATAAACTCGTCAAACGCCTGCGCGGAGGCATTTTCGATCGCCTTGTAGCGATCCTTATCGCTAATGATCGAGCTCGTATCGTAGTTATTTTTGACTAGGCGGCTAACTTTAAAATCGTAATCGCCAACGCAATCCTTGCTGAAAACCTCTCCGTTTTTAAGCTTGGTGCTAAAATTTACGATGAGATTTGCGCGGTAGCTAGTGACGTAGCCGAACTGATCGTATGAAAGCTCGCTAAAACTTAGGCTTTTTATGCTTGCTACTACAATCGTCTGCGCCGAGTTTTTATCCGAAAGGCTCATCCCTAGGCGCTGGACTATACCCTGTCTGATCGCATCTTTAATAGCGACGGTGTTTTGCGGATCGGTCTTGCTCATCATTACGTCTACAAATACGCTTCCGCTCATCGTCTCTTTCGCGATCCTCGAAACGGGCTTGTAGCCGCAGCCGATTAAAAAAATCAAACAAAAAACGGTTAAAACTTTTCTCATCTTCGCCTACTTTACCACCAAATTTACAAGCTTGTTTTTGACATAAATTTCTTTTACGATGCTCTTGCCCTCTAGCCATTTGGCGCAGTTTTGCTTTGCAAGGCTTAAAATTTCGCCCTCGCTTAGACCCGCATCCGCTTCAAACTCGGCGCGCTTTTTTCCGTTAATCGTGACGGCAAGCTTGATCGTATCGCTCTCAAAGACCTCTTCGCAAACTCTCAGCTCGCCGAAATTCCGCCTCTTAAACAGCTTATCGCTAAGCTCGGCGCAGATGTGCGGTACGATAGGCTCGAGCAGGTTTAAAATCACAAAGTAACCCTCGGTAAATACGTCTTTGTCGCTCTGCGCGTTTAGCGCGTTTAGCGCCTCCATACACGCGGCGATTAGGGTATTGAAAGCAAAGCTGCTCTCATAAACCTGCTGTGATTTCTTAAGCGCCTCGTAAACTTTGAGGCGGGCGTATTTTTCCTCTTTATTTAAAGCGGCGTGGTCGATCTGCGGAATTTTATCCGTAGCGTAGGCATTTTCGGCGCGATCGTAGAGGCGACTAAGAAATTTATACGCACCCTCTACCGCGCTGTCGTTCCACTCAAGCTCCTTTTGAGGAGGCGCGGCAAAAAGTATAAAAAGTCTCGCCGTATCGGCGCCATAGGTCTCGATAATATCATCAGGATCGACGGTGTTTCCTTTGCTTTTACTCATCTTCGCGCCGTCTTTTAGCACCATGCCCTGAGTTAGCAGCCGCTCAAACGGCTCGCTATCGCGCAGATAGCCTATGTCACGAAGAGCCTTTTGGAAAAATCTCGCGTATAAAAGGTGCAAAATCGCGTGCTCAATGCCGCCGATATACTGATCGACGTTCATCCAGTAGTTCACGCTTTGCTCGTCAAACGCTCGTTGCTGCCACGTCCGCTCGTCGCTTGCGTAGCGCGCGAAATACCACGAGCTTTCAAAAAATGTATCGAGCGTATCGGTCTCACGCATCGCGTCGCCGCCGCATTTAGGGCATTTGCAAAACTTCCAGCTAGGATGCGCGTCGAGCGGATTGCCCTTGCCGGTGATCTTAATATCCTGCGGAAGCTCTACGGGCAGATTTGAAATTTCCTCGCTTACCAGCCCGCATTTTGGGCAGTGGATCATCGGGATCGGCGCGCCCCAGTAGCGCTGGCGGCTCACTCCCCAATCGCGCAGTTTAAAATTTACCACGCGGCGTCCGAGCCCTAGCTCTTCAAATTTTAAGATAACGGCGCTTTTTGCTTTTTCGCTATCCATGCCGCTAAATTCCGCGGAATTTACCAAAACTCCGCTCTCTACGTAGGCTTTGCTAGCGTCGTAATCGCCGCTTTTTGGAGCGATGCTTTGAATGATCGGCAGGTTAAATTTCTTCGCAAACTCAAAGTCTCTCTCATCGTGCGCAGGCACCGCCATAACCGCGCCGCCGCCGTATTCTGCTAGGACGAAATTTGCGATCCAAACGGGGATTTTTTTGCCGCTTAGCGGATGAAGCACGCTGATTCCGAGGCTCACGCCGTCTTTATCGCTTGCTTGGCGCTCGCGCGGGCTTTGATTTAAAATTTCTCTCACCTTCGCCGCAGCTTCGGCGCCGAGTAAATTTTCATCCAAAAGCCTCTTTACAACCTCATGCTCCGGCGCGACCGCCGCATAGCTCATGCCGTAAATCGTATCGGGGCGCGTCGTAAAGACCTTAAAGCCCTCGATACCGCCGAGCTTGGCGCTGCTTTGCTCGTCAAATTTAAAGCTAAATTCCAAACCCTCGCTGCGCCCGATCCAGTTTTCCTGCATCGTAAGCACCTGAGCGGGCCACTTGCCCTCAAGCTGCTTTAGGCAATCCAAAAGCTCCTGCGCGTAGGCGGTGATTTTTAGATAATATCCCGGCATCTGCTTTTGTACGACCTCGTTGCCGCAGCGCCAGCACCTGCCCTCCTCTACCTGCTCGTTGGCAAGCACCGTCTGATCGTGCTCGCACCAATTTACCACGGCGCTTTTTCTGTAGATGAGTCCTTTTTCAAAAAGTTTGATGAAAAATTCCTGCTCCCAGCGCGTATAAAGCGGATCGGAGGTAGCAAGCATGCGACGAGCCGAAAAGCTAAAGCCAAGGCGGTGCAGTTCATTTTTCATATAATCGATATTTTCGTAAGTCCAAGTTTTAGGGTGAATGCCGTGTTTGATCGCCGCATTTTCCGCAGGCATACCGAAGCTATCAAAGCCGATCGGCTGAAGCACGTTGTATCCACGCAGCCTATAATAGCGACTCAGCGCGTCGCCGATGCTGTAGTTTCGCACGTGCCCCATGTGGATGCGGCCGCTTGGGTAGGGAAACATCGAAAGGATATATTTTTTAGGCAGGCTATAATCGTCCTTAGGCTCGAAAACTCCCTCTTCATCCCAAATTTTCTGCCATTTAAGCTCAATACTTTTACTATCGTAAGGCATTTTGCGCTCCTAGAATTCGTCTTTAGTTTTTGCCGACTCAATCGCTATTAAAATTAGCGAGAAAAAGTTTGCAAGTAGCGCGCCGATGGCAAGCGAGGTCACGATCGACAGATCTCCCGGCGCTACTACAATCAAAACGAACGCCGGTATGAGATGCAGATCCGCTACGAGCGAGCTTGCAAAAAGCTCGGCCGCTAGCATATTTCGCACGCCTACCTTCAAAAGCGTCGAGACCGCATTTACGCTGGTTGCTATGAAAAGTAAAATTTCATTCTTCTCATACAAAAACCCACCTATCGTAGTCATACTCATCAGCGCAAAAAATATGTAAATTACCCTTCCCCAGTTCATCTTCTATCCTTACACCGTGCCTTTTTCATACATGGCGCGATTCTTTTCTTTCTCTTTGATACGGCGCTGTTTTTCAGCCAAAAATGCGCGGTACTTTTCAACGTTAAATTTAAACAAAATCAGCATCGGAGCAGCTACGAATACGGAGCTGAAAGTTCCTGCTATGACGCCCACTAACATCACGAAGCTAAAGCCGTGGATCATCTCGCCGCCCCAAACGAATAAAATCACGATGACGATGAGAGTCGTAAGCGAAGTAAGCAGCGTGCGCGATAGCGTGTGAGAGATTGATTCGTTTATAACCTCGTCAAGCTTAATCGATTTACTATCTTTTACACCTTCTCGAATTCTATCGAAAACAACGATGGTATCGTTAAGTGAGTAGCCCATTATAGTTAGCAGTGCAGCTAGAATTTCAAGGTTGAAATCCACGCCGGCTAAAATCATCGCGCCTACGGCGACTACGACGTCGTGCAGATCCGATAGTACAGCTGCAATCGCAAATCTCCACTCAAACCGCAGGGTGATATAAACCAAAATGAGCGCAAACGACACACATACCGCTAAAATTCCGTTTGTGCGAAGCTCCTCGCCGACTTTAGGACCTACGATATCGACCTTGCGAATGTCGAAGTTTCCACTACCTTGTAAAATTTTTTGCGCCGCCAAGGCGGGATTATCGCCCAGTTCACTCGCAGCGCCCGAATATCTAATCGTGACCTCTTGATCGCTACCAAATTCCGTAACGTTGATATTGCCTAAATTTGCCGCTTCGAAGCGCTTTCTGATCTCATCAAGCGGTGCTTTAGCGTCGTATTTAACCTGAATGAGTGTACCACCGCTAAAATCGATACCGTAATTAATGCCTTTAATGAAAAATAGCGCAATAGAGCCTATTATCAAAACAGCAGAAAGCGCAAAAGTAAAATATCTAAATTTCATAAAATCATAAATTTTGCCCTTATCAAACACTTGCATTTGCGCCTCCTCTTACTTTATAACCGAGCCAAAGCGCGGTATTTTTGCTCTTTTCCATCTTATCCATTACTAACTCAAACATTCCGTGAGTGCCTAAAATAGCCGTTATCATCGACGCTACGATACCGATGCTCATCGTGACGGCAAAGCCCTTCACTGGACCCGTGCCGTAAGCATAAAGCGCAGCAGAAGTAATTAGCGTAGTGATATTTGAATCCACGATCGCGCTCATCGCATTTTCATAGCCTTTATTTATGCTTTGGCGGATTGAAACTCCCGTCCTTAGCACCTCTCTAACGCGCTCGTTAATGATGACATTCGCATCTACCGCCATTCCGATAGTTAGCACGATTCCCGCCATTCCAGGAAGCGTTAACGTTGCACCAAAAAGCGCCATACAAGCGATCAGAAATAAAATATTGACTACAAGCGCGATATCGGCAAAAAGCCCCGCTACGCCATAGTATAAAATCATAAAGATCAAAATCGCAACCGCCGCCAAACTAAGCGCCGCCATGCTCTTATCGATGCTATCTTGTCCTAGGCTAGGGCCGATGCTGCGCGTTTCGGATACTTTAACCGGAGCCAAAAGCGCGCCGCTTCTAAGCGCGATCGCTACGTCGTGCGCCTCCTCGACGCTGAATCCGCCGCTGATCTGACCGCTGCCGCCGCCGATACGCTCGTTTATGCGCGGCGCGGAATAAACCTTGCCATCAAGCACGATCGCAAGGCGCTTACCGACGTTTTTGCCGGTAAAATCGCCAAAAATTTGAGCACCTTGAGAGTTTAGCGTAAAATTTATGATCGGCTGGTTGGTGTGTTGATCGAAAGCAACCTTCGCATCAACTAGCATCGCGCCATCAAGCACCGGAATTTCGTTTATGAGATACTTGTAATTCGGATTTTTAACGTCCGGATAGATCACGTCGCCGTAAGCTCTGGCATCCGCTGCACTGATAGTCTGCGCGCGGTCTTGACGCACGTCGTCCACCGCCATAAGCTGCAAGTGAGCCGCTTTGGCGATCAGATCTTTGGCGCGTTGCTCATCCGCTGCGTTTTTGACGCCAGGAAGCTCAACCAAAATGTAGCTCTCGCCCTGCTTTGCTACCGTCGGCTCCGCAAGTCCGAATTGATCTAGGCGGTTTCGGATAGTCTCAACGGCCTGTTCGATCGCGTATTTTTTAGTCGCTTCGACCTCCTCAGGCGTTAGTGTGACGCGATATTTTTCGCCAGATTTTTGAATGTCTAATCCGCTTGCGGCGCTATGCAAAATCGCATCAAATTTGGAAGCCTCATCTGCGTCTAAAATTTCAAACTCAAACGAATCGCCTTCCAATTTTAGCCCGTCCATCAGCAGATCATCGCGCTTGGCGGCGTAATTGACGCTCGCGGCGATCGATTTGATCTTCGAAACGACCGCTTCGTCGCTTTGAACCTCCAAAAGCATATGCAGGCCGCCTTGCAGATCTAGACCCAAGTTTATCTTGCTTCCCTTTTCGGTCTGAAAGATCGAAGGCGCGGCAAAAATCGCCGAAAAAATAACCGCAGCCAAAAAGATCAGCAGGCGGTATGAAATTTTACTGCTCATCTAATTTTCTTGCCACAAATTGTTTATCCAGCTCAACCATGACCTCATCGTTAAGCTTAACTGTGATAAAATCATTGTTTGTTTTCACGACCGTGCATTTTATGCCACCGCTAGTTATGATCTTATCGCCTTTGCCGAGCGCATCGACCATCGCTTTATGATCCTTGGCCTGCTTTTGCTGCGGTCTGATAATCAAAAAATACATAATCGCAAAGATTACGACGATAGGCAGGATTGATGCAAAGAAGTTTCCTTGTTCCATGTGTTTCCTTCATTAGAAATTTAAAAAGTAGCTATTTTACATTAAGTTACATAAATAAAGGCTTTGTTCTTGCCCTTGCGCTTTCAAATTTTATTTTCGTAGAAATTTTAAGCTCTAAATTTGACGGCTTGGCTGCTTTGGCGGCGGAATTTTTCTCGCCTCTAATTGCGATAGCGGCGCTTTTTTATCTGCTAAAAGCAAACAAAGCGGAGTGGTTTTGGTGCGGGTTTTTTATCGGCGCGCTGTGGATGCACTGGATCAGCTTCAGCCTGATCTATTTCGATCTTGCGTTTTTGATCCCGCTTGAAATTCTTGGAATTTGTCTCGTTTATGCTTTTATTTTCCGCATCTTTGCGATCTTTGACGCGCCCGTTTTGCGCGCTGCCTGCCTTTTGATTCTAAAATTTATCCACCCTTTCGGCTTCGATTGGCTAAATTTTGAACTGCTGCTAAGCCATGGAATTTTCAGAGCCGATCTTAGCGCGCTAGCTCTGATTTTAGCGGGGCTTTGCGCGGTTTTGTATCTACGTGGGCGCGGCATCGCGGTTAAGCTTAACGCCGCGATTTTTGCGGCGTTTTTGATCTGCGCGCTGCAATTTAGCCAAAAAGAGCCCGAGCCGCTGCCGATTAAAATTTCACTCGCAAACACCGATATTTCGCAGTATGACATCTGGGCAAAGGATAAAATTTTATCCGCCGCGTTGGCAAATTTAGCTCGGATTGATGATGCGATCGCAGCGGGTCAGGACGCGATAATTTTGCCCGAGAGCGCCTTTGCGATGCCGCTAAATTTAGAAAATGTGCTAGTTGAAGCCCTAAAGGAAAAATCGCGCGCAATTACTATTGTAGCAGGCGCGGAAGCGTATGAGAACGGGAAATTTTACAACAGCGCCTATCTTTTTGCAAACGGGGAAATGAAGCGCTTCGATAAGCATATTTTGGTGCCGTTTGGCGAAATAGTACCGCTGCCTGAATTTGCGCGAAATTTTATCAACCGCGTGCTGTTAGGCGGCGCGACCGATTTTTCGACGGCTAGCGGCTTTAGCGACTACGAGCTTGGCGGGCGAAGCGTAAGAAGCGCCGTTTGCTACGAGGCTACGCGCGCAGAGCTTTACGA
>CAURMQ010000052.1:0-11857 GCA_963525765.1 uncultured Campylobacter sp. | reverse complement strand
GAGAAGCTTAAAGATAGCCTATTTTACGTAACGCTAGAGAAAATTTCGCAGTGCTTAAAAGAAGCGCGCACGCCGAAATTTGGCGTAGATTACCGCGCATTCAAAAGCCCAGGCGGAGGATCTTTGGATACGGAGGATTTTGCGGTACAGCAAAATTTAGCGCTAGGTAATTTCGCTTCCGAGAATTCTGCATTGCAAAATTTAGCACAGCAAAATTCCGAGCTGGATTGCGAAATTTTTTCAAATTCTAAAATGGATTTAAATTTTATATCTGCGCGAGAGTTTGAAAATACGGCAAATTTTGAAATTCTGCACGAAATTTCGGCGGAACGCGCGGATAGTGCGGGAGAGCAAAGCTTTTCTTTGGATATTGCAGAGTTGCAAGAGTCCTTGGAGTGTGCGCAGCAGCCCGATTATTCGGTTAGTGCAAAACGGCAGGAGCCTTCAAGGAAGCAGCAAGGGAGCCTACGAGACTCTATGCAGCGGGAGCATATAGAGCTTGAGGAAGAAGATGGGTATTCAAAAAGCCCTGAGCAGCGTGATCGCTTTAGGTGTTCTAAAATACACGAGGGCGCAGATGAGTATCCGCAGCGCCCAAACCCGCAGGAGCTTGATCTGTTTTTTGCGAGTGTGGGCGTGGATGAGGCGCTTTTTGGCGAGTTCGCACGCGATTTTGCAAAGCAAGTAAGCTTCGAGCATTTTGAGGCGCTAATTGCCAAGCTCGCCTGTTTACCTAAAATTAGCGACGCGCTGCTGCAAGAAAAGCTAAAAGAGCCGCTATATCTAATTAAAATTTTACTTCGAAAATTTAAGGACGAAAACCTAAACTTAGGCAATCTGATCGATCTTTTTTTGTTAGAAATTTCGCGTATCAAGCTCGATGATGTTCGTGGCGGAAAGGTCACGGTAATGGGGCTTTTAGAGAGCCGCGGACTGCAATTTGACGGCGTGATAATCCCCGATTTTAACGATGATCTGGTGCCAAAGCGCAGTAGCGGAGAGATGTTTTTAAACTCCGCTTTGCGCGCTAGAGCAGGGCTCATCAGCCACGCAGATCGCGAAAATTTACAAAGATTTTACTACGACGGCTTGCTAAGAGGCGCTAAAAAAAGCGCGATTTGCTATCTGCAAAGCGTCGAGAAACTGCCTTCGCGGTTTTTGAAAAGCTTTGAAGTGCGACAAGACGCGGAATTTTCGCAGGAGGATTATTTGCGGCTTTTTGGGCGAGAGGAATTTAAGCCCGCCTTATGCGGACAAGAAGATCCCGTGGCTCGCCATGATTTTTTTGCCGAGGAGCTGTCGTTTTCGCGGCTGGATACGTTTTTAGAATGCAAGAGAAAGTATTATTACCGCTACGTTTTCGGGCTGAGGGAGGGGCTAAAATTCGGTGAGGACAACGCGCTTTTAGGCAAAATTTTACATACGAGTTTTCAGCGTTTATATGAGCGAGCAGGGATGAAATTTAGCATGGAAAAATTTCGCTCTATTTATTCGCAGCTCGCGCGAGAAGCGGGCATCGCGCGCTTTGATGCGGAGCTTGAGCTAAAATCGGTAGAAAAGCTAGCTAAGCTTTTAGAAGAGCATGAGCAAATTTGGAGCTTTAGCGGTAGTGAAGTATCGCTAAAAGGCGAGCTTGACGGAGTGCGGCTGAGCGGGCGGATCGACCGCATCGACGAAGATAAGGCAGGGCGGAAATTTATCATCGATTACAAACGTAGTTCAGCTAAAAAACATATGGAAAAATTCCAGCTTACGTTTTATCGCGCGCTTTTAGCCCAGGAGTGCGAATGCGCCTATCTGTCGCTAAAAGATTGCGCGTTTGCGGCTCCTGGCGACAAAACGCCTAGCTTAGAAAACCTACGCGAGACGCTAAGCTCTATCGGCAAGGAATTTGCAAGCGAGGTCGCTTTTACGCGCACGGAAGCGGTGCAAAGTTGCGAATACTGCGATTATAAAATCATTTGCAAAGGGCAGATCGATGGCAAAATTTGAAAATTATTTGGCGCTTGAAGCGAGCGCAGGCAGCGGCAAGACCTTTAATCTCGCAGTAAGGTTCATCGAGCTGGTGCTAAAAGGCGAGCCGATCAATGAAATTTTAGCGCTTACCTTCACCAAAAAAGCGGCTGCTGAGATGAAAACGCGTATCGTGGAGAAATTTCAAAATTTGCTGCTTTTGCAGGATGGTTCGTTAAAGCCTAGCGCCGAGCTGGAGCAAATTTGTGCTGATTTGGGGCTAAGCGCGGATGAGATTTTGGCAGCGCAGCGGCGCCTACTACCTAAATTTTTAAGCGAGAGCCTAAACGTCTTTACCTTCGATGCGTTTTTTGCAAAGGCTCTGCGCTCATTCGCGCTAAATAGCGGCATCGATCCAGGCTTTGAAAACGACGAAAGCATACTGGGCGTGCAGCAGGCGGCGTTTTTAGGCGCGATTTGTAAAAACGAAGCGCTATTAAGAGAGGTCGTGGATTATGTAAGCGACTCAGGAATGACAAAGAGCGAGTTTTTAAATAGCTTGCAAAGCATTTGGAGAGGCGATATAAGCATAAATCCGCCCACGCTTCCTGCAAGCTCGGCGCTAGCAGAGATAAATGAAATTTTATCCTGCTTGCAAAAAGCGGCGAGAGATGCAGGCGTAAGCGCGGGAGCCGTAAATGGACTAAGCCCTGTTAGTGATCTTTCAAAATTATCCTCTGGTTTCATTCTTTCGGCTCTTGCCAACGGCAGTTTCGATTATTCGCGCTCGCAGCTTAAAAAAATTTCGCATCTTGACGGCAAGTTAGCAAGGCTAAAAGACGCCGTAGCTCGCGAAATAGCGTGGATGGATGCGACATATGCGGTTAAGCTGGCAGGACTAATTAAAATTTATGCCGAAGCGCTTAAATCGGTGCAGCGCAAAAGCGGCAAGCTCACGTTCGGCGATGTCACCGCAGCCGTGCACTCGCTGCTAAATCCGAGCGCAGAGGCGTTACAGGGCAATCGCGAGCTTTTGTATTTCAGGCTCGATTCTAAAATCACGCATATTTTAATTGACGAATTCCAAGATACCGACATTTGCCAGTATGAAATCATGCTGCCGCTAATCTCCGAGGCGCTTGCCGGTAAAGGGGCGGAAGAGCGCTACGGCAGCTTTTTTTACGTAGGCGATAAAAAACAGAGCATCTATAAATTTCGCGGCGCAGAGAGAAAAATTTTTGATATTTTGCGCGAGCAGTTTAGTCAAATCAAAACGCAGAGCCTGCCGCGCAATTATCGCAGTTTAAAACTTATCGTAAAATTTGTAAATGAGATCTTGCGCGATAAATTTGCGTCTTATGAAGATCAAATCGCAGCAAATAAGCTAGATAGCGATCTGCCTGCTTCGGTGCTGCAAAAAATCAAGGATTATCCTCTTTCTCATCCACAAATGCCGCTATTTGAGGTGCAAAGCGATGATTACGGCTATGTAGCAGCGTTTTCATACGACGACGTGCTAAAGGGGGCTGTGGAGCAAGCGCGCAGGCTTGTTGAGGAGTGCGGCGTAAGAGCTGATGATATTGCGATTTTATGCTGGAAAAATGAGCACGTAAGCGCGCTAAAAGAGATGCTATCAGAATTCTGCGAGGTTTGCAGCGGCTCAAATAAGGCCCTGCGTTGCAGCGAGCAGGTAAATGCCGTAATTCAATATGCGAAATTTTGCGTAGGTGGCGATGAAATTTATCTGCGAAACGCCGAAGCGATTTTTGGTAGGCGGCTTAAAAAGATAGCGGTCGATCTGCATAAAAATGCGCAAAAAACGGCAGAATTTATAGCTAGCTCGCTGAAATTAAATTTCGTCGATCCAGATATGCTGCTGTTTTTTGAGACGCTGGCAAAATTTAATAGTTTTAGCGAGTATCTGTTTGCAAACGACGAAACGGAGGTATTTGCCAAGGAACAAAGTGGCATTAAAATTATGACCGTGCATAAGTCCAAGGGGCTTCAGTTCCCGCACGTAATCGTTTGCGACCGCATCGGAGGAAAAGACCGGGGCGAGAGCTCAAAGCTCGCGACGGACTATGATTTTGCCACGCATAAGTGGAGAATTTTTTATAAATTTGCGAGCAGAAAGAGCCTGGATGCGGAATTTGCAGCATTAATGGATGAAAACGATCGCTCTGCGCATGAAGAGGATATAAATAAGCTCTACGTAGCATTTACACGCGCTGAACGCTCGCTCATCATCGTAAAACGCTTCGAGGCAAAAATAGATCAATACAATTATAGCCTTTTTTCGCCTTACGCCAAAAAGACCAAGGGCGCGGGCGTCGTGAAGTGGTTGGATATCCCGGATTTTCAATACGGCTACGTAATCCCAAGCTTCGTAAAATCAGAAGAGCAGTCGTCGCGCAAAAAGATCACGCTCGTAGCCGGCGAGCCTCAAGGCGCGCAAGAAAAAGATAGCGAAGACGAAGCGGAGGCGTTAAGCGCGATATATTTCGGCGAGGCGCTGCACTATGCGCTCGAGATGAGCGAAGGATTTGCGGCAGATGAAATTTTACGAGGAATTAGCCTGGCAAAAGGCCGCTACGCTAAATTTTTAAATGACGCGGATTTTGAAAATATCGCGGCGCGGGCGCTTGGTCTAAGCAAAAACGAGGAATTTTTAGCTCTGATAAGAGGCGCTCAAGCTTATAAAGAGATGCCGATCAAAAGCGCGGAGGGTGAGCTTTTGCGCGTAGATCTGGCGTGCTTTGGGCAGGATGAAATTTTGCTTTTTGATTACAAGAGCTCCGAAAAATACCTCGCGCAAAACAAAGCTCAAGTGGCGCGGTATAAAAGCGTGATCCGCGAGTTTTATCCGCATGCGCGGGTGCGCGCCTTTGTGCTGGCTCTCGAAGCTGCGGGCGCTAGGTTGATCGAAGTAAATGAGGAGGAATAAAATTTTAAAATTTAGATGAAATTTGAGCGCAGATAGATTAAAGATAGCTTAAATTAAGCTATACGTAAGGATATTTCTATATAATCACAGCTCAAATTTTAATAAGGCGGAAACCATGACAGAAATTACAAAGCCTAGCGAAGTTAAGCGCGACTGGGTCGTTATCGACGCGACCGACAAAAGATTCGGTAGAATGCTTACCGAAGTTGCGGTATTGCTACGCGGCAAACACAAACCAAGCTACACTCCAAACGTGGATTGCGGAGATTACGTCGTTATCATCAACGCTTCAAAAGCCGTATTTACCGGCAATAACAAGGGCGACGATAAACTTTATCACAGCTACTCGGGCTATTTCGGAAGTGTAAAGAGCGTGAAATTTCAAGACCTGCTTAAAAACAATCCTGCAAAGCTCTACAGACTTGCGGTTCGCGGCATGCTTCCTAAGACGAAGCTCGGCAAGGCGATGATCAAAAAGCTATTCGTATATGAAGGCGGCGAGCACCCTCATACTGCGCAAACAACTAAAAAAGGAAAATAATCATGGCGACAATTTATGCAACCGGAAAGAGAAAAACTGCCGTAGCTAAGGTTTGGGTAAAACCTGGAAGCGGCAAGATCGTAGTAAACGGTATGGATCTAAACACCTGGCTAGGCGGTCACGAAGCGATCAAACTAAGGGTCGTTCAGCCGCTTTTAGCGACTAAACAAGAGACCTCGATGGATATCACCGCGCAGACTTTGGGCGGCGGATATTCGGCTCAAGCGGATGCGCTAAAGCACGGAATTTCAAAGGCGCTTGCCGCGATGGATAAAGATTTTAGAGCGGCTCTTAAGCCAAAAGGTCTGTTAACTCGCGATAGCCGCGTGGTTGAGCGAAAGAAATTCGGTCGCCGCAAAGCGCGCAGAAGCCCGCAGTTCTCTAAGAGATAATGTTTTTTACAAATTTGTGGCGAAATTGTCGCAAATTTGTAAATTCTTTAAAAATTTTATGGTAATATCGAATTACAACTTTATTTGAAAGGATGTTTAATGAAGAAAGTTCTACTTGCATTAAGCTTGTGTGCATCCAGCGCATTGTTCGCTAGCGATGCTGATTATCACTGGGAGATCACCCCTACTATTGGTGGAATGACTCATGAGGGCAATATGGATTTGGATTCGAATTTTATGTTCGGTCTACGTCTTGCCAAAAATCTACAAGATTCGTTTATCGATCAAGTAGAGGTTGGTTTTGATTACTCTCGCAATATTGGCGTAGAGGATTTAGCTCACAGAGTAGGCAACGATAAGCCTGACGCTAAATATTATCACATCAATGCTGTAAAAGACTTAGTAAATTTTACCGATAATTTCAAATTATACGGCTTGCTAGGTCTTGGATATATGGATTACACTAAAGACGTTTACAACGATGGCGATCAAGATAGCGGCTTCGGTCAATACGGCTTGGGTCTAAAATACTATATTACCGACAACTTTGCTACAAAACTTGAAGCACGCGATGCTATCAGATTTGACGACGGCAACCACGTATTATTCTATACTCTAGGCTTTGCCGTTGATTTTGGCAAGAGATATGCTGACGCAGCCCCAGCTGCCGCTCCGGCTCCTACAGGCTGCAAAGACGCAGATAACGACGGTGTATGCGATAATGTCGATAGATGCCCAGGCACACCTGCTGGCGTAGTTGTAGATGAATATGGTTGCGAGAAGGTTATTAGATTAAATTTAGGCGTAAATTTCGCTACAGATAGCTCAAAAATTTCTCCTGAGTTTATGAACCAGATCAAAAACGTAAGCGACGTGCTAGTAGCTCACCCTGATTACAAAGTAATCCTAGAGGGTCACACCGATAGCACCGGTTCGAATGCATATAATCAAAAGCTTTCCGAGCGCAGAGCTGCTGCAGTTGGAGGTGCGCTTAAGAGCTTCGGCGTAGATGCTAGCAGAATCACTACTGTAGGATACGGTGAGACTAAGCCCATCGCTACAAACGCTACTAAAGCAGGTCGCGCTCAAAATAGACGCGTAGATGCTAAATTTAGAAAATAATCTTTTCTAGATCCACATAAGCGGGGCTTCGGCTCCGCTTTTTTTATATCCAAACTAAATTTTAAAATGCCAAAATTTCAAACCATTCTGCTTTTTGATCTCGATGGTACGCTCATAGACTCCACGCCCGCGATATTAGATGGTTTTCATTATGCATTTGCGCATTTGGGCGCCGTAGAGCCTAGCGACGAAGTAATTAAAAAGCTTATCGGACATCCGTTAGAGGTAATGTTTGAGCGTCTAGGTGTGACGCGCGATGTGCAGAATTTCGTGCTCGCCTACAAACAGCGATACGCGCAGACTTTTTTGGATCAGACCGTTCTGCTAAGCGGTGTGTTCGAGGCGGTTCGTGCGGCGAGCGAGTTTGCAAATTTAGGCGTCGTGACGACCAAGACGTCGAAATTTTCTAAAATTTTATTGCGACATCTTGGCATCGCTGATCTTTTTGGCACCATCGTTGGACGAGAGGATGTAAAAAATCCAAAACCAAGCGCCGAACCGATCTTAAAGGCGCTCGAAAATTTAGGAATTTGCAGCGCGACCGCCAGCAAAAGCCCGCGTGCGGCTTGCGGTAAAACTCACGACGCGACTGCCGATGAAAATACAAGCGCTGCTAGCAGGAGCGCGATTTTGAGTGAAATTTCAGCGCCTGATTTAAAGAGCCTTCCTGCGCTTGATCCTTATCCTAGCAAAGTTTACGAGCAAAATTTAAGCAGCATCGCGAGTCAAAATTCCGATATAATTTCGTTTAAAAATTTAAGCGAAGTAAAGAGTGATAGACACGAGGTTGGCGACAAGGGCCAAAAGAGCGGTATCGGCATCGATGGCGAGAGCGATAAAGGCGGAGCGTACGGCGGTAAAATTTACGATACGCACGAGTTAAATTCTACTCCTTGTTATGACAAAATTTGCAGCGACAAAATCACGCCTTTTGTAAGCCAAAATATCTTTATGATCGGTGATACGTCGCTTGACGCCATTTCGGCAAAGTCGGCAGCGGTGCGAAGCGTGGGCGTAAGCTGCGGTTACGGCAGTACCTCGGAGCTACGGGCGCATTTCAAGTTCGTATGCGCGGACGCAAAAGAGGCGGTTGAGCTGATACGCGAAATTTCATCAAAATTTTAGGTGCAATAAAGCGAATTTTTTCTAGCTTTGATACGTTATTTTTGCGAATACTTAGAAGTGAACCCGCGCCCGAAATTTAAAATTTCCAATTAATTTTTGAGTTTTAAACAGCACGCGATATGAATTTGCTCGTGCTATTTAGCTGGAAAGCAAGGCACTTTCTAAGTGTTCAAACGATGCGCGGAGTTAAATTTCGCATATTTCTGCTCTGGTCTAGCAAAATAGCCTGTGCCATATAACGATATATGAGAGATTTCACTTTGTTCGTCGTGCTTGATTTGATTCGTCGAATGTTTGGTATTAACACAATGTATGAGAAAATTTTACCGCAGTCAAATTTTATGTAATTTCGCAATATCTTTTGAGCCTGCGAACGGCCTTTGCAAGAAATTTCATGTAAGCTTCGCGCCTAAATTTTGGTTTTGATTTTAGTTTAGACCCCATTTAGTAGCAATAAATTCTACGCTCCGCTTGAGGCAAGTATTTGACAGGCTTTTTGTGCGATCTTGCCGCAAGTCTATTTGACACTTATTTAGAGCGCTGTATTCAGGTTTTGTCGCAATTATGTTCGCTGCAGATTTTCGGTGCGATTTATAGCATTTAAGGCCGCACCCGCGCCCAGCGAGCACTAAACATATATGTTTTGAAGACAGGCTTATATGCTAAAATTTCATCCTGCGACAAATAGCTCGCGAAGGCGTAAATATAGGATAAACTAGCCAAATTTTAAAATTTAGCTCCGCGGCGAGCAGCCATATTCTTTTATCGGAGCCGATGAAAGCAGCGTTAGCTTTTGCGTTTTAATTTTATCGTTTCGGCTCAGTAGGGCTTTAAATTTAATCTAAAATTTTGCAAAATTTTAAAATTCCGCCCGCTCTTATGCTTTTTTAAAGCAAAATTCTATAAAATACCGCTTCCGCAATGGGCTATCGTCTAATGGCAGGACAACAAACTCTGGATTTGTGAATATAGGTTCGACCCCTATTAGCCCATCCACTTAAATTTTTAATCCCTTTTATCATAGCTAGCGTTTGAAATTAATTTGCGCGTCATTTTTGCAGATCATGGCAGCATTTGCCGGCTAAAGCAAATTGCGTTGAGCCATAAAATACGCAAAATTTTAGCGAGCTAATAAGTAAGTTTGCCGCTTTGAAGCGGCGGATTATTTGATTTTTTCTCTGCCTTTGTAAGTGGCGATGCTTTGATATGAGCCGTCTTTTTTAAACGCTGCCACGTCATAGACCTCGGGCTGAGAGCCTTGCTCCATACCTGGTGCTTCTAGTGGCATGCCAGGTACTGCTATGCCGATGACGTCTTTAGGCTTATTTTTTAGTAGCGTGCGGATCTCGCTTGCTGGCATATGCCCTTCGACTACATATCCGTCTACGATCGCGGTGTGGCAGCTAGCGAGCTCCAGCGGAAGTTTGAGCTCATTCTTCTTCTGGATAAGCGGCTCGTCAGCCAGCGAAATCATCTCGACTTCAAATCCGTTTTGCTCCATATATTTTGCCCAGTTGTGGCAACAACCGCAGCTCTCGCCGTGATAGACCTTGATGTGTTCACCCGCCGCCGCATAGCTACCTAATGCCGCTAAAAGCGCACCTACAAATAAAATTTTCTTCATATTTTACTCCAGTGATTAAAAGTCCTCGATTATACAATACGTATAGTAAATTTTTAAGAGCGAACCGTAGGATTTTAAGATTAGATTTGGTGAAGCATTACCCGCTCGTAAGCCGAAATTTTACGAAATTTTAAAATTTCGGCGTCGCGGATAAGTTAGTTATAGGCACTGAGACAGTGCTGATTTGATAGCGGATTTTGATACGTAGCCTTCCGAGTCGCTGGTAAGTGATACGTCGCAGCCTGGCTTATAGTTTTTCCAGGTGTAGATATTACCATTGTCTTCGGTTGTTTTGATGGAGTCTGGCTGTTTATTCCATGCAGAAATTACTTGATTGATATGAAATGCATCGCTGCGATCTTTCGGCGCATTAGTCATACCTGTACTATCGGGCAAGGTCGTTTCAACCATATCAGTGGTGCCTGCGGTGGAGACCTCTTGGACTTTATCATTTACGCCGCTGATATTTGTTTTGCTGCTTTGGGATTTTGTTTGATTGCGTACTCCGCTTGGTTCGTTGGATATATTCCAGTTGGAACAACCGATAAAAAATACCGCTGCTACGAGTGCAGCTATTAAATTTCTCATAAAATTCTCCTTCAAAAATTTCGTTGCGATAGTAGCACATTTATCTTTAGTTTAAAATAAATCCGAGCCCTTTGAATTTGAAATTTCGTAGGAATTTTGCGAGGCGTTTCAGTAGGAATTTATAAAATTTGAGATAATATTGCAACCTTTCATACCAAACGGGCTTTTAAATTTTGCACGGCAAATGCCTTTTTGGCTACCAAATTTTAAAGGATTTTTGATGTATGCTATCATCAAACACGGCGGCAAGCAGTATAAAGTCGAAGAGGGCAACTACCTAAATTTAGACCATTTTAATGCTGAGCCGAAAGCAAAGCTCGAGCTTAGCGAAGTTTTAGCGCTAAACGACGGCGAGTTAAAGGTAGGAGCACCGTTCGTAAAGGGTGCCAAGGTGATTTTGGAAGTCGTTTGCGAAGGCAAGGATAAAAAAGTCGTTATCTTCAAAAAACGCAGACGTAAAGATTCAAAAGTAAAACGCGGCTTCAGACGCCAATACACCCGCGTCAAAGTCGTTTCGATTAACGCATAAAGGATAGGAAATGGCACACAAAAAAGGTCAAGGCTCAACCCAAAATAATAGAGATTCCATCGGACGACGCTTAGGCGTCAAAAAATTCGGCGGCGAGTTCGTTCGCGCGGGCAACATCATCATCCGCCAGCGCGGCACTGCGACGCACCCGGGCAGCAACGTAGGCATGGGTAGCGATCACACGATTTTCGCGTTGATCGACGGCGTCGTAAAATTTGAGCGAAAAGATAAAAATCGTAAAAAAGTATCGGTTTATCCAGCCGCGTAAACATCGCTAAAATCTTCGGGGGCGCAAGCCCCTCTTTTAAAATTTCATCCATTTGAAAATTATCTTCAACTCATTTGGCTATAATTGCCGTTTTAAATTTAAGGATAGCTATGTTCATAGACAGCGTAAAGCTTAGCGTCAAATCAGGGGACGGCGGCGCAGGTTGCGTTAGCTTCCGCCGCGAAAAATTCGTCATCTTGGGCGGTCCCGACGGCGGCGACGGCGGCGACGGCGGCGACGTGTATTTTAGGGTCGATAAAAACTCCCACACCCTCTCATCCTACAAGGGCAAGCGTGAGTTTAAGGCGCAAAACGGCGCGCCCGGCGAGGGTCGCAAAAAGACGGGCAAAAGCGGCGAGGATCTCTATCTCATCGTCCCTCCCGGCACCAGCGTTTACGACGAGGATAGCGGCGAGCTGGTGCTTGATATGTTAAACGACGGCGAAACGAAGCTGTTTTTAAAAGGCGGCAAGGGCGGGCTTGGCAACGTGCATTTTAAAAGCTCGATCAATCAAGCCCCCGAATACGCGCAAAAAGGCCTAGAAGGGCAGACGCGCGAGGTACGCTTGGAGCTAAAACTCATCGCCGACGTGGGGCTCGTAGGCTTTCCAAACGTGGGCAAAAGCACGCTAATCTCGACCGTTTCAAACGCCAAGCCTCAGATTGCAAACTACGAGTTTACCACTCTCACGCCAAAGCTCGGCCTCGTCGAGGTTGACGAATACAGCGGCTTTGTCATGGCCGATATCCCGGGCATTATCGAGGGCGCAA
>CAURMQ010000051.1:0-11941 GCA_963525765.1 uncultured Campylobacter sp. | reverse complement strand
CGCGAGCCTTCGCCAAAAACTCCTACGCGCTAAATCCGCTCGATCTCATCGAGGATGTAAAATGGTTGTGAAAAAGCTCGCCGTGCTTTTTAGCGGCGGTGGCTCAAATTTGGAGGCGATCTTGCAGAAGCTACACGGCAAGGTTTTTGGCGAAACCAAGATCGAAGTCGTCCTAACACTAACTAACAAAGCTAACGCCGGCGGCATAGCAAAAGCCGCAAAATTCGGGCTTAAAAGCGTGATCCTAAATCACAAAGATTTCGCTAGCCGCGAGGGGTTCGACGCCGCGCTCGTGCGCGAGATCGAAAAAAGCGGCGCGGAACTTACGGTGCTTGCGGGCTTTATGCGTATCCTCACCCCCGTTTTTACGAGGCAGATTCGCGCGATAAACCTGCACCCGTCGCTGCTGCCGCTTTTTAAGGGCGCGCACGCGATAGAGCAGAGCTTTGAGAGCGATATGAAGGTTGGCGGCGTGAGCGTGCACTGGGTCAGCGAGGAGCTTGACGGCGGCGCGATCATCGCTCAGCGCGCGTTTGAAAAGAGCGCGGGCATGAGCTTTGAGGCTTATGAAGCCAAAATCCACGAGATCGAGCATGAGCTATTGCCGCAGGTGATCGTAGAAATTTTGTGCCGAAGCTAAATTTTGCGCGAAATTTAAAGATCGAAATTCCGCGGAATCTTATAAATTTAAAGCTTAGTTCTTTAAATTTAGGGTCGGGCTCGAAGCTAAGCTTTAAAATTTACTAGCTAAATTTAGAAAGAGAAAGATGACCGCAAACGAACTGGAAAAACTAAGGCTCGGCATCCTGGATGAGGCGGAGCAGCGCAAAGGTACGGCGTTTTCGTTAATAGTACTAGCGGTGCTGGCCTCGGCGCTGTGGCTTTTTTTCAATTTTAGAGATCAAAATGCAGCAATGGTTCTCTGCTGGATCATAGTGATATTTAGCTGCGGCAGCATCTCTTTCAGAGTAGTGAATAAAGATGCAAATATAGTGCGCGTATTTATCTTTTGCACCTTGCTGTGGATGCTTGCCAAAGGCGTAGAAATGTGCGAGAATGATACCTTGCGCTTCGTCATCGCACTCGTAACCATCTGCCTTTCTTTGTTTAATATCGCGGATGCCGTGCTGGAGCGGATCAAATACAATAGATCCAAAAAATTCGTCCGCGCCTTTAAACACCAATATATCGCGCCTTATATCGCGAGCCTGGGCTGCCGCTATGAAATTTCAGGCTCGTTTCGGCCGGCGTATCTGCGCGCGAGCGGTCTTTTCGTAGACGGCATAAGCTATTTTGATTGCGAAGATAAAATTTCCGGCGTTTATGACGGAGTATTTTTCAGCTTTGCGGATGTTTGCGTGACTCATACTGACGAACGACGTAGCAGCAGGGGGATCTTTTTCTACGCAGAATTTAAAAAGCGCGTAAACTCGGTGGCGGTGATCCTGCCTTCGCTCAGCGCGAAACCGACGCTTGGCGGGCTTAAAAAAATCGCGATGGACGATAGCGAGTTTAGCTCCGCATTTAGCGTATATAGCGCCGATGCGGTGTCTGCAATGTATGCCCTCACGCCCGCCTTTATGCGGCGCTTGCTTCGCTTTAGAAGCGGTGCCGGCGGACCGATCAGTTTAAGCTTTTCGGGCAAGAACGTCTATATTTTCATCCGCACGGGATACGATAGTTTCGAGCCTAGCGTGGATCGCAGCGTATTTGGCTTTGATCCCGCCGCGTCTATCAAGCACGAGCTTCTATTCTTTCTTTCCATCGTGAAAAGTCTGAAATTAAACGAAAATATCTGGCAGGATTAAATTTTAAATTTGACCTTAAATCCGCAAATACGGAGGCTTTGCGCCGCCGCGAAATTTTGAAATTTTGCTTTAAATTTATGCGCTACTACGCCGTAACAGCTGCGATAAAATTCTATTTGAAATTTCAAGGGCATTTAAACCATGAAATTTATAAAATTTTTGTAGCGATGCAAATTTTACGACATAGGATTTAGAGCTTTTAGCTATTTTTGCCTAGCATATTGTGACAGAATCAGCGATCTATTTTAGCTCTAAAAGCCGTTTAATATCACTCTTGCTTAAATACGGTGCAAATATATGCTGCGGCTGTGAACCACTTAGTTTTACTAGCATATCGCCTGCGCCTAGAAGCTTTTCGGCTCCGCTTTCGTCCAAGATAATCTGAGAGGCTTTGGCATTTTGCACTTTTAAGGCGATTCGTAAATCAAAATTTGCGCGCAATTCTTGCTTAAAAATATTTGCATTGGGCGTTTGGGTAGCTATGATTAGATGGATATCCGCAGCTTAAAATTTTATCTAAACGTCTAAAAGCTTTAAGCGGTCTTACGACATTGATGACGGTACGTTATTTGCAAAAATCTACCGAGTGGAATTTTTATGAGATTTTGCGTTAAATTTTAATTAGATTTTATCGCTTACTTAGAAATTTATGCTCGTGCAAATCTGCTTCTCATGGCATATTTGACCTCTTATCGCTACTGCTTGCGATGCACGATCTTTATATGAGATTGCGACGAGGCTTTATGCGTTTTAAATTTCATCAAACATTCTAAAATTTTACCGCTTCGTAGCGCGTGAATAGACTCAGGGCAAATTTTGTTTCGCTATTAGCGCGACAACGCGTGCCTTTTCTACTCACTTAATATATCAAGAGCCGCTTTTAATTGCTCTTTAAAGGTCTCTCTCAGATCTTTTGGTTCTAGTATCTCGATATCTGGAAGCCACTTTTTTATAAATGGCAATATCTCCATATCCTGAGTAAAATCTATGCTAAAAATAATGCTACCATCATCTAGCTTCTTTTTAAATTTTTGAGTTGGGAAAAACAGCTTCATACCCTCCTTAAAATATATAGCCACTTTCGGGGAGGCTTTTAATAGCGCCCTTCGCAATGGCTCGGAGGGCAAGCTCATAGCATTTTGTATCTTATTAAAATACGTTTCGTATTCCTTCAAGATCTTTCCTTCGTATTTTTTTGAGCTTTTGCTAAGCGATACGATAAAAGCCACTCTTAAAAGCCTAAAATTTCCCTTAACATCCTCGATAGCCAGATACCAATTACTATCTGTAAAAATTATTTTTAGGCATTTTGCATCGATTAAATTCTCCATTTCACCGATATATTTATACTTGATATTTCGGCATTCTTTATTTTTAACGGCATTTCGAAGCTCACTCAGATATCTTTTACTTAGCTCATCTTGCAAAACCTCTAAGGGATTGGTTCTAAATAAAAATATGTCCGAATCCTCTTTTAATTGTTCAGATACCTTCTCTTTTTCATGTTTATCTAAATCGTTAAACAACCTAGGATCATTTTCGTTTAATAAACTAATTAACCAGCCTAGATCATTGCCATATTCTAAAAGACATTTTAAAACGCCGATTATATCTTTGTTTTTGTCATATACTCTTAATACTTTTACCGGTCTCTTGCCATGCCCTATGAGCTTGCTTTCTATCCTAAAAGCATACGGAAATAACTTGTCGATTTCGCCCATATACCTTCTAAGCGTTCTTTCCTTAATCCTTAACTCATCTAAAAGCTCTGTATCGGTAAGATAAATTTCTTGCTTTGCAACTAACTTTTTTAAAATTTCAAAGATAACTATCGTTTTATTGTCTGCATCTGATGACATTATAACTCCTCGTATTCTCTATATCTTGCGTGTTTAAATTCTCGTTTAATCACTACTTTGCCATTTTCTACCTGCTCGCTTGCGATACGGTTAGTAGTCGCATATACTGCAATCAGACCCATATTTTTAGCAAACCTTATCATATTATAAGTCGCTCCGAAATCGCCCTGCACCAGTAATACATCGCCCGCTTTTGCTTGCTTTTTGAGTTTGTTTTTATAAGTTTCAACAAATTTTATTACGCTTTTTTCAGACGGGTCAATATCGCTCCACCTCGCATCGGCTATATTTACGAATTTATCGACATTTAAATTCTTCCTCGCGTCTTCTTCTTGCTCCGACGTCAAGGTGTGGTTTATCAATGTAAAGAAGGTTTTCATTTTTTTGGTGGTCTCTTTTGTAATTTAAAATGTATTTTTCCCATTGCTTTAACCTTTTCTATATATTCCCATATATTATCAGTGCTACTTTGTGGATCAGAATTCGACCTTCGATCTCCATCCATAAGTTTATGAGCAATATTAACCCTAATATTGTTTATTTCAAAATATATTTTCGCTGCTTTTTTATGTTCAGAATTATAGTTTTCTTTTTTACATTTTCCTAAAGTATGCTTAGCATCCTCTCTTGCATCTCTATCTGCAGGGTCTTTACCATTTTGTTCGCATATTAGGCTAGGAACCGCTTCAGCTAAGGTCATATAAGCCATAGCAAAATTTTTGTTTTTGGCATACCATGAGGCTAACCCTATTTGTAAATCCGAAAGTTTATCAATCCTAAAAATATCGATAAATTCTTTTATGTCCTTAGCTATAATTTTTAATATATGCGCCTTCGGATCGCTAAAGTCGAAAATTTCTTTACTTAAAGATTTTACGCTTTTTTGTATTGCTCCGATATCAGACATACTTAAAGCATAAGAAAAATTCCTATAGCTATTTTTTATATTTATGGGCTGACCCGACTTATCTATAAGGGTCATCAGCTCGTAGCCGTTTCCATAGAATTTTAGATTTTTTATGGCTCTTGACCATTCCAAAAGCTCGAAAAACATCTTTAGATCTACGATCGGAGCGGGAGTTTTAGTTCCATCATCTCTTTTTTCTGAGGCTTCAAACATTCCATAATACACACCTTTTATATTTAGATTATAATCGCGCGTATTTGCATAGAATTCACTCATCACGAAGCTCATTAAAGAAAGCGATCTAAACGAATGCGTTATATCGAGATATACCTCATCATCTTTTGAAATTTCACTCATAATTTGCAAATATTTGTCAAAGTTTAACCAAAGCTCGTCTTCATTTAATCCGTATTTTATAATAAAACATTTTGAGCCCTTTGAGCCTAGCTTTGTTTCTATCTGTTGCTCCACGGGTAGTAAAAGATCTGTATCGCTTCTAGTTTCTTTATCGGTATAAATTCTTTCCGCAGTTTCGCTATCGCCGCCAAATTCTTCATAAACCGACTCCCAAATAGAATCCTTAGTGCCAACTAGAAACAACTTATCTATACCGATATGTTCGCATAAGACACTAGATATGAAGGTTCTATCCCTATAAATTTTATCGTCTATAGCATAGTCAGCTTTTTGATATCCTTTTATCCTATCGCCCATTCCCAATGAACTTATTAAAATTTTAGCCATATTTTACTCCTCATTTTGCATATAAGTTAAATCATAGTGCTTGACAGTATAATCGCTAGTGGAGACGTACTGCAAATGCCTATCGTTGGGTATCGCAAACATCGCTCCGGCTATACTTATCGCCTTTTGTCCGCCCGTGACATCAAATACAATGTCGTCCTCCATAAAGCCCTCTTGCTTAAGCTGTCTATATACGCTTTCTAAAAATTTATAGACGCTTTTTGCGTCTTCGAAATTCTTTATACATCGTACATTTGTCATATCTGCAAGCTCCTTGCCAAAGAGATTTTGCACGCATTTTAAAAATTTATCTCTATCGCCGTGAGATTTTTCAGAACAAGCGACTATAATCTTTTTAAGCCTTTGTTTGTGATAATCTATCGCTTTTAGAGGCATTCTATAATTATTTCTTCCATACTCATCGATAGTTTTAAATTTCAAAATTTCTTCTATTCCGCCATTATTTTCGCTTAAAAATAGCACTAGAACTTTAGCCCTTTTGGGTCTATCATTTATACATATATCGACATTAGGGATGTCCTTGGGAATTATTCGTTTGATTAGCCCAAAAATCGCTATAGAGCCTAAAATTTGAACCAGCATAGTGCCGTCTTTGGCACTCCATTCTAAAATTTCACCGCCAAAAATTTTATCCAGCAGCGATGACATTCCGTCCGGTAACCAAGCAAAAAATAGCAATACTCCCGCGATAATAAAAAACGTCCTATACCCTAAAAGAGAACTTCCCAAAAGCGAAACGACTATTTTTTGAAAATTTCTTTTTTCATAATGCGTCATTTTTTAAATTCCTTTAGCATCTCCATTATCTTTAACGTATCTTGATAGTCTCTGTCTTTTTCCGGCCTTTTTTGCTTGGTCTGCTCTTTCCATCTTCCAATCTTTTTAAACATATCTCTTAACCCACAAAGCGCTTCCAATTTCATATCGTCAAATTTATCGGTTTGACTTATCGCTTTAAATAAGACTGTCGCTTCGGGCATATTTTTATAAATGGGATCGTTTTTGAGCTTATAAATTCTTTTATCCAGTTCGCTCATATTGCTTGTAGCTTCTTGCAGCTCTTTTTCTTTTCTTCGAAGTTCTATTTCCTCTTTTAAAGCCTTCTCTTTTTCTATTAGATCGTTTGCAAATTTTTGATATAACGATATGCTTTGTTGATCGGATAATGGAACTGCTTGTACCGTATTTACATTTGTAAGTTTAATATACCTATCCAAATAATAGCGACGATCATTATTTTTACTTTTTGCAAAATCTTCAAGATTCATATATACCAATTCAGAATTACCTTCGTTGTCTTGCTCGCTAGCCATTGAAAATAAATTTTTTATCTGCTCGCTTTCGTGCCATTTTATCTTGCCGTCGAAAATTTCACCGTTCATAGCCGACTCAAAATCCTTTAAATACTCCTTAACTTCTTTACTGAATCCATTGAGGTCTAAGACGCTGAGTTTAATTTTGCCGTATCCTAAAGGCTTCGCCATACCGATAGAATGATAGCAAAGATCGTTTTTATGAAATGTAATAGCTGATAGCAGTGCTCCAATCTCAATAGGCAAGAGATTATGGACTAATATTTTGCATCTAAATTTTGCTCCCGACTGAAGTGGCGTGATAGCTGTTTCTATATTTGCTGTTTTATCACTAGTATCACTTGTAGCGACGCTTTGACCTTTATGCGTCGGGTATCGCTTAAAACCAGATAGTGTGGCATTTCTATCATTATAAGTGGCGTATTTTACGCCATTTTGCTTTATGTAAATCGGGTAGTAAGATGCTTTTGGGGAACCCAAGACGACTTTTACCTCATCGTCTAAATTTACATTTTGGATAGCTTTGGCGTGAGATACAAAAACCCTTCCTTTTAAGGACTCTTGTTTATTTTTAATTTTTCTACTATATCCAAATATAATTTCTGATAAATCGGGCTTACTCTCTTTTATTTGTGTATGAGCCAAGACCTCTTTTACGGATTTATCAAAAGGTAATTTATAAAGATATGAAAGTCCAAAATGAATAACCTCATTACCGTTAGCATGAAAAAATACGGGGATTTCTTTGCCACTTTTTAGTTTTTCTTTCCAGAAAGTCCAGTCGGCAGACTGCACGGGCTGCTTTTTCCTGCCGTCAAAATAAGCAAATTTAAACACTTCAAACACACATTCACTTACATTAAAAATTTTCGCATCTTGTTTTTGTATAAAGACAAAATCATAATTTTTTCCACTGGGGTTTACCTTATCGTCTTTTCTGGCCGACGGATGCCCTGTTAACACAACTTTACCTAATAACGAGCCTCTGTCGTCAAATTTCACTATATTTCTACCGTTTTTAGACCCCTCTTTTGAAAAATTATAAATTTTATCTACATTTTCAAATTTGACTAAATCATATTTGGCGCAAGCGTTTTTAAGCGGATCATTTTTATCATCAAATTTGCCCCACAAAAAGCGATTTCTATAACCTTGTTTCTTAAATTTATATTCTATCTCTTGATACTTTATGCGGTAAATTCCGTCGCATTCTCTTATCTTTATCGCACCATTTTCTTTATAAAGCCAACCGCATTTAATATCTTTTAGGACTTTATTTTTGTATTCGTCCGTAAAATCCCGCATAGAATACTTTTTATCATCTATAAAGTTCATAGCTGAAAAGCTCATTATCTCAAGTACGTTTCTTATCATGCCTTTCATGCTGGTTGCGGGGATATAATACTCTTTGTCTCCGTTTTCGTTTATGGAATGGCAAAACTCGCTCGGATTTTTGCTATCCTTTATAAAGATAGGGCTTTTGGCGGTTACCTCAAGCTCGATTACGCCGCTTTCGCCGTCTTCAAACGGTACGTCGTGGATGTTTTTAAGAGCATCCTCGCTAGCCCACGGCGGGTAAAAAATTTTATCGTTTAGCGGTACAAAATTATATGGAGCGGTTATCATTTTTTATCCTTTTCATCTTTTACAAAGCCTGCAAATACTATCTTTTGAAGTTTCAATACTGGTAAACCCTCAAGAGTTCCATTGTCTTGAGGCACTTCACAAAACTCGTCTTTTTCATCTTGCCAAATTTGAGCCATTTTTATTTTGACTTCTTTGAATTTGGCAGAAAACTCAGGTTTAAATTTAGAGTGAAATTCTTTTATGTCGGGGTTTTTCTTCGGATCTAAATTTGCGCCCCCCAACTCCGTCTCATCGACAAACCAAGCGTCGTTTATCTGGCGGATAGAAATGCTTTTCTTCAAATTTGCATTAAAAAAATGCGCCTCATAGATTAGCTCGTCTTTGCCTAGACCAGGAGTTCGCTCGCCCGCTAAAAATAGGTGCTTCTCATCGATTTTTTCACCCATTAGCTGGATGTAGCCCTCGTAGCCTTTTAAATTTTCATTCACGTATTTTAAAATTTCGTCTCTATTTTTTCTCATCTGCTAGCTCCTATCTATTGCTGTTTTTATGACTTCGCCTTTGAAAAATCCATACCCTTTTGTGGTTACTCCGCCAAGCGGCAAACGCCCTTTGACTAGGTCATCTAAAGCCGTTTCAAAAGCCTCTAAGACATTCTTAAAAGCCCTCTTTTCTGTATCGTCGCGCGCATCGTTTTTAAGCAAAATTTCTATTATAAATTTGTCTCTTTTTGCGACCGCTTTTTCTTGAAACAAAGCGCTATCGATCGCTCCGCCCGTGAAGCGGTCAATGCTAACGTGTTCGAAAACTTTCGTATCTTTTGCTTCGTCGTAATCCAAAAAGCAATCGCTGATTAAAATTTTGCCTTTGAAGCCTTTTTCGTTTTTATTCTTTTCGTAGCCAAAAATTTTCCTTACGGCTTCGTTTTCGCTGCCGACCTTAGCTTTTTCGCCGAATTGTTTATTAATTTTATTAAAATAAAACGCCGTTCGGTGCGATAATGCGCCCTTTACCGAGCTTGCCGGGATTAGAATTTTACGTTTGCCAAGGCGTTCATTTTTATAGTCGATCACGCTCTCAAGCACCGGCGTTTGATCGGCATCCTTGTCGCCAAATCCGCTTCCAAACATAAAGAAATCATCGGGCGAAATTTTAAGCTCGTATCTGATAAATTTTTGTCTTTTCAAATTATCGTCTTTTGCACTCTCGGGCATAAATTTCGCAAACCCATCGGAGCTAAAATTTAAACTGCTCGAGTATCTGTCCGGCTCAAACTCGCCCCATTTTATCTCTAAAATTCCAAGTGAGCCAAAGCCTTTCGAGCTTCCGCTGCCAAGCCTTAGCGTAGGATCGCAAAGCAAATTTAAAATTTCCTCAAACTCCTCTTTGCTCCCGTCAAACTCAAGCGAGAATTTAAATCTAGTTCCTTTAAATACGACTTCCTCGTCAAATTTGCCGGCATCTTTCGCTACGCCGTTCGCGCCTATGGCTACATGATCTCTGATTGGCAAAATATCAAAAAGTCGCAAAAAGTCGCTCTTTTCTAAAAGCAACTCTTCGCAAACCTTGTTATTCTTATCGACGAGCAACAGAGCGTTTGAGATAATTAGTCTTGAGCCGAGTAAATCTTCGTCTTCTTTTTTATTTTCGTCTTTGCTTACCTTTCCATTTTCGCCCTGATCCTTTTTCTCGCGCTTGGTTCCAAAAATTTCATTCGCGGCATCCTTGCCGGCATTATCTTCAAACGCCCTACGCAAAATCCCTGCAACCGAAGTGCCTAAGATCATCGGCAAGCCGTTCCAATCTCTTTGCACCGGTGCATCCAAAAATAGATCATTTTTGCCGCCGCCGACTTTTAACGGAGTTTTGGCTTCTATGATGACGTGCGCTAAAAATCTTTTCATTGCTTTTCTCCTGTGATTTTTGGCATTTGCATTGATAAAAGTAGAGCAAATTTAAGCGGGCAAGGATCGCCTTCTACTTCTTTTACGAGCGTATCGCCGCACCCACCTTCTACTAAGACACTTTTATCATTTCTTTTTTCGCAGTCCCAATTTGCGCTTCTTACGCCATTTCGCATAAATTTAGATAATTGAGCCGCTATATTTTTGTTTTTCTCTGAGGTAGTTTGATTTTCTATTTCATCGCCTTTATCATTCAATACTTTATCGCTAACGGCAACCTCCTTGCATATTGATCTTATCGCGCCCCATTGTGATTTTGAAATTTTGCTAAATTTATCTTTATGGCTTTTTATAAAATCAGCCACCCTCTCGACTATTTCAAGAGCTTGGTCTTTCGTAGTCTGCTTTTGTTTTAAAAATTTAGCCAAATCACTTTGTATCGGTATTTTTCCGATTGAGCGCTCAGTCTGTGCTTCTTTTTGGAATTTTATCGGGTTATTCTCCGCGTCGCCGCCGTCTAAAAACCACGGATTTATCAGCACTTCGCCAAAACCCTCGCTCAAATACGCTCCGACGCCGTTTTTTAGCGCGGCTATCTGCTCGGCACTTAAATTTTTCAAAGCGATTACGCTACCTTTATTTATGCAGGCTCGCTCGTAGTCTTTTGTACTACGGGCGCCGTTATAAGGGGTGAAATTTGAAATTCTAATCTGCGTCTTTTTATAATCGACACTATTCGCGCTCAAATTTGGCAAAATGTATTTTACGTCGTAGCTCGGATTGCCGTTTTCGTCAATAAGCGCAAGACGGGATTTAGCATAAACGAAAGTATATCCCTCAGGCGGCGTAAAGCTTTGGATTTCATCCGTATTTTCGCCTATAAATTTAATCTCTACCGCCCCATACTCGGCGCTCTTTGATTTGCCGAGCCTAGTTGAGCGCTCTAGTGTTTCTTTTACGCGACTGATGTCGTCTTCGCTCACGCCAGGCTCAAATTTAACGCTAAATCGCCATTTCATTCCAGCCCTAAACGCCTCGTAGCCATACATCTGACTATCCATAGAGCGTCTTTTGTTTTTATCATACGCGCTTTTTTGAGAAAAATCTCGATCCAGGTTAAGCTGCTTTTTTTCGTCATTTATGTAGCCGCTTCGCATCTGTTTTAGCTGGGTAAATTTTTCAGATTCTTCGCGGCTTAACAAGTGATGATTGTAAATTTTGCTGCCATCAAGCTTTTCGTGAAAATAGGAAAGCGGAATTTTAAAAAATTCTTTACCATCTTTGATCGGCGCAGCATCGCAGAATTTCACAGTACCGCTATGAAAAATTTTAAAAGGATCACTAAAGTCGCTATATCTACTAGCTACCATACCCAAAAATGCACTTCCCGGGATGAAATCAAGCGAGCTCATCTTGCCCTGCGTGTTAGAACTTGCCTGCAAAATAATGGGACTTTTAAAAGTTATCTCAAATCTAAGCTCTCTCATCGTAGCTCCTTAACTTTAAATTCGCATCTACCAAGACCTCGGTTACGGTTTAATCCTATCCGCTTTATCATCTCTAGCGCGCGTTTTAAATTTTGAGCGATCTCACCGCTTACATTTTGGATCTCGCCTTTTAAACTTATAGGCAAAACGACCTCTATATCCCTTAGCGAATTATCTACCGCGATACCGTTATCGTCGATTTTAGTAGCCGAAATGATTTCAAAAAGATTACGTTCTAAGTTATTCGATGTTATTTCAGTAGCGATTTTTTCATCCATCGTAGCGCTGCTAAAATAGCACTGTGCCTGCGT
>CAURMQ010000050.1:0-11991 GCA_963525765.1 uncultured Campylobacter sp. | reverse complement strand
AATTTGATAGCGGCAGTATCGTGAGATGGATTTTAATGTTGTGTAGAAATTTTAAGTCAAGACTAGGCGCGTAGCCTGTCGCGGACTTAAAATTTCAAACTCATTAAAAGACGCTCACGAGACGACGCGTATAAGCTCCAAAAATTTCGAGGCGTCCCAGCTTGCTGTACCCACTAACACCCCGTCGCAACCTCTTATCGCGCAAATTTTTGCGATATTTTCAGCATTCACGCTGCCGCCGTAAAGTAGCGGCGCGGGGCTTTTAGCGCGCAAGAAATTTAGCATTCTTTCGATTTGCTCGCACTGCGCACTTCTGCCCGTACCGATCGCCCAGACGGGCTCGTAGGCTAGTACTAAGCTCGGATATTTCAGATCGATACCATCAAGCTGTGTCGCTACAAACTCCTCGCTGCGGTTTTGCGCAAATGCCGCCTCATCCTCGCCGATGCAAAAGACGATGTGCCAGCCCTGCGCCACGGCAAAACCGAATTTCTCTCTTATCAGCTCCGCGCTCTCGCCCAAAATAGCGCGCCGCTCACTATGTCCGATAAGAACGGTTTTGATGTCAAATTCCGCCAGCATATCGCCGCCGATCTCGCCTGTAAAGCTGCCGTGCGCGGCAGGATAGAAATTTTGCGCGCCTTGAGTAAAATTTTTCACTTTCGCGCAAAATGCGCTAGCAGGAGGAAAAACCAAAATTTCATCCTCGCGCGAAATTAGGCCCGCTAAGCCTTCATCTAAAGCTTTAGCGTACTGCTCAAAGCTAGCTCGGGTATGGTTGCATTTAAGATTCGCCGCCAGTATCATCGCAGCTCCGTTTTAGCAGTAAGCACTCGCACGCCCGGCAGCTCCTTGCCTTCGATGAGTTCTAAGCTCGCACCGCCTCCGGTAGAAATAAAAGTCATATCATCAGCGTTGCCCGCGCGTTCGACGACATCTGCAGTATCGCCACCGCCCACTACGGTCGTGGCGTCGCTATCTGCGATCGCGTGCGATATATGCAGGCTGCCGCGAGCGAATTTATCGATCTCAAAAACCCCCATCGGTCCGTTCCACCAGATCGTTTGCGCATCGTCTAGGGCTTCTTTAAAAAGCGCTACGGTCGCAGGTCCGATATCTAGCCCCATCCAATCGCTTGGAATTTCTTGGACGGTAACCTTTTTTGTAACGGCGTCTTGCGAGCATTGCGGAGCTGCGACGGCATCGACGGGGATATAAATTTTGACCCCAAGCTCGCGAGCATTGCGGAGAATATTTTTTGCTTCCTCGATTAGATCCTCTTCGAGCAAAGATTTACCGATGTCATATCCGACGGCTTTTAAAAACGTAAACGCCATGCCGCCTCCGATGATGAGCTTATCGACTTTAGGAAGTAAATTTTTAAGCGCCTGAAGCTTGCCGCTTACTTTGCTGCCGCCCGTTACCGCTACAAAAGGACGCGCAGGATCTTTAATAAGGTCTTTGGCAAATTTTATCTCTTTTAGCAGCAAAAATCCCGCCGCTTTGTGTGCCTCATCGTAGAATTTCGTAATCGCCTCTACCGAAGCATGCGCGCGGTGACATACACCAAAAGCGTCGTTGATATAAAATTCCGCGTAGCTCGCAAGCCTCTTAGCTAATGCTTCGTCATTTTTGCTCTCGCCCTTTTCGAAGCGCAGATTATCCAGCAGAAGCACTTCGCCCTTTTTAAGCGAATTTACCGCAGCGCCTGCCTCCTCGCCTGCGACATCGGAGACAAATTTTATCTCGCGCTCCAAAAGCCTAGATAGCCTCTTTACCACAGGCTTTAGGCTAAGTCTTTCTTCGTATCCGTTTTTCGGGCGCCCTAAATGACTGGCTAAAATTACCGCGCAGCCCTCGTCTAAGCAATATTTAATCGTAGGGATAGACGAACGAATGCGACGATCGTCCGTAATATTGCAAAACTCATCCATCGGCACGTTAAAATCGCACCTGATAAAAACGCGCGCGCCGTCTTTAAATTTCAAATCTTTAATCGAAAGAATTTCGCCCATCTTATTTCCTTCTTTTTGCCGCATATAGGGCTAAATCGATGAGGCGCTCACTATATCCCCACTCGTTGTCATACCAGCTCATCACTTTTATCAGATTGCTGTCAATTACCTGCGTGCAGTCGCTAGCTACAATACTGGAGTATTCTGAAGTACAAAAATCGCTGCTGACACGGCTATCGTCGTCTACGAGCAAAATTCCTTTCATCTCTTTAGCAGCATAGCGGCGGAAAATTTCATTTAGCTCCTCAGCACTCGTTTGTTTACGCGTTAGCACCGTTAGATCAACCATCGAAACGTTAGCCACTGGCACGCGCACCGATTGTCCGTGCATCTTACCGCTTAGCTGCGGAAGTACCTTACTAATCGCTTTTGCCGCACCCGTCGTGGTCGGAGCGATATTAAGAGCCGCAGCGCGTGAACGGCGAAAGTCCTTGGCTTTTACATCGACTAGACTCTGTCCATGCGTATAAGCATGAATTGTCGTCATCAGACCCTTTTCGATACCAAGCTCATCGTCTAGAATTTTTGCAATCGGAGCTAGACCGTTAGTGGTGCAGCTAGCATTTGAGATGACGCGCTGTCCTGCATAAGCGCCCTCATTAACGCCGATTACGAAAGTAGGCGTATCGTCCTTGGCAGGTGCGCTCATTACGACTACGCCGATACCGTTATCTATGAACGGCTTGCATTTTTCGCTCGTTAAAAACGCACCAGTACATTCAAGCACAGCTTCTGCACCATCGCCCGCAAAATCAAGCTCCGCAGGCTCTCTGGTGGAATAGACGCGGATCTTTTTGCCGTCTACGGCTATGCATTCGTCGCCTATAATTTCTACTTTTTTACGAAACTCGCCGTGAACGGTGTCGTATTGAAGCAGGTATCTCGTAAGCTCGCGCTTAGCGGTATCGTTGATCGCCACAAGCTCCACATCGTCCCTGCTTAGCGCAATTCTAGCCGCGCACCTACCGATCCTTCCAAAGCCGTTAATTGCGATTTTTACTGCCATAAGGTTCTCCTTATTTGGGATGTTTTCAGCTGGAATTTTACTAAATTTGGGTTAATCTTTGATTAAATAAAAAGTCGCGAAATCTAGGATTTACTTTTTGGCTATATAATTCGCGAACTTTTTTTTAAAGGAGAAAAAATGAGACGAATTGTATTCTCGTCATTAGCGGCAATCGCGATTTTAAGCGGATGCAGCCAACCTAAGGCCGATACGGCTCCGCAGCAAAAGCAAGAGTCCGTAGCGCATACGATCGTATTTCTACTCGGAGAGACCGGGGATAAGCGCATCAGCCTTAGCTCGAACGATATGTTCGCAACGGGCGTGCTAACCGACGAAAAAGGCAAAAAGCATAATCTCAAACGCGCGGCTTCCGCAAGCGGCATAATGCTTACGAACGACGAAGGTATCGAGCTTCTTTTCAAACGTGGAGAGGGAGTGTATACACCGGGAAAAGGCAAGAAGGATATTCCGGTAACCTACACCGAGCACGAGCACAAAAGCGGCGAAATGATGTAGCCACGGCGGGGTTAAATTTAAGCGCCCTGAAAAGCGAATTAAATTTAACCCCTCATCTAATTTCGGCTTCTTTATCCGTAAAATTTAACTCTCGTTTCGGTCTCTTTGATCTGTGATGAAATTTAACCTTTTATTTTCGCTTCTTTCGTCTACGCAAATTGAGCTTTTTTTGTAAATTTGAGCTCTCGCTTGCCAAAAGCAAGCTCCGCAAGCCCGAAATATCTAAATTTTAAAATCTCCCTTTGATTTGCGCTTTGGCGACTAATTTTTAGTTTTCAACAGAATTTCACTTCAAATTCGATAAACTGCGCTGAAATTTTAGCAGACCGGTGCAAATACGGCGTAAAATAGATCATTTAGCGAGATTGCCGCATGGATAGCATTAAATTTTACCTAAACGATTACGATATGAAAGGCGAAGGCCTTACCGAAGTCGTCGTTACGATAAACGATAAGCCCCTGCTTGAGCTGATTAGGCAGCGCGAGCGAAGCTTTGCGGCAAAGGACGGGCAAGCTAGCGTCGCGGGAGACTACGCCTATTTGAGCCTAATTGATTTTAAAAAGCTCTTTTTGGATGCGCTCTTGCCTAACAGACAGCTTGCGGCTAGCGACGAGCGAAGCGTCGTCCTACTGGGCTGTCCGTGCGGGATCTGGGACTGCTGGTATCTCGCGCTTAAGGCTAAATTTGAAGCAGATACGATCAGATTTAGCGACTTTACGAACCCGCGCCGCAAAGATTGGCGATATGGGCTTGAGTTTAAATTTGACCGCGTGAGCTTTGTAAGCGAAATTTCTAAAATCGCCTCTTTTAATAAGCTCTAAAATTTAGATCTAAATTTAGGAAATTTTAACGGCACGCTCGAAACTGCGCCGAAACAAACTTACCTTTTCCTTGGCAAAATTTAGCTTTAAAGCGGAATGGCTGCCTCGCAAGCTCATAAGATTAAAATTTTCGCCTCGCCGCTGCGCAAAACATCCAGCAAAATATCATAAAATTTGCCCAGCCTTAGTTTTAAAATTCCGCCCCTTTTAATGACGACGAAGACCTGTCCACCCCGCTCGCCCAGCGCGTCATAGAGCGCGTCTAAATTTGCGACGTATTCGGGCTCGAAATCCAGCGCTGCGGCAAACAGCGCGAAAATTTGATCTTTGCGCCTAATCTTTGCGCCGTCGATGATGATCTTTGCGGCGCGGCATGTTTTAAAATTTAAACTCATTGCACGCGCTCGAAACTTTCGTAATGATCGGCGGTGTAGAAGATCAGCCCGTCGTTTGAAAATATCAGCCGCTTCGCGCCGCGCGGGCCGCCGCGATACTCGATGTCGCATTCGCGCCAAATCCGCCCCTTTTTGTTAGGTAGTCTGCGCTCGAAATTGCCGAAACGATCGCCACCTATGCTCTTGCCGCGCGCGTATCGCCACAGATCACCGCCCTGCCAGCCAAGCTCACCGGCCTGCTTTTTCGTGATAAAATTTTGCGGCAAAGTGCCCGTACGGCGGATATGAGCGCTCACGCACTCCCTGCTTACGCAGGGCTCATCCGCGAGCTGATTTTTAGAATTTGCGGCGGGATTTTGCGAGTTTGAAGCTTCATAATCTGCGCTGCGTCGCCTGTGGACGTCCGCCTCATCTTTAGGATTTGCGGCGGCGGGCTCGTTTTCTCGCGGATGAGATTTTAAATCTCCTAGGTCTGCTCCGCCGTCTGCGCTTCTTGCACCGCTCTCATCTTTTGCGCCGGCGCTGCTTGCAGGATTTTGTGAGCTTGAAATTTTGCGATCGGTGCCGCTTTTTAAATTTTGCGCGCCGCTTTTACGCGACGCAGCATCCAGGGTTTTGGAGGTAAAAACCCGCTCATCTTTAGCCGCGGAGCCGCGCGAATTGGAGATAAAATTTAGCGCCAAAAGAAGCGCTGCGAAAATTGCGAGCGGGATCAGCTTTTTTGCCACCGCTAGCCTCTTTTACGCGTGGCGAAGCGAAAATAGAGCACGATCGCCGCTACTATCGCGCCTAGAACCAGCGGAGCGATCCACGGCGCGTCCTTGATATGCACATAGAGCTCGCGCACGAAATCACCCGCGTAGTAGCTCAGTAACCCCACCACGAGCGCCCAAATGAGCGAGCTTACGGCGTTGATGACGCTAAATTTCAAAAACGAATATTTTGTGATGCCGATCGCGATCGGCACAAGAGTTTTGAGGCCGTAGATGAATTTTTTGATTAAAATTATGCGGTCGCCGTATTTGCGAAATAAAATTTGCGCCAGAGCAAGATTGCGGCGCTGTTTGCGCAGATAGGGCATGATCTCTTTTTTATTGTAACGGCTTACTAAAAACAGCCCCGAATCGCCTATGAAGTTCGATATGCAGGCGATTACGATGCATAAGACGATATTGAGCTCGCCGGCCGAGCTTAGCACGCCCGCTGCCGCAAGCGCCAAAAATCCTCCACCCAGCGAATATAAAAACAGTATCAGATACCCCCACGTATGGAGGTTTGCAAACATCGATTCCATCAAATCCTTTCATTAGATCGTATAAAATTCTATAAATTTTGACTAAAGCAGCTTTAAAATTCGGCGCGAAAACTTCACTCCAACATCCCACGACGCCACTTGATTTTGCTGCGACATTAAATTTAAAATTCTGCGCGGCTGTCACGAAATATAAAATTTTGCCGCAAAATATTAAGCAAAATTCTAAAATAAAATTTCTAGACATCAAGCAAAATTTCCGCAAAATTTAACGGTAAAATTTTGCGACTATAAATTTAATGACAAAATTTCGACTTCTTTAGGATTCAAAGTAACTTGCGAATTACGAAGGATTTACGCGATATCCTCAAATGCCTCCCACTCCGCGAATTACAATAAAATTACGCACCTAAGTCTATTATTCTGCAGAAATCACGCGAGCAAAATTCCAAGCTGCTAATAAAACGCCCATAAAGCAAAATTTTTCGCTAAGCTATGCGCCTTAGCATTTCTAGCTAAATTTTACTCATCTGCGCCAATTACTCGCATCAAAAGCGCATAGCCCTCGGTATTTGGATCAAAAGCGCGGTCATTTTTGGTCTCCAGCACCGAACCACCCAGGCTCACTCCCGCAAACAGCCCGCCTTTATTCGTAAAGACGTACATATCTTGATTTAGCACATCTAAAGAGCCAGAATCGGCGCTGTAGTTACCTGCAACTGCCGTAGCGTCGCCCGAAAGCGTGATTTGGGAATTTCGCATTTTTTGGATTACATCGTCATGCATTACGAAAATGACTAGATAATTATCCTCATAGCCGATCTGAAGTCCTACGCTAGCGCTGCTGATCTCAGCACCGCTTACACTATGCGCGCCGTCGTTATTGTAGATAATGATCCCCTCGCCATACATTCCGCCTATGATGAAGCCCAGCTTTTTGACGCTCGGAAAGATCACTATCGCGCGGGCTTGCTGCGCTAGGTATTTGTATTGCGCATTCGTGCGCATCACCGACGAATAGGCGCTCGCGCTATCAATGATGAGCTCATCCTCGGCAAATGCCGCGCTAAAAAGCAAAAATAAAGCGATTATAAATTTTTTCATTTCACACTCCTTATTTGGCTATCTCGACCGCGCGAAGCTCGCGTATGACGTTAACTTTGATCTCGCCGGGGAATTGGACCTTATCTTGGATCTCCGAAGCGATCTCTTTAGCGACCAAAACCGCCTCGTCGTCGTTCATAAGCTTAGCGTTTGCGATGACGCGGATCTCGCGACCTGCGTTGATCGCATAGGCCTGTTTGACGCCAGTTTTACTCATCGCGATCGCTTCGATGTCGCTAACGCGCTTTAGATAGCTTTCTAGCACCTCTCGTCTGGCGCCCGGGCGCGCGGCACTTAGCGCATCTGCGGCACAGACTGCGGCGCTTTCTACGCTGGTGGCCTCCTCGTGGCCGTGGTGGGCGTAGATCGCGTTTATCACTACCGGATGCTCTTTGTAACGGCGGCAAACCTCGGCGCCTAGATCTACGTGTGAGCCCTCGTACTCGTGAGTTAGCGCCTTGCCGATGTCGTGAAGTAAGCCTGCCCGCTTGGCCAGCTTTTGATCTCCGCCCGTTTCTGCAGCGATGATGCCCGCAAGATGTGCGACCTCAAGGCTGTGCGCAAGGGCGTTCTGCCCGTAGCTGGCGCGGAATTTGAGCTTGCCGATAAGTTTTAAAATTTCGGGATGAATTTTGCTAAGACCTAGATCCATTACGATATTTTCGCCCTCTTCGGCGATGCTAGCTTCAAATTCATCGCTTACTTTTTTGTAGATGTCCTCGATGCGCGCAGGCTGAATTCTGCCGTCCTCGATAAGCGTCTCGATAACGCGAACTGCGATGGCGCGGCGGTAGAGATTATGTGAGCTTACGATGATCGCATTGGGGGTATCGTCGATGATGACGTCCACGCCTAAAGTCATCTCAAGCGCCTTTATATTCCGCCCCTCCTTGCCGATGATACGGCCTTTGAGCTCGTCGTTTTTGATATTTACGACGTTGATAAGTCGCTCTGCCGCAAACTCGCCCGCAAAGCGCGACGTAGCCTGCGCCAAAATATAGTTCGCCTTTTTTCGCGCCTCTTTTTTGGCTTCCTCTTCATATTTTCGCACGATGTGAGCGATGTCGGTGCGGCTTTGCTCCTCGACCTTCTTAAGCACCTGCGCGCGCGCCTCATCCTGCGTAAAGCCCGCCACGCGCTCAAGCACCTTAAGAGCCTCGGAGAGCTTCTCTTCATAGCTTTTCTTCAAATTTGAGCCCTCTTCGTAGAGGAATTTCGCCTCTTTTTTGGCGCTTTCGAGCTCTTTTTTGCTGTCTTTTAAAATCTCTTGCTCGGTTAGAAGCGCGTGCTCCTTTTTGCCGAGCTCGTCAAATTTAACGTTAAATTCTTTCTGCAGTTTGCTTGCCTTATCTTCGTATTTTTTCTTAGCTTCAAACTCAGCTTCCTGTACCGAAATTTTAGAATTTCGCAAGATGCCCTCGGCTTCAAATTCTATAGCTTTGGCTTTAGCTTTGGCTTGTTCGACGAAGAAATCGTAATTGGCGTTATTAATCTTTCTAGCTACTAAGTATCCTATGCCAGCGCCCACCGCAAGAGCGCACAAGGCGATTAAAATCTCTATCATACTTTCCTCTTTTTAGGTAATTTTGGCTCGGAGTTATGTAAAAATCGCCCTTTACGTCGTGATCAAGCGATAAAATTTCGCTGCAAAAGCAGTCTTTTATACTCACGAACGCGATTGCGGGCTTAAGCTTCAGACCTGAAAAAAACATATCGTAAAATCCTTTCCCATGTCCTATTCTAGCCATTGCGCCATCCACTCCGATAGCTGGAACCACGGCTAGATCGACCTTTTTAAAATACCCGTTTTGCGGCAGCGTCTGTCGCAACCCAAAGCGCGAAATTTTAAAAGGTAAACGCAATCTTACCATTTTTAAACTAATATCCACCATAAATGGGACGTAAAATTCGCAGCTTTTTGATAGCTTTTTTCTTAAAATCAAAACGTTCGGCTCGTAACTCATCGGCAAAAATATCAAAATTTTGCGCGCTTTTAAAAATTTCACCAGCCCCTCTATGCGCCTTAAAAGCAGGTAATGCTCGCATCTGGCTGCGCGCGCGGCGTGAGATTTCAGGCGAGATTTACAGATTTTTCTAAATTCATTCTTTTGCATCGTTTGATCTTTCGAATAAAATATTAACGCTTATTTTAGCTATTTTTTGTATAATTTTGCGATAAAATTCTCAAGGTTTAGTATGAAATTTCGTTTTTTTCTAGCGCTTTTTACGGCTGTTTTGTTTCTTGCAGGTTGCGGCGATGATGAGGATAAAAAATCAAGTGATACCCCGACCGAGGCCAACACCACGCAGCCGCAGTCCGAAACCGAAGCCGTAATCCAGGTCGATTACACCGCTCCTTTTTCTCTTCAGCTAAGTAACGGCAAAATTTTAAATATGCAAAAAACAAAGCAGGGTTTTCGAATCGATAATAACTCCACCGTGACGCTATTTACGTTTTTTACGCCATGGTGCGACGCCTGTGCCGTGCAGGTAAGCGCACTAAATGCCGCCAAACAAGCCTACTCTGGCAAGCTTGATATCATCGGCGTGATGATCGGTGATGCAAATTTAGACGATGCAAAAAATTACGCAAGCGCGCACGAAGTAAATTACGCGATCGCTTACGGCGAAGGAACGGACTTTTTTACAAAGGCGCTAGGCGGCATAAACGAAGTGCCGTATATGGCGATATATGACGAAAAGGGCGAGTTTAGCGCGCAATATTTCGGGCTGATGCCGGAAGAAATTTTAATGACCGAATTGGAGAAAATTTTCTGATGTTCGAATTTTTTAAAAAAGGGCTTAGCAAGACCATAGACGCGATGCGAGGCGCGAAAAGCGAAGATAAAATTTCAAAAGAGATCCTAGAAGAGATGCTACTTGAAGCCGACGTAGGCTACGAGCTCGTGGAAGAAATTTTAGAAAAACTGCCCGCAAAAAAGCTGGCCTCCAAAGATGATCTCAAGGGCGTTTTGAAGAGCTATTTCGATTACGAGATCGCTAAAGCCGCAGATGAGAAGCCGTTCGTAGAGCTCATCATCGGCGTAAACGGCGCGGGCAAAACTACGACAACCGCAAAGCTTGCAAATTTATATAAAAATAGCGGCCAAAGCGTGATTTTAGGCGCATGCGATACCTTTCGTGCGGGCGCGGTCGAGCAATTAAAAAAATGGGCGCAGATTCTAAATTTACCGATCGTAGCGACCGCGCAGGGGCACGATCCCGCTGCTGTGGCGTTTGACACCGTAAGCTCGGCTAGCGCTAAAAACATCGATCGCGTCCTGATCGACACCGCAGGGCGTCTGCAAAACCAGAAAAATTTAGCCGCAGAGCTAAGCAAGATCGTGCGAATATGTGACCGCGCAAAAAGCGGCGCACCGCACCGCAAGATCATCGTGCTCGACGCCACTCAGGGCAATCACAGCGTCGCGCAAGCTAGGGCGTTCAACGAGATCGTAAGGCTCGACGGCATTATCATCACGAAGCTCGACGGCACGCCCAAAGGCGGCGCACTTTTCGCCATAGCACGCGAACTGCGGCTGCCGATACTTTTCGTCGGTGTGGGCGAGCGGATGGAGGATTTGGCGGAATTTAACTCGGATCAGTTCGTAGAGACGCTGGTGGAGGGAATTTACGCTTAGGCTCTGCGTAAATTTACATATTCTCGCCGAACAAGCTAAAAAATTTTACGCGCCGAAATGCTCGGCAAATTTTGCCGCTTTATTATCTTAGAATAAATTTTGCTTAAAATTTTACGATTTTCGTTTAGAATTTTGCAAAATTCTCGCTCACGTACCGCATAAAAACGCGCTCGCCCGCGTCCATTCGCACCAAAATACGTAAAATCCCTCCGCTATCAACAAAACAGCGCGCTTATAAGAATTCCTCAATGATCTCAAGTCGCTTAAATTTCACGGCTATCCTCTGCCCGTTCGCAAAGATAAAATCATACTCGCAAACGCCTCCTCGCTTTAGCAAAAATTGATGAACTATCAGATCGTTATTTTTAAAGCTCTTGTCGTCCGTTTTGAAGCGGACGGCTAGGACGTTTTTGAAAACAAATTTAAAATTTCTATCTCGGTAGGGAGATAAAAATTTCATCGTTAATTTATCTTCGTTTTTTAAAATAGCGAATTTAAATTCAGTCAAAACGGCGTCGTGAAGGGTCTCTTTCGTACTGAACAGATACCTTTTCGGATCCAATACAAACTGCCTGATGGGCTTTGCTATTTCGTTTTCATTCTTGCGAAGCGACTTAAAATAATCGTCAAAATACCAAATACCGCCCCTTCTTTTTATTTTCGCCGTGATCATCCGTCCGTCCATTTGCGCGTTTTTCTTAAATTTTACTCACGTACACTGCATAAAAAACGCGCTCACCCGCGTCCGCTCGCACCAAAACACATATAAAATCCCACCGCTGCCGAACATCACCTCGCCGCCTTGCTCGCAGCTTGGAAGCTCGCTGTCAAGCTGCATCAAAAACTCCATCTTTTCGCCGCATATCGGACACGTCGGCGCCGAGGCACCCTGTATCCACGAAGGCTCGCCGCCGATGCGCGCGAGGTTTTGCCTGCTGTTTGACATCCCCCAGTCCTGAGCCGCCCAGCGGGCGGGCGTAGGCGCAAGCGCGACCTCGCACTCCTTTATCGGCTCGTCCTGCACGTATTCGACCTGCGCCCGCTCGCCGATACGCCGCGGCATACCCTGCGCATCGTGCTCGTAAAAGACTATCTCGCCTTCGTTTATCTCTCTAACATGCGCGGCGAGGGTTAGGCGCGGCAGCGAGCGCACGGGCAAGTCACGGGGCAGCGGATCAAGCGTGATGAGATGAAATAGCGGATTTTGCGCATCGCCGTCCGCCTCGTCCAAAACCCCGCC
>CAURMQ010000049.1:0-12081 GCA_963525765.1 uncultured Campylobacter sp. | reverse complement strand
AGGCGCTGTGTGCGCATGAGCCAAAGCAGCGCGGTCTGGCGTGGGTAAAGAGCCTCGGCGAGGGCGAAGCGGACGTGCTGGTAAATAGCGGTAAAATTTTGGCGCTAATTAACTCCTTCGCCCAGGGCGTGCGTAGCTACGATACGCAGCTTGGCATGGTAAACGAAAGCATAAATCTCTCGACCGTCAAGCAGAAGGGTGAAGTGATCGAGTTTGACTTTTTTGGACGCGCGATGAAGCGCGAAGGGCTTGAAAATCTGGGCTTTGAGACCGCTACGCTGGCTAGCGTGCTGGGCTTTGATGTGAGAGTAGCCGACCGCTCGGCGAACTGGGCGCCGTGCATCAGCGACTTCGCGCATCTGGTGCTTGAGGAGTTGCAAAAACAAAAGCCGCAGGCTAAATTTGTCGCCGTGCACGCTGGCCTTGAGTGCGGCGTACTGGTCGCAAAACAGCCCGAGCTGCAAGCCTGCTCCATAGGCCCGAACATCCACTCGCCTCACTCCGTGAACGAGCACTGCGAGATAGCGTCGGTGGAGATGGTAGCGGAGGTGGTGAGAAACATCGTCGCTAGACTGCAATAAATTTAGCGGCTTGTCTTTTTCCTTTATACGTCGTTGGAAACTCGGTCGGCTTCGGTCACGTATTGCGTATACGCTCCCTCGCCTCCGTCGTTTCCGCCTAATCTAAAGAAAAAATACTTCGCCTTTAAATTTGCGGTGATTTGCCTCGAGAGTGCTTTTTAAAGAGATTTTTGCTTTGTTGCACTCGCAATTGCAAGTAGAACGCAAATTTTCGCTCCGCAGGCTATATGACGGGACCACTTGCCGAAATAGAAATTTAAAAGGATATGAAAATGGAAAACCAGATCAAAAATTTTCTACAAAATTGCGAGCAGATTATTAAATCGCAGGTAAAGCGATACGAAAATCGTAGCTCTTTTGTGACGAAAATTCCACCCGTTTTTATACTGCCTTATGATGAATTTGAGAAAAAATGCGGCTCAAATTTATATTTGGATAGTAGTTTTGACGTGCTGGTGTTTGACGGCGATCTTAGTCTGTCGGGAGGCACGATAAATTCCGCTTGGCTTAAGGATAAATTTAACGAAGCGGGCGGTAAAAATAACGCACGAGCGATGTTTGTTAACGGAAATTTATTTTTTGACGGTGATATCATAGATGACGATTATCTGTTTTTATAAGTCGTTAAAGATACGACGTGTAATTATCTGCATTCGCAGGACGGCGTTATCGCAATCGGCGGCAATCTAACGGTGCTTTGGGGCATAAGCGGCGAATACAACGACGGAATGTTGCAGGTTTTTGGAAAAACGCAAGCGCCGTATATCGTCTCAAACGACCACGCAATGCCTGATAATAGCGCTAGCGAATGCGTCTATGTCCTAGACGGACGGATCGGTCAAAGCTACCTAGGCACGCTTGATGGTTGGGAATTTTTTGAAAATTGCGAGCTAATGTTTAAGGATGGAATTTGCGTAGATGAGCATCAGATCGATATTTCTACCTTTTTTAAATTCGTAAAAAAGGGCGTTAATCCGCTGGTGGATTTTAAAACTTTTGAAGCTAGAAAAGCCGCCTGGGACGAAGAGAATGAAGAGCAGGAGTCTGAAGATACAAGCGATCTACGCAAAAATTCCGAGACTATCGCCGAGACGATATATTTAGAAAATTTCAGCGGCAGCGATGAGGAGCTATACGAGTACATAGTGAGCGAATTCGGGGCTATAGAAAAAATCGGCGACGAAAGCGAAAAATATGCTTATGGCAGCAGGGCTTTCGAGCTGTCTATCATTGCGGCGAGAATGGCGGAAAATTGGCGGCTGATTACCGAGCGTTACTCTGCGCGGCAGATAGACGAGCTACGCAAAATCATCATCAAAAGCGCGACGAATTTAGCCGATTATTTTTTAAAGATCGGCGATAAAAAACAGCTTGCGTTCATCTATGGGTTTTTAAACGACGATGCGGTAAGCATCGAAAAAGACGAGCCGTTTTTATACGAAACGCTGGTGCGCGCGGGCTTGGAGTTGCAAGATTACGATAGCACTTACGCGCTAGCGTCCGTCATCGACAAAAAGTCCGAATTTTTGCCGCAGGAGATGGCAAAAAGCATCGCGGACGTGGTTAAAAGCGAAGGATACCGGGCTTGGCTGGCAAAACAGTAAGCTCCGAAAAGCAAAATTTTAAATTTTGCTAAAAGGCAAAAATCAAAGAGGCATTTATAAAATTTCAATCTAAATTTTTCGCGCCATAAAGCCGAACGTCTGCTGTAAAGCGGCTTTAAGCAAGGCGTCAAAATTTTAAAATTCCGTCAAATTTAAACCCGCATTTGCAGGCTAAAATTTTACGGGAAATTCTTATCCTTGCTGCTGCACAGCTCGTTTAAAAAGCACTCTTTGCAGTTTGGTTTTATCGCTTTACAGGTGTAGCGGCCGAAAAGCACCATGCCTTGGTGTAGCTTGCCAAGATCCGTTTTAAAAGCCTCGCTAAGATCGCGCTCCGTAAGCTCGGGCGTCTTTGCACGGCTCAGCCCCAGGCGATGCGCGACTCGAAAGACGTGCGTATCCACCGCCATCACGTTTGCGCCCGCACCCTCTAAAAGCACGACGTGAGCGGTCTTTTGCCCCACGCCCGCAAGAGATTTTAGCCCCGCTTCATCAAGCGGCACGACGCCGCCGAAGTCACTAACCACCGCCTGCGCCATTTTGATCAAATTTACCGCTTTGTTGTTGTAGAAATTGCACGAGCTAATTAGCAGCTTTACGCTTGCCAGATTAGCCTTTGCAAGCTCTGCAACGCTTGGGAATTCTGCAAAAAAGCGCGGCGTGATCAAATTTACCCGCTTGTCGGTACACTGCGCGCTTAGCATCACGCAGACCAAAAGCTGATAAGTGTCTTTAAATTTCAGCTCGCTGCGCTCTTGCGCGAAGTTTTGTAAAATTCTCTTTTTTATCTCTAAAATATCTTTTTTACTTCTCATTTGCATTTCCTCAAGGCGTAATTCTACCCTAAAATTCTAAAGTACAGTTTGATTGTTAACAACTTTGAGTTATAATCGCCGTTAAAATTTTTTTAAGGAATTGTGATGAAAAAAGTTTTATTTACAGCACTTAGTTTGGCTGCCGCTATCAGCCTTAACGCTACCGTTTACGCTACCGTAAATGGCAAAGACGTAACTGAAAAAGAGCTTGCTCCGCTACTTCAAGGCATAGGCAATGTAGATATCGCTGCTCTTAATGCCGATCAAAAAAAGGAGCTTATCGATAAAGGCATTGATCTGATGCTGCTAACGGATGAAGCTAAAAAATCGGGCGTTATGGACGAAGATGTTTATAAAAAAGAGCTTGAAATCGTAAAAGATAACTTAGCGCTTCGTGTATGGCAGGCTAAAGAAGCCAGCAAAATAAATATCGACGATAAAGAAATAGCCGATTTTTATAACAAAAACAAAGCGCGCTTTACCGAGCCTGCGAGAATCAAAGCGGCTCAGATCGTCGTTAAAACCGAAGCTGAGGCAAACGATATTATTAAGCAGTTAAAAGGGCTTAGTGACAGTGCGCTATTTACTAAATTTGCAGAGCTTGCCAAAGCTAAATCTATCGATCCGCAGGCTAAACAAACCGGCGGCGAGCTAGGCTGGATGCCTAGCGATCAGGTCAAGCCTTTTGCCGATGCGATCTCTAAGATAAAAGATGGTCAAATCACTACTAAAGCAATTAGAAGCAGAGTCGGATATCACGTCGTGTTAAAAGAGGAGTCTCAAGCTAAAAAGCAGTTAAGTCAAAGCGAGGCAAAGCCTTTTATTGAGCGCGTGCTTAGACAGCAAAAAGCTGCGAAGATAGTCGAGCAAAAAGCGGCAGATCTTCACAAAAACGCTAAAATCGAGTATAAATAATATAGGAGCTAAAAATGGGCGTTTTAGATATAGTAAAACCGGGCGTTTTAAGCGGCGATGACGTAAGTAAGGTCTATGCGTATGCGAAGCAGCAGGGCTTTGCGATCCCTGCGGTAAACGTAGTGGGGAGCAACTCCATAAACGCCGTCTTGGAAAGCGCTAAAATTGCAAATTCGCCCGTTATTATTCAGTTTAGCAACGGCGGCGCAGCGTTTTATGCGGGTGCTACTTGCCCTAATGCCGCAGTTTTAGGCGCTATCGCGGGCGCACATCAAGTGCATGCTTTGGCGGCTCATTACGGCGTTGCGGTGATTTTGCATACCGATCATGCCGCAAGGAAGCTGCTCCCGTGGATCGACGAGCTTATAAAAGCCAATACCGCTCATAAAAAAGCTCACGGCGTGCCGCTTTTTAGCTCGCACATGCTCGATCTTAGCGAGGATGATTTGGAGCTAAATTTAGCGACCTGCGAGAAGTATTTGGAAATTTTAAGCGATCTTGGAATTTCGCTTGAGATCGAGCTTGGCGTCACAGGCGGCGAAGAGGACGGCGTCGATAATACCGGCGTCGATAACGCGCGGCTTTACACCCAGCCCGCAGATGTCGCGCTAGCTTACGAACGACTTGGCAAAATCAGCGATAGATTCAGCATTGCAGCAAGCTTCGGCAACGTCCACGGCGTGTATAAACCGGGCAATGTCGTGCTGAGACCTGAAATTTTAAAAAATTCGCAAAAATTCGTGCGCGAGAAATTTAATCTGCAATCCGAAAAGCCCGTAAATTTTGTCTTTCACGGCGGCAGCGGCAGCGAGACCTCCGACATCAAGGCAGCCGTTAGCTACGGCGTGGTAAAGATGAATATCGACACTGACACGCAGTGGGCGTTTTGGGACGGCGTGCGCGCTTATGAGGGCAAAAATCGCGGCTATTTGCAAGCTCAAATCGGCAATCCGGAAGGCGAGGATAAACCGAATAAAAAATTCTACGATCCTCGCAAATGGCTGAGAGCGGGCGAGCAGAGTATGGTGGCGCGCTTGCAGGTCGCATTTGACAATCTAAATTGCCTAAATAGGAATTAATATGGATCGCCCGAATAACGAAGTGCTCGATATCACGCTACCTGAGGCGAAGGAGCGCTCGCTAGCGGGCGTTTTTTTTAAGATCGCAGCTCTGCCGATCGCGGTTTTTGTGGTGTTTTTGCTGGGCTATTTGGGGCTTATCGGGCTGAAGGTAGAGACGCACTCGATCCTGATGCTTGCAGTTTTGCTCATTATCGCGCTAGTTTTAGCTCGTCATAATGCAGAATATGGCTGCTTAAATTTTCAAAATAATATTGATGATTTCAAGCGCGAGCTGAAAAATTACATCGTCGCCAATCTCCTAAGTATCGGCGGTAAGAAAAAATCCGATGCTAGCTTTGATCTTTTTGTGGACGAATACGGCTACTCGCTGCGTAATCAAAACTACGCTTCCGTCGCATCGGCAGTCTTTCCGATGCTTGGAATTTTAGGAACTTTCATCTCGATTGCGATTTCGATGCCGCACTTTTCCTCAAGCAATATCGATGGGCTCGAAACCGAGATCGCGCAGCTTCTAGGCGGCGTAGGTACAGCGTTTTACGTCTCGATCTATGGAATTTTCTTAGCGCTTTGGTGGATATATTTTGAGAAAAAGGGCATCAGCAAATATGAGCGCCTGCTCATCAAATACAAAAATTCCACTAAAAATTTCTTCTGGAACAAAGACGAAATAACACAGGGCTATCTGAGTGAAATTTTAAACGCTAATTCTGAAATTTCGCGCTCATTTGCGATGATGAGCTCTACGAATTTTACCGAAAGGCTAAACCGCCTAATCGATGAAAAAATCGGCGCTTTTGAAAGCGTAATGGAAGCCGAGAAGCGAAGTATGGCGATTACACAAGAAGAGCTTGAAAAAGCAGGAGAGATGATCCAAAGGACAAATCTCGCTCACGGCGAGTTAGATAAGAGCTTCGCTCAAATTTTATCTGCGCTCAAGTCCGTGTCTGCAAGCCTAATCGAAATTCAAAACGGAATTTCCGCGCAGTATCTAAGTCAGTCTAAGACTTTAACGGATGGGCAAGGCGAGCTGGCTAACATTACTAGTGCATTAAGTGCTCAAATCAAGAGCCTAAATGCCTCCTTGGGCGGGTTTGCGGGCGAAATTTCAAGTTCGCAGAATGCTTACGCCGCCAAAATTGACGCTAGCTTTAAAGGGCTAAGCGCGGATTTGAAGGCACTTTTAGGTGGAGAGGGCGCTGCGTGGACGAGCAACGAAAGCATCATCGAAGAGCTTCGAAAAACGCTTGCGAGCATCGATGAAAAAGCACTTTTAGATGAAAACGAATAACGAAGAAAAAGAGACCTTTTGGATCGCGTACGCCGATTTGATGGCGGGGCTGCTTTTTGTTTTCGTGCTTTTAGTAGGCGGCATCATCGTCAAATACTTCCTCACGCAAAGCAACCTGCAGGAGAAAGAAAGCCAAATTTCAAGCGCGCTAGCAAGCCTGCAAAGCCAGGAGAAAAAAAGCGCCGAGCTTGAAGCGCTGAATAAAATTTTTAGCGATCAGCTCGAGAAGCTAAATATCGAAAACACCGATCTTCGCAAGCAAAATTCCATCTATTTCATACAGATCGAAGATCTGACTGAGATGGCTGAGAAGCTGAAAAAAGAGAATTTAGACATCAACTCGCTTCTGCAAAAAGCACGCGACGACGCCAACGCTACGATCAGCCAAAATGAGCTTAAAATCGCCTTTTTGCTCGATCAGCTCACGAAGAAGGAGAGCGATTTTAATAAAATTTTACAAGACCTCAACGTCACGAAAAACCGCATCCGCAACCTCACCGGAATGAAGGTCAAGATCATCGCCGATCTGAAGGAGAAGCTGGGCGGCAAGATACGCATCGATAACGAAAGCGGCGCGATGACGCTAAGCTCGTCGATCCTTTTCGACAAGGGCTCAAGCGAGCTGAAAGAGGACGCCAAAGAGACGCTCCGCTCGACGCTGCAGAGCTATTTCGCCGCGCTTTTGAATAACGATGAAATTCGCGAAAATTTAGATCAGATCATCATCGAAGGGCACACGGACAGCGACGGCGGGTATTTGTACAACCTCGAGCTGTCGCAAAACAGGGCGTTTGCTGTGATGGATTTCATCAACTCGTGGAATAAAGACGAGCGACTGCAAAAATATCTCATCGCCAGCGGTCGCAGCTACACGCAGCCCGTGATGCGCAGAGGCGTCGAGGATAAGGACGCTAGCCGCCGCATCGAGATAAAATTTACCCTTTCAAACAAAGAGGCGATGGAGGAGATCAGGAAATTTTTGCAGTTCGACGCGAACGCTACGAAATAGTAGCTCGCTCGAAATTTCAATCCGCAAAAAAAAAGGAGCTTAAAATTTAAAATTCTTAAAGAATTAGCGGCTCATCTAAAATTCCAACGGCGGCGGAACGCGCCATTTCTTTTGGTGCGAATACTATGAACGGGGCGGCTCGCTAAATTTTACTTTAGCGCTTACGTGGCGTTTATGTAGTATCTGCTGCGACGGAATGGGCTTAAATTTAAAGTTAAATTTTAAGCCCGCACATTTTGCCGCGCCTTTAGTACTGCTGCGCGCGACGATATAGTTCAAATTTTGACCTTTAAATTTAAGCCGCAAATTTAAGCTGGTTTCGCGAGCGGTTTAAATTTTATGATAGGTTAAAATCCTTGCTCGTTCAGCTTTTTGTATTCGTCGCAACCAATTTGATCACCCAAATCGCAAGCCTTGCCGAAGTATTCCTTCGCCATACTTTTATCTTGCTTTACGCCTTGCCCATTTGTATATAAAATTCCGAGATCATAGCATCCGCTGCCAAATTCTAAATCACAGCTCTTAGAAAACAATTCGTTTGCTTTTTTATAATCTTGCCTCACGCCTCTGCCTAAATGATATGCAAGACCGAGCCTTGTGCATCCCGCCGCATCATACTTATCGCAGCTCTTTTGAAGCTCATCAATATCAAAGCTGCCGAATGGGTCGTAAGCGCGAGCCTCGGCGCCCGCCTTTTGAATTTTATTAACTTCAAAATCACTCAGCCTTGCCGATAATACGGCCGTCATCGCGATCAGCGCCAAAAATATCTTTTTCATACATCGCTCCGTCTGAAATTTCGGCTATTTTATTTCATTTTTGCTTAATCTTTTGAAAATCGGCGCGCCCAAAGGGTTTTTAAATTTATCCGGCCGCGAGCTTAAAGGCGAAATTTAGCAAAAAGCGTTAAAATTAAGGGCAAATTTAAGGAGTGAAAATGAAAATTCTACGAAGCACGGACGCAAATTTTAAAGAGGAGTTCACGAGGCTAATGCGCCGCGGCGAGACGGATATGAGATCGGTAATGCCCGTCGTAAGCGGCATCATCGAGGAGATCAGAGCGCGCGGCGATGAGGCGCTGAGCGAGCAGATAGAGAAATTTGACAGATGGCGCGTGCAGGGCGATCTGGCTATCACGCAAGAGCAGATGAGCCGTGCGTATGAAAATTTAACCACGGAGCTTAAAAACGCGCTACAGGTCGCATACGAGCGCATCTACGCTTATCACGAAAAGCAGCTTGAGAGAAGCTGGTTCAGCTTTGATCCAAGCGGCGCGATGCTTGGGCAAAAGATCACGCCCGTGGATCGCGCGGGGCTGTATATCCCGGGCGGCAAGGCGGCGTATCCAAGCTCGCTTCTGATGAACGCTATCCCTGCAATCGTCGCGGGCGTGGAGGATATCAGCGTCTGCACCCCCGCGGTGGGCGGCGTCGTAAACGAGCTGTTGCTCGCGGCGATGCATGTGTTGGGGATCAAAAAGGCCTACAAGGTGGGCGGCGCCAGCGCGATCGCGGCGATGGCATACGGCACGCGCACGATCGGCAAGGTCGACGTCATCACGGGTCCTGGGAATATCTTCGTAGCGACTGCTAAAAAGCTCGTGTTCGGCGACGTAAATATCGATATGATCGCGGGCCCTAGCGAAGTGGGCATCATCGCAAACGCCTCGGCAAATCCGCGCAACATCGCCGTGGATCTGCTCAGCCAAGCCGAGCACGACGAGATCGCGAGTAGCTTTTTGATAAGCGATGATGAAAAATTTGCCCTCGCGGTCGCAGAACATATCAATCAGGAGCTGCCTACGCTCGCTCGCGAGCCCATCGCTCGCGCCAGCGTCGAAAACAAAGGCGCGATCATCATCGCGCGCGATATGAGCGAGTGCGTGGAATTGATGAACGAGCTTGCGGTCGAGCACCTTGAGATCGCGACCGAGAACGCCTACGAGCTGCTTCCACGCATACGCCACGCAGGCGCGATATTTTTGGGCCACTACACGCCAGAGGCGATGGGTGATTACCTCGCAGGCCCCAACCACACGCTGCCGACCGGCGGAAGCGCGCGATTTTTCTCGCCTCTAGGGGTTTATAACTTCATCAAACGAAGCTCGATCATAGCGCTAAATAAGCGCGCCATAGATGAGCTCGGAGGCGCATGCATGGCGCTAGCGGATGCCGAGGGGCTCGGCGCGCACAAAAAATCTGTGCAGATCAGATTTGATGAGAAGTGATTTTGCGCTGCAGCTCCAAGAGGCGGCGAGGTCGGAATTTTAAAAAGCACCGGCGGCAGTTGCGAAACCGCGAGCTTAAATTTTAAAATTTAAAGACGAGTTAAATTTCAAAAAACGTAAGCGTCGCGGCGAGAGTAAAATTTTAAAATTTCAAAAGCGCTATAAATTTAAAAAAATAGCCGTATTTGATTAAAATTTAAGGCAAATTTACTAAGCGAAATGATATACTTTCGATGATTTTTTACAAGGAGAGAAAAATGAAAAAATCACTTTTAGTTTTGGCTAGTTTTGGCTTTGCGCTAAGTCTTAGCGCCGCAGATCTTTCAGATAGCTGCAAAGAGTATTTCGCAGATCTTGATAAGATGGTTGATACCTACAAACAAGCGGGTCAAGAGCAGCAGGTCAAGATGTATGAGGATCAAAAAAAGCAGTCTATGGATCAGATCAGCGCACTTCCTAAGGAGCAGCAAGAGGCCACTTGCAAACAAGCTAAAGAGATATTTAAGCAAATGATGGATCAGATGAAACAACAAGGCGCTATGAAATAAATACCTTCGCGGGCACGATGATGCCTTCTTCAGTCGCGGCGATGCGATATCGTCGCGATTAATTCTTTTTAAACTCACACTTTTATTTTAAAAATTTTTAAATTTTAAAATTTGGATGTTTTATCCTCGCTGCTTTCGGGGCTTGCTAAGAATTTCAGATTTGATATTCAGCTTGTTGCAGGAAGTCAAAACCAATAAAGCGCTCACCGTCGTTAAAATGCTCCGCAAGGCGACGCATCTTGGCATGGCGCCTGCAGCACACTGAAGATTTACGAGCCGTTTTGGCGCGGCTCGAAACAGCGCCTCATCAATATGATGAATTCGAGGCTCGGTTTAAGCGTTATTTTATCGCGATTTGAAATAGCTGGGCTCATAGATAGAGCAAATTCGTGTCTCAGTTTGCGGCTCTGCTTATGAATTTACGGCTTTACGACCAAAAACATCTCGCAAGATCGCCTTGGATTTTAATCCTTAGTAACGATCGCGCCGTTTTTTATTTCGTGCACGCAGGCATTTCTGTGCAGCTCCTTACCGCCATCTAAAGTATAGTAGTGCGTTGTTACTGTGCAGCGTAAATCGGCGTCGATGACGAACTCCTGCTTGGCGCGCATCGGCGACTTGCTTTTACCGCAGTGCACGTAATCGGCGTAAATTTCGCGACAATCGCTTATATGAAATGCGTCGTTTAAAAGGCAGATAAAAACGTATTCGTGCCCCTGTTTGCTATCTTGAAAATCCATCAGATAAAGCCTTAGCAGAATTGTTTTGGTGCTCTTTTCGGGCAAACGATAAGCCTTTATGTCTTCGATCCTCACCCAATACGCGCTTAGATTGTCGATTAAAAAGTTCTCCTTTGCGAACGAAAACAGCTCATTTTTATCAAGTAAATTTTTATCGATAGCCGCTAAGGGCGAAATTCCTCCCGGATAGCGCATCGGTAGTTGTGCGATCGGTAGATCGTCGTAAATATCTTTCATGGTCTGATAAATCCCCGGCTGCGGCGTATCGTCTCCCTTGGCCAAGGCATTTTCCATGCCGCATAGCGCAAGTAGACACAGCAAAAATATCCACACTTTATTCATAGCATTCCCCTTAGTTTCAGTCGCGACCTCTTTGCTCCTGATTATACTGCAAATTTTAAAGCCTTATTAATATGAAGAAAAAAAGATCAAAAATCAAAGCGCCGTTTTTACAACCACTCTCGCACTGTCTTTTTCTACCATTGCTTTTGGGTTAATTTAATCCGAATCTTCCTCTTGTGTGAAACGGACGATGCGCTGCTATTCGTCTTCCGTAGCCTTTTCGGTAAAGCTTACGATGCGCGGAGTTGCGATACGCGCGTAATCCTGCACGTTTAGGATGATCGAGTGATCAAGCAGACCCGCGTTGAAAGCGATCTCATCAAAGCGTCCAAACAGCGACGGATCGGCGATCAGCAGCAGTTTGTCGTGGAAGCTAAAGGGTGGCACCGAGCCGATGACGCAGTCCGTGAGATCGCCCACTTCATCGGGGCTTACGAGCGACGCTTTTGTGCCGCCGAGCCCCTGCGCCAAGCGCTTTAGATCGGTTTTATGATCGGCTGCGAAGACCGCTAGGACGTAGATCCTGCCGTTTCTGCCCGCGGGTTTGTCGCTAGGAAGCTTCAGCTGCTGCGGCACGTTTGCGCAAATTTGATCGGCGGTTAAAGTTAAATTTGCTGCGCAGGCGCCGTTTTCGCAGCCTTGAGCGGTTGCAACGCAGGAAGCGTTGGGGTTTTGCGCGTCATCGGCATTTGCTAAATTTAAATTTTGCGCGAAAGAGATTTGCCCATCCTTAAAGCCCTTGATCGTGCAAACCAGCGCCTTTGCACCTTGTCCCAGCTGCGTGCCTCGGGCTTTGGCGACCTCGGCGGAGGTGCCCGCGCTTTCGTGAGCTACTACGCGGAAGTGCGCCCCCCGCTGCGTCAAAAGCTCTTTTAGGCTTTCAAAAATTCTCTCTGACATGCTCTCTCCTTGTTTTTGCGAAATTATACT
>CAURMQ010000048.1:0-12094 GCA_963525765.1 uncultured Campylobacter sp. | reverse complement strand
AGTGGGTGTTGGCGTAGGTTTTTAAAATTTCGCCTATCTCGCGCTCTACGGGCTCGTAAGCAAGCCCCGAAGCTGCGAAATCAAAATAATGCACGCCTTGTTTTAGGATGATATTTTTTCGAATTTCGTCTAAGCTTAGCATTCGTGGCCTTTAAAATTGAAGTGATTAATTATAGTGAAATTTGGATTAATTTAGGGTCTGGCAGGGAGTAATTTTAATGAGAATTTAGAAAAGCTTTGCCTACTTATCGCTTAAATTCTTATACTATATAGTTTTTTACTCCTTCAAATTTATTGATTACTATCTAGTTTTTTAGCTGCTTCTTGTCTTAGAATTTCGGCATAATCTTTTATATCTATTTTCTCGCCATTATGTAGAATTTTCACTTTCGCTTCCTCTAGCATTTCCTTAAAATTTAAATATTTAAAAAATGTCTCAATATCGAATGCCTCAGTACTATTTTTATCTTTTAGGCTGCTTTTTTGCAAAATCTCTTCATTGCTTAGCCCATTGCCGCAAAGAGCTTTATATCTATCTATTTTCATATTATAGAAATTTAATATTTTGATGTCCGGTTCTAGCTTAGTACATTTTTTATCATTTGGCATATAACCGAAAAATTTTATAAAATCTTTTTCTTTCCAGTATCTATCGGTTCCTTTTTCCCTCTCTTCATTATTTTTAACTTCCCATCTGCCTCGAAGAGCCCAATCATATGATTCTAAAATCTTTTCTCCATAGCAGTAATCATTCATATGGTTTATGTAAGACTCCTTCTTTTTTATAGATCCAACTAAACTATCTAAACAATTTCTATAAGCCGTAACAATATCATCTTGACTCGGTAGACCATCTATATTATATTTTATTAATAATTCTAATTTATCTTTATACATCATATCCCGCGGAAGAAAAGTATAAATAGATTTTTTAAATATTTCCTTTTGTTTAAACGAAACGCCGTTCTCACTTAAATAATACAAAGGACCTTCATATGCTTTCGGTTTCATACCTTTTTGTAGCATCATATCGGCAATTTCTATCAAATTACTATATATTGCATAGTTTAATGGATAAACAGGATCTTTTGAGTGATCATGATTGATTAGACACTCAGTACGTAATTTTATATCTATATTGTTGCCAACTATGATTTCGGTGTCGTCAGAATATCTAGGGCAAACTATATAGCCCTGCACCATTTTGACTTCTTCAAATTTAACCCCGTTGTCTAAAAGCAGCCTTACCGCTTTAGTAGCATTATTTTCTATAGCATAAGCCATAGCGGATAGCTTGTATTCGTCTTTTTTATGTATATCCGCACCTAGCTTTATAAGCTCTTGAGTGGTATTTGTATCATTTCAAAAGCTAGAATACATAACGGGCGTTACCCCTCCATGCATAGTATGATCGACGGTTAGATTGTTATCTTTCATAAATTTTAAAATTTTATCAGTTTGCTTGCTTTTTAAAAGCCTTTTTAGCTCTACGTCTATGGCGGGTTCTTTAAATACGTTTTTCGGGTTTGAATTGTAATCTATATCCCAGTAGCGAAACGCGAAGCTATCGACCTCTTCTTGGGTTACGTATTTGCTAAGACCCGGCACTTTGGAAACATTAGTATCTGAAGTAACGGTAAAATGGGTTTGTTTGCGCTCCGTAAGACCCGATCTTTCGGCTAGCAGATACAGCGCGCATACGACTATCACGCAGATAGCATAAATAAACCGAAGTTTGAAGCTTTTCAAAATTTCCCCTTAGAATTTTGCCCGCGACTATACCCAATGAGTACTTAATAAAATATAAATACTATATAGGCGAAATAGGCAAAGCTAGCTGAAAAATGCGGTTAAGCTGGGTTTGAATGATGAAATCTTTCGAGTAAATTTGGCGAACGAATGTCGTCATAGACCATATTTGCGTAATCGTATCCCTATTTGCACGCTACACTAGGCTCCATATCCGAAGCTCGTTCGCTGTAAATTTTACCGCAACATCTTTGCACAAGCTCTTCTTGAAAGCACAAACACCACCGAATTATCGTAGTACTAATGAGCAGCAAGTCGCTACCGTATCACAAAAAGAGTTGTTTTACGGATTCGTTCGCAAGCTGCTCGCGCGGTCATAAAGCGCGCTTTGCGCCTATTTGCCGATAAAATTTTTCTGCAACCACTCCATCGCTTTTTCTTCGCTTTCAAATCTGCCGCTTTTGGCGACTTGAAACTGCCCCTCGTAGAAGCGAATTCTGATACCGTCCTGGACGCTATCTACCTTGATACGCGTGATCCTGTCTTTGTTTAGATAGGTTCGGTCGTTTAGCTTTACAAACATCGTTTTCTCCTTTAAATTTAATGGTTTTTATCTTTCGCTTTACTTGCGTCTTTCTCGCCCTCTTTTTTCAAAAAAAGCTCCTTAAAGCGCTCGTTTGCGTAGTTTTCTATATCGCTTTGCAGCTGCTTATACGCGGCGATCAGCTCATAGGCGCGTGCATTTAGCGTCGTGCCTGCGGCATTGCCACCGCCTTGCTTAGTGCTAAAGAGCTCCTCTTGCAGATTTTTTTGTAAAATTTGCAGATGGCTCCAGCATTTTTTGTAGTTCATCCCCAAAACCTCGGCGGCTTTAGAGATGGAGCCCGTCTGGGCGATCACGTCCAGCACTTCGGTTTTGCCCTTGCCGAAAATGAGCTCGCCCTGCGCATTTTCGATCCAAGTTTTTGTTTTTACCCTCATTCTTTTGCCTTTCTTCTCCTTAAAGCAGCCCAGCTGACAATATTTAACGTCTATGGCGTGCTCCTTAAGCGTAGAGCGCACGGTATCAAATCCCACTCCGCCGCTAGCTACGGCGCGGGCGTCGCGGCAAAGAATCCGCCTTTTCTCATCCAAAAACGGATTTAGCTTTTGCAACGCCTTTATGCTGCCTCCGCTGCATTGCAGCTTACCGAACTGTCCGAGTTCGCAGCGATCTATCCGTATCCCTTCGCGTGCTGCGAGCTCTCCTACGATGCTCGCGTCTACGCCTAATTTGGCGGCAATCTTAAACGCCGCGCCGCAATCGAGCTTGCCGCTTGGATTTAGTAAATTTAAAATCAGCCTTTTGATCTCGCTTGTTTTTTTATCGTCTATCTTGATATCTATCTCCATGCTGCCCTCTTAACTCAAAATTCTCTCTTCGCCGCTATAGACGTTTAAATTTTCGCCGCGCGCGAAGCCGCAAAGGGTAAGATCAAATTTACGCGCGATCACGACGCCGAGGCTCGTAGGAGCCGTACGCGAAACAAGCGCGCTAACGCCGCTCATCACGGCTTTGGCGACCATTTCGGAGCTTAGCCTGCCGCTTACCAAAAGAAGCGAGCCCTGCGTATCGCACCCCGCCAAGACCGCCTTGCCGACGGATTTATCGATGGTATTGTGTTGGGCGATATCCTCGCCGATAAAATACTCGCCCGCGGTAAAGAGCTTTGCGGTGTGCACGCAGCCCGTCATCTCGTAAAGCTCGCACTGCGTGTAAAACTCGCTCATCAAATTTAAAATTTCATTCTTATGAAATTTAGCGTCCGAGCGGACTTTGCGCGCCGCCATCGCTGCGGGATCGATATTTGCGGTAGAGCTGCGCCCGCAGCCGCTGATGATGACCTTTTCGGCATCGAAGCTATTTAGCCGCTTTTCGTTTATCTCACCGCAAACATTCACGCTAAGCCCGTCCGGCGCGAGCTCTATGCTTTTTATACGGCTTGGATCCGAGATCAAATTTTCGCTCAGCAAATAGCCTATCGCAAGCGCTTTCTGATCGCTCGGAGTCGCCATCAGCGCGCCGAAACGCTTGTCGTTTAGTAAAATTTCAAGCTTGATCTCGCGCACTAAGATATCGCTTACGATCCTTCTTTCATCGCCTTTAAATTTAACTATCTCCGCTCTATAAATCGGCTCCATAGACCTTCCTTGTTTGAATTTGCTCGTATCGTAGTGAAATTTTGCTTAAATAGCCTTAATTCGCCGAAGTAAAGCCGTCGTACCGAAGCGGCGTGCGTAAATTTAAATCGCTCGCATTTTTAAATTTAAAAAATCGCGTGGAAAATTCCACGAGCCGCTCGCACTGTGCGCGCAAGCGGCTATGAAGCGCCCGCGAAAATGAAATTTAATTAAATTTAACCACTACCTGCAGCCGCGATTAAATTTCATCCTTGCAAAGCGGGCGCGGAGCTTGCCGCCCAAACTACCTATGCACCGGCGATAGATAAGGTTTTTCAGAGTGCATCGACATCTCGTTTTGTCTTCTGAACTCGATAAACTCGCTCTCGCTAAGCTTTCTGATATTTGCGATCGTCATCTTTAGCGGTGGGATACCCGATAGCGGATCCAGATCGCCCGCATGAACGAGCTCGTTGCCGTCGGCCTCGCTGTAATGGAAGGTCGTAAAGATCGTGCCCTCTTTCAGATCGGGATTTATACGAAGCTTCGCGGCGATCTGACCGCGCTTATTTTTGACGAGCGCGTAGCAGCCTTCGGTAAGCTCGCGTTCGCGTGCGATATCGGGGCTTACCTCGATGAGCGCGCCTTCTGCACCCGCACCGTACTCTAGCGCGCGACACTCCCTAGTCATCGTTCCCGTATGGTAGTGATAAACCTTGCGCCCAGTCGTAAATAAGCAAGGATAAATTTCATCCGGAATCTCGCTAAGCGCGCCGCTTCCCACTGGATAATCATCAGGAATTTTCATCTTGGCTCTAAAATCCGCCTCAGCTTTAGCGCGCTCCTCTTTATCATCCACGTAAAGTACCGGCACCATTCTAAATTTACCATCAGGCAGCATCGATTTATGATCTGCGTAAAGAACCGGTGTGCCCGGATGATCTTCATCAGGACATGGCCAGCTGATGCCGCCTAGCTTATCTAGCCTATAGTAGCTAATACCGCCGAAAAATTTAGGCATTAATGCACGCACTTCGTTCCAAATTTCTTCCGCACTTAAAAAATCAAACCCTTCAAGTCCCATTCTTTGCGCGATATTGCAAACTACCTTCCAATCAGGCTCTACGCCAGGAGCCGGCTCGCTTGCCTTGCGCGTGCGCTGGACGCGACGGGAAGTGTTTAAAAAGGTGCCATCCTTCTCGCCCCAGCCGGCAGCAGGCAGTACGACATCGGCTTTCTGTGCGCTCTCGGTAAAGAAAAGATCCTGCACGATAAAGCAATCCAAATGGTGCGTTGCATGCACAAAGTGTTCCGTCCAAGGATCGCTCATTACGGGATTTTCACCGTAAACGTAGAGTAGCTTCAGCTCGCCGCTATCCATCTTATCTGGAGCAATCGTAAGTTTAAAGCCTGGAGTTGGATTTAGCTCGAAGTGCCATACTCTGCGCGCCTGCTCCTGAGCATAAGCGGAATTTACCGCACCTGCCGGGATGACGTTAGGTAGCGCGCCCATATCGCATGCGCCCTGGACGTTGTTTTGACCGCGCAAAGGATTTACGCCTGCGCCTCGTTTGCCTAAATTCCCCGTCAAAATAGCTAAATTTGAAAGCGAAAATACGTTTGACGTACCGTCGCTAAACTGCGTGATACCCATCGTGTAGCAGATCGCCGCTGCGCCTGCTTTAGCATACATTCTAGCAGCTTCGATTACGAGCTCTTTTTTCACGCCGGTCTCGCGCTCAAAGCGCTCAGGAGTAAAGTCCTTAACCGCTTCTTTTAGATATTCGTAGCCGTGAGCGTAGTTTTTGATAAACTCGTCATCTTGCAAATTTTCGGCAATGATAACATTCATAATGGTATTTAGCGTCTTAATGTTCGCGCCAACCGGGATTTGCAGATAGATATCGGCTTTTTTCGCCATATCTGTGCGCTTCGGATCTACGACGATCATCTTGGCGCCGCGCTGAAGCCCGCGCTGCATCTGCATAGCGATGATCGGGTGACACTCGCTCGTGTTGGTGCCGATGAGTAAAAATACGTCCGTATCGGTAGCGAATTCTACCAAATCGTTCGTCATCGTTCCGTTTCCTAGCGTGTTGGCAAGACCTGCCACTGTAGGAGCGTGTCAAAGACGGGCGCAGTGATCGACGTTATTGCTGCCCTGAGCTCGGAAAAATTTCTGAAAAACGTAGTTGTCTTCGTTATTTGAGCGCGCCGAGCTAAAACCCATTATTGAGCTTGGACCATATTTAGCGACGGTCTCTTTAAATTTAGACGCTACAAAATCGTAAGCCTCTTCAAAGCTTACCTCCTCAAGCTTGCCGCTTCTATCAAATACTCCGTTTTTCTTACGGATCATAGGTTTGGCAAGGCGTTTTGGAGAGTTTACGAACTCCCAGCCGAACATCCCTTTTAAGCATAGCTCGCCGTCATTTACGTGATGAGCCTGCGTAGGGCGCGCGTTTACGATCCTGCCGTCTTTTACGATAAGATCGATACCACAGCCGGTGCCGCAGTAAGGACAAGTCGTTTTGACAATCTTTTCTCTGGATTGCATAATATTCCTTTCAAGAATTTTGGTTTGCACGGCTATTATACTTTCTAGATTATAAAAGAATTTTTAAATTAGTGAATTTTTTTAAGCAAAATTTAAGCAATATGCAAATATCGCATATTAAATTGAATAGTTAAATTTTACGCTTTTACTTCGGTAATGGCGGCGTTTTAGCGTAAAATTTATCGCTTATCGCAAAAGACGCTTTTTAAGCTAACTTTTATAATTTTAATAGAATTTTGAAATTATATTACGCTCCGTTTTATTTCAAAGCGCGATTAAATTTTTATGAAATTTTAATGCTAATTTATCGGTATAATATATTAATTTAATTAAATGAAAATCTATATTAAAATTTATCAAAAACTCGCTATCCTGATAAAATTTAAGCCACTAAATTTAAAATTTATAAAATTATTATCTTATATCTGAAATCTATGTAGAAAAAACCTTGATTTTAATCTAGACTAAGCTGTTTTTTTATGCTATTATCCAAAACGTTAATAGAAATTTACATTCTAAACGAAAGGTTAATCTCATGGATAGACGAGACTTTATAAAAAGCTCTGCGGCAGCGGCTGCCTGTAGCGTTGCAGGCATCAGCTTGCCTAGCAGTCTTAGTGCTGCAGAAGAAGCCGAAAAAGGCTGGCGCTGGGACAAGGCGGCCTGTCGCTTCTGCGGCACCGGCTGTGGCATCATGGTAGCCACCAAAGACGGCAAGATCGTAGCGGTCAAAGGCGATCCGTTAGCGCCCGTAAATCGCGGTCTAAACTGCATCAAAGGCTATTTCAACGCCAAGATCATGTACGGCGCCGATCGCATTACCAAGCCTCTTTTGCGCGTAAATTCCAAGGGGGAATTTGACAAAAAGGGTAAATTTGTAGAGATCAGCTGGCAAAGAGCGTTCGACGAAATGGAGAAGCATTTCAGACGCGCCTATAACGAAGGCGGTCCCGAGGGCTTTGCCGTACTTGGCAGCGGTCAATACACGATCCCGGAAGGTTACGCCGCAGCAAAGCTAGTAAAGGCAGGCTTTCGCTCCAATAATCTCGATCCTAATGCTCGCCAGTGCATGGCCAGCGCCGTCGTAGGTTTTATGCAAACCTTCGGTATTGACGAGCCTGCGGGCGTTTTCGACGATATCGAGCTAACCGACACCATCATCGCCTGGGGCGCGAATATGGCTGAGATGCACCCTATCCTTTGGTCTCGCGTCTCCGACCACAAACTTCGCAACCCGGACCGCGTAAAAGTTATAAATCTCTCGACCTACTCTAGCCGCACTTCAAACATCGCCGATATTGAAATTATATTCCGTCCAAATACCGATCTTGCGATATGGAACTACATCGCAAGGGAGATCGTCTACAACCACCCGGATATGATAGATGAGAAATTTATTAAAGAGCACTGCGTATTCGCTACAGGCCCTGTGGATATCGGTTACGGCTTGCGAGAAGATATAAATCATAAAAAATACCGCAAAACCGAGCTTGATACAGCAGCTAAGCAAAAATCCAAAATTTTAAGCAAATCCGAGGGCGTTACGTTAGCATATCTGGGTATGAAAGAGGGTGACGTACTCGAAAACAAACACTCTGACAAACCGGATGCTCACTGGCTCATAAGTTTTGAAGAATTTAAAAAAGCGCTGGAGCCTTACACGCTAGATTTCGTAGCGCCTTTAGCCAAGGGCGATGAGAGCGAGGATTTAGAGGCATTTAAGACCAAGCTAAAGCAGCTGGCAGATTATTACATCGAAAAGGATCGCAAAGTAGTAAGCTTTTGGACGATGGGCTTTAATCAGCACTCAAGAGGAACTTGGGTTAATGAGCAAAGCTACATGGTGCATTTCCTTCTCGGCAAGCAAGCTAAGCCGGGCTGCGGAGCGTTTTCGCTTACCGGTCAGCCTAGCGCTTGCGGCACGGCTAGAGAGGTAGGCACGTTTTCTCACCGCCTACCTGCCGATCTGGTCGTGGCAAATCCGGCGCACAGAAAGGTTTCCGAAAAAATTTGGAAGCTTCCCGAGGGTACGATAAATCCAAAACCGGGTGCGCACTATGTGCAGGCTCTGCGCAATCTCGAAGACGGCAAGATAAAATGGATATGGGTACAGGTCAATAATCCGTGGCAGCAGATCGCCAACGCAAACCACTGGATCGCCGCGGCGCGCGAGATGGATAACTTCATCGTAGTAAGCGAGCCATATCCGGGACTAAGCGCAAAGGTAGCTGATCTAATCCTACCAACCGCGATGATCTACGAAAAATGGGGCGCTTACGGCAATGCCGAGCGCAGAACGCAGTGGTGGAGACAGCAGGTCCTTCCGGTGGGCGATGCGATGAGCGATACATGGCAGATGCTAGAGTTTTCCAAGCGCTTCAAACTCAAGGATTTCTGGGGCGAGACAAAGGTAAATGATAAACTTACGCTTCCAAACGTATTAGATAAAATTTCAGAATTCGGCTATACGCCAGAGACTACACTATTTGAAGTGCTCTTTGCAAACAAAGACGCTCAGGCTTTCGCGGCAAAAGATCCGATTATGGCAAGCTTCGATAACTCTGAAGTAAACGGCGACTCACGCGGCGTAATCGGCAGCGACGGCAAAGAATTTAAAGGATATGGCTTTTTCGTCCAAAAATATCTCTGGGAAGAATACCGAAAATTCGGCACCGGTCACGGACATGATCTAGCCGATTTCGACACCTATCACCGAGTGCGCGGTCTTAGGTGGCCGGTCGTAGACGGCAAAGAGACGCTTTGGCGCTTTAACGCTCAATACGATCCTTATGCTAAAAAAGCGGCTCCGGATAGTGACTTCGCCTTCTATGGCAACGCCAAAGCGGCGCTTCCTAGCGGCGATCTGAAATCTGCTACTTCGGGCGAAGAGAAAACAAGCCTTGCCAATAAAGCTAAAATTTTCTTCCGTCCGTATATGGATCCTGTAGAAGTGCCAAGCGAGGAGTATCCTTTCTGGTTATGTACGGGTCGCGTGCTAGAGCACTGGCATACGGGCACTATGACTATGCGCGTACCGGAGCTTTATCGCGCCGTACCAGAAGCAAGATGCTATATGAACGAAGCCGACGGCGCCAAAATCGGCGTACAACAAAACGAAATCGTCTGGATCGAGTCGCGCCGCGGCAAGGTAAAAGCGCGCGTGGACTTTCACGGACGTAACATTCCGCCGAAGGGACTTATTTTTGTGCCATTTTTTGACGAGAAAGTTTATATCAACCGCGTCACGCTCGATCATACCTGCCCGCTTTCAAAAGAGACCGACTACAAAAAATGCGCGGTTAAAATTTACAAGGCGTAAATTATGGATAGGCGTGAGGTCTTAGGCATTCTTTCTTTAGCTGCGGGCGTAGGCGTTTTGGGGCTAGGAGTCGCAAACTCCGGCGAGCACGCCAGACTCCGCCCGCCCGCAGTCATAGGCGAGAAAGAATTTCTTAGCAAATGCCTAAGGTGCGGACTTTGTGTCGAGGCGTGCCCCTTTGATACGCTTAAGCTTGCGAGCTTTTGCGATCACGCTATTGCAAACGGCACGCCGTTTTTTATCCCGCGCGAAATTCCGTGCTATATGTGCGACGATATACCTTGCGTCGCGGCCTGTCCTAGCGACGCACTAGATAAAAGCTTAGTAAGCGAAGACTCCAAGCTTAATGTGCGTCTATCCAAAATGGGTGTTGCGGTCATAGATACCGAGCATTGCATCGCTTATGCGGGTATCCAATGCGACGCGTGCGTGCGAAACTGCCCTGTAATGGACAAGGCACTTCGCATTGACTACCGCCACAACAACCGCACCGAAAAGCACGCCCTGCTCGTGCCTGCAGTAGATAGTAACTACTGCACGGGTTGCGGTAAGTGCGAGCATGCCTGCGTCACGAAAAAGGCGGCTATCAGCGTCGTGGAGCGCGAGCGCGTCATAGGAATTTCCAGCGATAACTACGTCAAAGGCTGGATCAAGGGCGACGACGCGAAGCTAAAGGACGCAGATACCAAAATTAAGCTCGATCCGCAAAAGAGTAAGGACTACTTAAACGAGGACGATCTAATGGAGGGGACTAGGCAATGAAATACACTATTTTAAGGCGTTTGAGCCAAATTTCTATTCTAGTCCTTTTTATTTTAGGAAATAATTTCGCCTTCAAAGCCGCGAGCGAAAACGGAATTTTATCAGGAATTCTAAAGGGCAATCTAAGCTCGTCGAAACTTTTCGGCACGATTAATCTAAGCGATCCGTTTGCGACGGCGCAGATGCTGCTAGCTAGCTTTTCTTTAGGTGCTACGGCGGTTATAGGAGCACTTATCGTAGGAGCATTTTATGCGCTTATAGCGCCGCGATTATATTGCTCGTGGGTTTGCCCGATAAATTTACTAACCGATCTTGCCGCGTGGCTTCGTAAAAAATTTGGCGTGCACACCAAAATTTTAAACGTAAGCCGCAAAGCTCGCTACGTCCTAGCGGTGCTAGCGCTTGTTTGCAGCGGAGCTTTCGGCTTTGCGGCGTTTGAGAGCGTAAGCTTTATCTCGCTTTTCGCGCGCGCCGTCATATCGCTGAGTGCCAGTGCATTTGCAATCGCGCTACTGATCGTAGTTTTTGAAATTTTTGCAGGCGATCGTACTATCTGCTCGCGGCTATGCCCGCTCGGCGGATTTTGGGCTGCGCTTAGCTATTTTAGCGTCATTCGCGTTCGCCACGAGGTTGATAAATGCACGATGTGCGGCAAATGCAAAATGGTCTGCCCCGAAGTACAGGTGCTTAAGATGGTTGGGCGCGAAAACGGGCGCGTTAGCAGCGAGTGTATCAGCTGCGGACGCTGCATCGATGTATGCGACGACGATGCGTTAAATTTTAGTATATTAGGAGTGAAAAAATGAAAAAAATGGTTTTAGGCTTGGCTCTTGCATGCTGTGCGGCGCTATTTGCAGCGGACAAGACGGCATCTATAGACGCCGACAGCTTGGGCTTTATAAAAAGCGTAGACGAATCGGTGCAAAATAAAAATTCCCTGCCCGATTTCAAATATAGCGAGGACGCTCCGGGCGCCGCTTCGAAAATCGAGCGCAGCTTTGAAAACGCTCCGCCGCTCATACCGCACAGCCTAGACGGGCTAGTGCCGATCACGAAGGATAATAACATGTGTGTCACCTGCCACATGCCCGATGTCGCTAAGGATGTAGGCTCTACGCCGATTCCAAAAAGCCACCTGGTGGACTTCCGCACGGGCGCGGATCTAAACGGCACACTAGCCGAGCAGCGCTTCAACTGCACGCAATGCCACGTACCGCAAGCCCAAACCGATCCGCTCGTGAAAAATAACTTCAAGGCCGATTTTAGCAGGTTTAGCGACGCAAATTCCACTTCTAATCTCATAGATACGCTAAATCAAGGCGCCGAGGTCGAGTAAGGAGCGCACGATGAAATTTTTACCGTCGCTGCTACTTTGTGCCTGCTTCATCTATGCCGGTAACGGCGTCGCGGCACCTAGCGGCGCTGCGGGTATAGATACGCCGACGGAGGCTAGCTTCAGACTCGACATGGGCGCAAACGTCGCGGTGCTAAAAAATCTAGACGGCGAAATTTACGCAGGACTCGACGACGGCAAGCTCTATAAAATC
>CAURMQ010000047.1:0-12157 GCA_963525765.1 uncultured Campylobacter sp. | reverse complement strand
CCCGTAAGTACCGGCAAGAAGGTAACCGCTCGCACGAGCCTTGCGCCGTTAAAGTGCCTTTGCCCGCCGTCGCCGTGCATAATGGCAGGCGCTTTAGCATGGGCGTATTCTCGCGCGAAAACCTTGATCTGATCGACGCTTGCGCCGCACATATCGCTTAGCTCACCGTAGGTGTAGAGCGAGCACTCATGAACGAGCTCGTCAAAGCCCATCGTATATTTTTCTACGAACTCGTGATTGTATAGATCTTCTTCGATCAGCACCTTGCACACCGCTAGACAAAATGCCGGATCGCTTGAAGGCTTTAGCTGGATAAACATATCGGCCTGGTTTGCGAGCGGAATTCTGATCGTATTTATGACGATGATCTTGCCGCCTCGCTTTTTGACGCGGTGGGCAAATCTAATCCAGTGCACCGCCGTATAGGCTTCGTTTGAGCCCCAGCTGATATACATATCGCTCTCATCCATTTCCAGCGCGTCTTTTGAAAAGTCCGTGCCGATAACGCTCAGCGTGCCCGCATAGCGCGGCCAGTCGCATGGATTACGCACAAGCCTCGTAGCGCCGTATTTTTCAAAGAAATTTCCCGGTGCGATCGTTTTTGAGATATGCCCTTCGTTGCCCGAATAGACAAATTCCGTCAGAGCCTCGCCGCCGTATTTTGCCTTGATCTCGGTGAGCTTGGCGGCTATCTCTTTTAACGCTTGATCCCAGCTGATACGCTCCCACTTGCCCTCACACTTTTTACCGACGCGCTTCATCGGATACATTATGCGATCGGCGTTGTATAGATGCATCGCGTAAGTATGCCCTTTGACGCAGACCGTACCTTGCGTTAGAGGGTGCTTCGGATCGCCCTTGATGCTAACCATCTTGCCGTCTTTGATCTCTGCAATCATCGAACAGGCGTCGCGGCAGTTTCTAGGACAGGTGAGGTAGTGATACTCTACGCCCTGTTCGTTTTTATAGGATTTCGGTTTAAAATCCACCTCAAACTGCTCCATACCAAATAGGCTTGGAGAGGCTCCCGCCGTAGCTAGAGCCGCTCCCGCGCCTTTTAAGAAAGAACGTCTTTGCATCTCTTCTCCTTAAATGTGGGCTTTATTTCATATCGTATATGAAAACTTTATTTTCTTTACCTTCGCGCGAAAAAACATAAAATTTGCCGTCCTTCACCGCAAGCGCTCTTGCGTTTGCCGCTCCGCTAAAACTATACGCATCTTCAATTGTATGCGTTTGTAAATTTAGCTTTAAAATGGTCGAGAAATTTTTACTCAAAAGATAAACTGCATCAGGCTGAGCGTCGATGCCCGTGACATAGTATTCGCCTAGGCTCCTGCCCTCTTTTAGCTTTAAATTTGAGCCGATTTGCGGAATGAATTCCTCCAAAATCATCTTATCGTCGCCGTCAAACACCGCCACGCTCCAATAATCCCTCACGTCGTTAGGCACGGACGCAACGATAAATTTATTCGCAGCCGCGTCGTAATCCCAGCCGAGGATATATTGTTGCTTTGCTCGAAGCGTGGAGAAGCGCCCTTTGTTGCCGAGATCGTTTAGCTTCCATTTATCCCAGCCCTCGGTCAAGTGCCTCCACTGGCTATTTTGTTCCTCTGCACTAAGCCCGTCCGCAGGCTCATAAAATACGAAAGTTTTATTAAAGCTTATCATGCCGAGCTCCTTTATCCACTCTCGTAGTTTGCCTTTTGGACTATTTTCGTTGCGATAAATTTTGGCTAAATTTATAAAATTTTCTACCTTTGGCTCATTTTTTGACCTGGTCGTATCGCCCAAATAATAAGGGCCGAAATCGCACCTGATTTCTCGCGTTTTTTCGCCTTCGGTCGCGTATCCCTCTTTTTTGCCCCCGATCGTAAGTTCGTCTTTTATAAATTTATCCCAGCTTTGGAAATTTGAGCTTTGGACGTTATGAAACATTAGGCAGCTTGGTGCGATGTCTTTTTCTTGATTTTCAACATATTTATTTTTGGAGTGCTTTTTGGCTGCCGAGCAAAGCTCCTCGGCTAAACTAACCGCATAGTGAAACGGGAATTTTTCGTTGCAGTAGGCGATGCCAGCACACATCGTTAGCTTTTGTTCTATTGCAGGCTTTTTCTTGTCCGTTTCGTTTTCAAATTCTTCGATAAAATTTTTAGTAAATTCGAGTGCGATATCAGCATCGCAAACAGCCGTCATATCGTCGCCGCTTAAGATCAACTCTTTTATCCTCAGGTCAACTTTGCCAAGAACGTCTTTTGTTTTTTCTTTGGCATTAACAAACGCAGCCTTTGCTGCCTCATCAAGCGCCTCTGAAAAATGAGCGATTATGCAAATTGGCTTTTGTTAAAATTTGATTAAATTGCACCGGTCCTTATAATCGAGCGCGGTAGCATGATATTACAACGATAGATATTTTCAAAATTTTATTTTGAACTCTGAAATTATTAAGCAGTATTTAATGATAAATCCTATATCATCGCGATTTAAATTGATAATGGGATTTAAAATGCAAAAAGCGATCAAAATTTTGTTGCATCCTCTTGCGCTAGCTCTGTTTTGCGGCTGTGTGAGCAGTGATAAAATTACTTTGAACGACTTAAACGCGCTCAAAACCGATAGTAAAATTATTCGATTACGCGACCGCGCGCCGCTTCAATTTAATGAGTTTATCAACGAACTATCAAACGTAGACGTGCTCGTAATCGGCGAGCTTCACGAGAATAAAAATCATAAAGCCGCCGAAATTTTACTTATCGAAACGCTCGCTACGATAAAAAATTTAGATGTCGCTTTTGAAATGATAAGCAGCGACAAGCAACCCCTTATCGATAAGGCGTACGCGGATACAATTCCGCCGGAGAATTTATTAGGCGCTATAAATTGGGATAAAAGCTGGAGCGTTTCGCATTACGGCGATATCGTAAAATCAGCCTATAAAACCGCAAATTTAAAAGCCGCAAATTTGAGCAAAAATGAAATAAATACGATATTTGCGGGAGCAAAGCCGATAAAGGGCGATGTCTCGACGACGAAGGCCGTAAAAGATAAGATCAAAGAGGGCATAGAGCTTTCGCACGGCAAAATGGACGATAAAACCTTAGCCGCATTTATTCAGGCACAGCAATATAAAGATCGTAGGATGGCTGATGTGTTAAACCGCGCGAATAACTCCGCCTTGCTTATTGCGGGCAGCCTTCATACGTTTAAAGACGTAGGCGTGCCGCTACATTTAATTGATTTTAAGACGAAAAAGCGGGTAAAAGTGCTGATTTTAGGAAGCGATGATTACGAGCAGGGCGCAATCGACAGCACCAAAGCCGATTATATTTGGAATTTTAAATAAAGAAATGAAATTTTACCGAAAAGATATGTCTCGGCCGCCAAGCTTTACCGCACGGACGCCGGAGCGAAATATCGGCGCAAGCGCTCGGATACGCAAATTTTGCGTAGATGATTTTGCTTAAACGCTTCCGGTAAAAGCTCAATTTACGGCGGATAAAGTCTCGGTGCGAATTCTCGCGCAACCGCATCGGCAATGCGAACAAAAGCACGGCGAATTTGCAGACGATTTGAACGACGACATCTCGCTAAATTACGGGCGAGTTCATTTATCGGCAAAATGCAAAAAGGAATGATATGAAAATTGCGGTAGCTCTATTTTTATTTTTTACGCTCTGTCTTTGCGATGAAAATTTAGCGACGGGCGGGGATTTGCAGATACAAAATTCGGCGACTTTAAATTTGGAGCAAAACGACAGCGTCCAAACGCCGGTGCCGGGCTCCGCGCAAACCGAACGAAATCCCGCGCAACCCACACCCAAAGAGCACACTCCCGCGGTAGATATGTCGTTTCAATCATTTTTTAAGAACGCTCACATCGTCGTTAAAGCTGCAATGGGAATTTTACTACTTTTTTCGGTGATGACGTGGACGATATTTTTGGCGAAATTTATCCAGTTTAAATTTGCATTTTCAAGGCTTAAAAAAGATAGCCTTGCATGCGAACGGATAAATAGTATCGACGAGGTATTAAAGCTCGATCGAAACGGGTTTGCCGTGCAATTCGCACGCGAAATAAAAGATGAAATTAAAAGAAGCAAGACGGTTAACGCATCACTAAAAAACCGCGTAAAAGAGCGGCTGGAGCTGAAAAATGCAAATTTGATCCACCTGGCAAAAAGCCATACGGGCATCCTAGCGAGCATCGGCTCGTCCGCGCCGTTTATCGGATTATTCGGCACGGTTTGGGGTATTATGAATAGTTTTATAAATATCGCGAACTCGAATAATGCCAGCCTCAGCGTCGTAGCTCCCGGCATCGCAGAAGCGTTATTCGCAACCGCGCTCGGCTTATCCGCGGCAATTCCTGCGGTATTAATTTATAACTATTTTGTAAGAGCGGGGTTAAATTTTAACGTCAAAATCGACGCATTGAGCTCAAGAATTTATTTGATATTTGATAGGCAATGCGATGCTGCGTAATCAAAACGAAGAGCTCAGCGAGATAAACGTAACGCCGTTTATAGACGTTATGCTCGTGCTTTTAATCATCTTTATGGTAGTCACGCCCATCGTTACCAGTTCGGTAAAAGTGGAGCTCCCTAAAGCCGTAAGCGATCAAAAGCAAGACATAAATAAACCGATCATCCTGAGTATCAACGAGCACAACGAAATATATTTCGGCACGGAGCTCGTAGGTAGCGAAAATTTAGCAGCCGTACTCGATCAAAAAACGGGCGGCGATCGCGAAAACGTCGTATATCTTCACGTAGATAAATCCGTGCCCTATGAAATTTTAATCGGGACGATCGAGCGCATAAAAAAAGCAGGCTACTCAAAAATAGCCCTTTGCAGCAAGGTCGAGCAATGATAATAATCTCGCGTCGATGTTGGCTTATATCCTTTTTAACGATTCTGGCTTGTCATATTTTCGCCTTCGGCTATTTGTTTACAAATCGAAATACCATCAGCCTAGAGCAAAATTTCGGTGGATTCGACTATCCGATAAAAGGCGATAAATTTGAATCTATTATGATAGTTTCGGATCTGCCTATCGGGGATTTCAAAGAAGCGGCGATAAACTCTGTCAAAGCAAGTAGCGCCGAGCCCGAGCCGCACATACAGACGGACGAGCCCGAAATTTCGCCGATACAAAATATCGACTCGCCGATCGAAGCGGTGCAAAAACCTGAAATTTTACCAAAGGAAAAGCCGAAAAAAATCACGAAAAAAAATATCAGGCCCGCGATCCGAAATAATGCGTCGAAAAACGACGATACCGCAAACAACGACTCGCAATCAAATTTTAACTCCGCTGCTAAAGACGGCGCAGCTTCTGCTCCGATAAGCGGAAACGGCAATACCATAACGAGCAACTCAAGCGGCATGGGCGGCGGAGCTCAAAGAAGCTGGAAAGGCGCCGTAATGTCGCATCTCAATAAGCATAAAAGATATCCGCAGACGGCTTTGGCGCAGGGCGAGGAAGGTATCGTTTACGTAAAAGTTCAAATTTCGCCAAGCGGCAAAATTATAAACGTTAGCGTGAAAAACGGGGTTAAATTTGAAGCGCTTAATAGCGAAGCAGTGCAGCTTTTTTATCGCGCTTCGCCGCTTCCGACCCCGCCGAGCGAATATTTTGTGAATTCGAATGAGCTCACGCTTCATTTTCCCGTGGAATTTAATATCAAAAAATACAAAGAGCAAAAGATAAATTTCTAAAAGGAGCACATATGAGGAAATTTGTAGCATTGAGTATGGCGGTTATAAGCATACTTTTCGGCGAAGACGTGGATTTTGAGACGCTTGAAATTTCGGCGGATAAGCTCAAAAGCGGCGAATCGAGCTTTTTAAAAGCGGGTGCGCTCAGCTCTCGCGACGATATAAAATCGCAGAACCAAAGCGTCGATAGCATCGTGCGGGCGCTTCCGGGAACCTACACGCAAGTAGATCAGGCCCAGGGTAGCGTATCGGTTAATATCCGCGGATTAACGGGGCTCGGGCGCGTCGATACGATGGTAGACGGCGTCACTCAAACATATTACGGCACGGCGGCGGATTCGGGCGGATATCATTCATTCACCGGAAATTTAGGCACGTCGGCCTATGGAGCGTTGATAGATCAAAATTTACTCGTAGGCATAGACGTAGAGCGCGGCTCGTTTCGCGGAGCGACGAACGGCATAATGGGAAGCGCGAATTTTCGTACGATAGGCGTGGACGACGTGGTACGAAACGGTAATATCTTCGGTTTTCTAGGCCGTTATTCCTACGGCACGAACGGCCTAGGACCGAGCTATATGGGCGCTCTCGCGGCAAAAGACGAGCTAGAAAGCGGCGCGAACATAGGCACCCTTTTCGCATACAGCGGCAAAAGAAGCACGCAAAATTACAAAGACGGCAACGGCGTAAGAAGCGAAGACGCCGCGCCCGATATAGACGGCGACGGGATACCGGATCTCGCCGCACCGCTAGATGTGGATACGCTCAAGCAAAAACCGAAAAGCTATTTGTTTAAATTTGAATACGGACGGGATGCACACAACGCAATAGCGTCCTATCGGGGACATTCGAATTATCTGGCGAGAAGAAAGATAAAAAATAACAACTATCAGCTGGATTATAGATTTAATCCAAATTCCGATTTTATAGACGTTAAAATGAAGGCATCCGTAAGCGATACAACGCAAAAATACGACAAAGATGCCACCATCGGTTGGGCGCCGTTACAAAACGGAATGAAATTTAAAAACAAAGCCGATATACTTGATTTAAGCAATACCTTTCAATTCAACCCCGCGAGCGCGAATTTAAAATCCACGCTCGGTGTAAATTTATTAAATAACGAGTATAAGAGGATTACCGGAGATAGCAACTATGCGGGGCTTAAAACGTCGTTTTCCGTTCCTCAAGGCAAACAAAAGCTCAGAAGTCTTTATCTTGATAATTCGCTCGAATACGGAATTTTTACCCTTGACGCGAACGTAAATTTTATGCACTGGCAGCTCAGCGGCGAAAAAGGCGTTTGCTCGGTATACAATAACTACTGCCAACCGAAAGAAGCGGGATGGATGAAAAAAGATGGCGACGAGTTGAATTATTCGCTTATGAACGGCGTAAGCTTGCACGAACTTTTCGCGCCGTTTATCGGCTACTCCAAAAGTACCCGCGCGTTAAACGTTCAGGAACTTTTTCACTCGGGCACGGTTTATGAAGATATCAATACCTTTTTGCAACCGGAAACCGCCAAGACGTTTCAGTTGGGATTTAATTCCCATAAGCACGGATTAATCGCGAACGACGACATTTTTGGGTTTAAGCTTACTTACTATCGTAGCAAGGTAAAAAACTATATTTACGACAGGCTCATGCTTTTTTACGACGATAACGGCAGCCCTGATACGATGTATCTTACGCGTCTAAACGGCGATGCGACGCTTAGGGGTTTTGAGATTGAGCTGATGTATGACGCGGGATACTTTTATACTACCGCCACCTACTCTCGTCAAAAGGCGTCGTATCCGCTCTCCGACAGTACGGCGGTGGATTGGACGAACGGACCTTCAAGCGGCGTATCGCAATTTAGCGAGCTTCCGAAATACTACGCCACTATCGATGCGGGAGTAAGATTTTTCGATGAAAAACTAACGATAGGCGGTATAGCCAAAATCACGGGCAAAGCAAAAAGAATGAACCCGTTATTTACGTATACTACGAACGGTGCGGAATTTAAATCTATAAAAACGCAGGATTTACCGAGCATCCCTACGATTTTTGATATGTATGCGACCTATAAACCGATTGAAAATTTAACATTTAAGCTCGAAGTGCAAAACGTTTTTGATAAAAACTATATGGATGCGCTCTACACATATAACTCGTCGTATTCCAATCAAGTATTTAACGACGATATAACGATTTTTAACAACTCGGCTCGAGGTCGCACCGCGCTTTTAAGCATCGAATATAGGTACTAATATAAAAGCGCCCCCTATAGCCCGGCGCAGGCTCTCATTATATGAACTTGTACCGGGCCGGCAAATTTAAAATTTCAACCGCCGTGCCGAAAACCGCTCTACAATGTAAATTTAATAATTCCTATGATAAAATTACGCGAAATTTAAAGCAAAGGCTTACATTAAAAGGCGAAGTTCGTGATTTGATGGTGTCAAGAGAGAGACTTGAACTCTCGACCTCCGGCTTATGAGACCAGCGCTCTAACCAGCTGAGCTACCTTGACACGCGAAAAGAAATGGCAAGTATAGCTAAATATTCTTATTTTTAATTGAAACACTTTAAAAGGAGAGAAAATGAATGCGGCTTTGATTTTATTAGTCGTCATAGTTTTGTTGGTTTTGGCGTTAGTAGGCGTTTACAACTCGTTCATCGCTAAGCGCAACCAGGTACGAAATATCGCCTCCACCGTCGATACGCAGCTTAAAAAGCGCTATGACCTCATCCCAAATTTAGTTAGCACCACGCGCGAATATATGAGCCACGAAAACGCCGTGCTAACGCGCGTTAGCGAACTTCGCTCACAGGCGATCAACGCGGCTTCTAACGCGGATAAATTTAAGCTAAATAGCGAAATTTCGGCTCTTTTGGGGCAGATCCGCATTGCGGTAGAGGCGTATCCGAACCTCAAGGCTAACGAATCGTTTGCCAAGCTACAAAACGCGTTAGGCGAGTGCGAGGAGCAGATCAGCGCCGCACGCCGCGCTTATAACGGCGCCGTTACGGTTTATAATAACGCCTGCGAAATGTTTCCTACTAACATAATCGCTAACGTTTTTAACTTCGCCAAAGCGGAATTTTTCGCCGCCAGCGAGCAAGAAAAGCAAGCCCCAAACGTCTCTGAGCTTTTCGAAAAATAAGCGCGAGACGTAGAAAATTTGCGATGAAATTTTAAAATTTCATCGCAGATAATGCGAGCGCCGCAAAGCTAAATTTCGTAGCAAACAAAACAGATCGCGCGAAAAATATGCTCTTTAAAGGATTTGCTCCGCACCGCGCGCGCTCGTCATCTCGTTTGAGATATTTTGCGATGCGCGGTACTTAGAATTTTAACAATAAAATTTATAAAACTAATTTGATTTGTATTTTCTCGGCGCGCAGGAGCTTATTTTAATAAACGGCGCAACGCCAAATTTTAAAAGTCTAAATTTCGCAGCGTAAATTTTGGCTAGCTTGCCGCCGGCGTTATTTACGCAGGCGGCAGCAAAAATAACGCCGGGTTAGTCGTGAGTAATTTTGCAAATTTGCGCTTCGGTTGCGACTGCAAGGTCCTTCGGCGCAAGAGCAATCTGTTTTCCGCGCACACCTGCGCTAACGTAAATTTTCTCCTGCGTTAGCGCTCGCTCATCGATGAAGGTGCGGAAGTGCTTTTTCATCCCAAGCGGCGAGCATCCGCCCCTGACGTAGCCCGTGACCTTTTGCAAATCCTTCAAATCCATCAGCTCGCAACGTTTTGCGCCGCAGATATGCGCGAGCGCCTTGAGATCCAAATTTAGATCGCCTTGCAGGCAGGCTACGACGTATTCGTGATCCGCCGTGCAAACTATCGTTTTATAGACCCGCTCTATCGGCTCGCTCACGCTATTTGCCACGTGTACCGCGTCTAAATTTAAAGAATCCACCGCGTATTCTTTGATCTCGTAAGGGATTTTCAGACCGTCTAGTACGCGCGCGGCGTTCGTCTTTGAGCTCATTTCGCCTCCTTAAATTTAATAGCGGATTTTGTTTTCTTTCAAAAAATCGCGCAGATCTTCGTATTCGCTCTGATCGAAATAGCGCCATTTGCCGGGCTTTAACGTCCCAAGCGTCATTCTACCGAATGCCGTGCGCTTAAGCTCCACGACGTCCAGATCAAAATAGCCGAAAAATCTACGCAGCTCGCGGTTTTGCCCCTCGTTGATGATCGCTTTTATTTTCGTATAACCGCCGCTGCTAGGCATTATGCGGTAGCCCAAGAAGGGCTTAAATTCCATCGATTTGATCTTGCTTTTAGCGTGCGCGCCTTTGCTCGCATCTGCAGCAAAAAAACCCTCACGGATCGCCGTTACGACCTCCTCTTTCACCTCGCCTTTTACCTTTAGATAGTACTCTCGCTCGATGTCGCTGTTCATCAGCGCCGTAGCGATCGCCGGCGCATCGGTCAGCAGCAAAAGCCCCTCGCTTGCAAAATCCAAACGCCCTACGCTAACAAATCTACTAAACCCCTCCGGCAAGCTATCGTAAATCGTCCGCCTGCCGCGATCGTCCTTTTTAGTAACTAACTCACCTTTGCGTTTGTTATAAACGATCATCGTAAATTCCGTCTTAGGCTTGATGAGGCGCGAGCCGATGCGGATCTTCTCCTCGCCGCTAACCTCTATAAAATCGCTAACGACGCGGCCGTTAATGCTAACCTTGCCCTGCTTGATCAGCTCGTCCGCCTCACGGCGAGAGTAGGCGGTGTTATGAGAGATAAATTTATTCAGACGCATCTTTTGCATTATTTTAGCCCCAAGCTAGTTAGATCATGGATATGTAAGATCCCTGCAGGCACGCCATTTTCGACGACAGGCAGGACTTGGATTTTAAACTGCTCGATCAAATTTAGCGCGTCTATGGCTAACATATTTTTATCGTCCAGCATTTTAGGGTTTTTGGTGGCATATTTCAGCGCATCGCCGTTGATATCGAAGTCCTCTCGCATCAGCGCGCGGCGCAGATCGCCGTCGCTTAAGATCGCCTCAAGCGCGCCCTTTTCATTCACTAACAAGACGGTGCCGAGCTTTCCGTGAGTCATAACGTCGATAGCTTGTTTTAGGCTGGCGTTACGGCTCGCGACCGGTAAATTTTTGCTTTGCATTACGTCTTTTACTTTGACGAAAAGCCGCTTGCCGAGGCTGCCGCCCGGGTGAAAATTTGCAAAATCTTCTTTGCCGAATCTGCGCCGTCTCATCAAACAGATCGCTAACGCATCACCCAAACCGAGCGTTAGCGTCGTAGAAACCGTCGGCGCGGCGCCTAGCGGGCAGGCCTCTTTGATGATATTTAGGCTTATGAACTCATCGCAAACCTTGCCGAGCGAGCTGTTTTTATCGCGCGCCATCGCGATGATCTTTACGCCAAAGCGTTTGAGGTGTGGCAGAATTCTAACCAGCTCCTCGCTCTCGCCGCTAAAACTGATCGCAAGCACCATGTCGTCCTTGCCGATCATACCCAGATCGCCGTGCAGCGCCTCGGTAGGGTGGACGAAAAACGACGGCGTGCCCGTGCTGGCAAGCGTCGCGGCGATCTTAACGCCTATGTGGCCGCTCTTACCCACGCCGGTGACGATCACCTTGCCTTTGCAAGCAAGGATCAAGCTTACGGCTCGCTCGATCTCTGTGCCGATAAGATCCGCATGCCGCAAAAGCTCCGCTCCTTCGAGCCTTAGCACCTCTCGTGCCGTATCTAAAATTTCACTCATTAAACCTTCTTTTTAAAATTTGCCTTCATTTTGCACCTCTTTACGCCGTGCCTGAATTTACGCTACGCGGAATTTCACGCCTTTAAAATTTACGCCATAAATTCTAATCTACAAAATCGCGCGCTGCCCTGCCCGCTCGCCGCGGCCTTGCTAGACACGCTTTTTAAATTTTACTTTACGCCGAAATTGCGCTAGAAATTTTACTCGCCGCTTTAAAATTCCGCGCCGAAAAACTCGCTTACATCGCAAAATTTCACGCCCGAAAGCTCGCCCGCGCCATAAAATTTCATTCGCCCGCCGCAGATCAAAGCCGCCTCGCTCGCTAAATTTAGCGCGCTTACATCAAATAAATCACCGGCACGATGGTCGGATATTTTTTGATCTTTCTAAAGATATGCTTGCGCACGGCCTGGCGGATCTTGCCCTCCAGTGCCCAGTGATCGAGCAAAAACTCATCTTTTAAATTTGCCAAAAACTGCTCGATGATGCCCTGCATCTCTTTGGTAAAGTGCGCCGTTTGGTTCTCGGCGACAAGCCCGTAGGTGATGACGCGCGTCTGAATGAGCCTCTTTTCGTTTTTATCGATCTGCGCGATGATGACCGCGACGCCCGCATCGGCTAAATTTTGGCGGTGTTTGACAATCTCGTCGGAGATCTGCTTGTTGATCTGGTTGTCGATGAAGACCTTGCCCGTCTTGACGGTCT
>CAURMQ010000046.1:0-12277 GCA_963525765.1 uncultured Campylobacter sp. | reverse complement strand
AGCGCTGCGGTAGCTGTCACGCGCTGCACGGATACGACGAGTTTAACGTCAATGTCTGGCCTAGCGTGGTCGAGACGATGATACAAAACTCGGGGCTGCAGCCCGACGAATACGAGACGCTCGTGCGATTTTTGCAAAGCAAAGCGCCGATCGAGTAGAGCCGCGTACGAAATTTGCGCTGCGTTTGGATTTCAGATGCCGCGCAAATTCCATGCCGCTGCTTTTAAATTTAAAAAGTTAAATCGATTCTAAACGAAATTTGCATAAAATCCCCTTTCAAAACGTATTGCAAGAACGGCGGCGGCAAAGTAAATTTGCAGCGATGATATCAAATTAAAATTCTCGGCAACTGCGCTATGCTAAACATTTGCGGCGACGCCGAGTATGAAGCATTTGCAGTGACGGCGTTATGCTAAAAGCATTCGCAGCGGCAGCGATAAATTTAAAGCCACGCGGCGATAAATCGAAACAGCACTCGCATCGTAGCGAGCCGCACATTAAAATTTAAAGGGATAAAATGAATAAAGCTTTTCAAAGAGCGAAGCTGCAAGGCACGCTCGGCGCACTCTGCCTATTGATCGCGGGCGCGACGTATTTTCTAAGCGACGAGGTCGTGTATTCGGAAATCGTTCGGCTCTTAGCGTGGCTTCTTGCCTTCACGTTCCTTCACTACGCGCTTGTAAACATCCAAAATATCACGGGTTCTCAGGTCTTTACGATATTCAAATGTACCTACAATATCGCAGTTTTGGTGCTACTGGGTTACGTAGCCGTTTGTGTATTCAACGAATCCTATTACGATCAATTGCTAGCATTTAAGCCGTTTTTGGTGCTTGCGGTTACGATCGCTTGGATAGTTATAAATTTTAAGTTGCGTGCCGCCACAGGATGCGGACTTTTCACCGTATACGCCGCGCTGCTAATCGCAGGCGCCGGCGCAAACATCCTCTACGGCATGCTTCAAGTGCTAGCCCCCGAGCTTATAACGGCTAGCGTCGTAAAATATATGGCACTAGCGAATTTAATCTTAAAGCCGTTGACGCCCGCGGTGTTGCTTCTTGCGTGGCTCAGTATGAAAAGCTCCGCGAGCTCGCAGGATCTGTGGCATTAGGCGCGCAGGGCGACGATTTTACGCGAGAGGTTTAAATTTGAATCGCCGCATTGCGATTGTTTTTCGATCGCCTAAGCGGTACAATTTCGCACATTTTAAAATTTACGGTGCGACGAAATAAGCGCGGAATTTCATCTTGCAAAGGCGGAGTTTGGAATTTTAAATCCTCGTTGCGCGCCGCTCAGCCCGAGCGTATCGGCGACGGCGTTTGCAAACGCGGCGTAGCAGGGGCCTAGCAAGCGTCTACGCCAAAGACGCTTGCTTTTTTTTGACGCCGTTTTGTAAATTGTAGCGAAAAATGCGCCGCGAAAGGTTTGCAAACTTTACTACGATGCGACTATTGAGATTTACATCGCGACGTTACGATGCCTTGAGTTTAAAATATCTTCATCGCGCATAATGAAAGCGGGCGTTTCAAATTCAATGCATACGCCTTTTGCAGGCATATCGGCTCGTATCCAAACGAAATTTTATCCGTCGTTTGCGCTCCCGAGACGATGCGCTCGGCAAGCCCAATCTTTTTCAATAGTATGCAGCTAAAAAATTTGATTTTATACCTAAATTTAAAAGCTCCGATTTCAATTTCAATCCCGCCCTTTGATTGCACCGACGCAGGCTAGAGCATACTTTAGCCGCTTAAAATTTATAAACGAAGCGCAATCCCGCGTTGATCCCTTCTTTCTTGCCGCTTAAACCCTCTAGTTTCAAGGAAGTATCCAGCTTGCCGCTCGAATACTTCGCGCCGATCTCGCCGATAGCGGTATTGCCCTTGACGCTCGCGGCATCAATATCCATAGCGTAGGTACTATTATAGCCGCCGATCTTGCCTTTAAATTCTCGCTCGAAAGCGGCTCCCGCGAAAAGCTCCACGTTATCGCTTACGTCGAAATTAAATCGAGCGCCTGCCCTGCTTCTTACAGAATCGATACCCTCCAGCTTGATGCCCTCGCCCAAGACCTCCGTTTTCTTAGAATCGATATGCGTATAAAAGCCCTTGACATAAACGTCCGCATTGAGATTAGCGCTCAGCTCGAAAATCTTGCCGAGGGCTAAATTTGCCCCGTAGTAGGTTCTCGTTACGTCGTATTCGGCCCTTCCCGAGGCCAGAGAAGCCTCGTAGTCCGATTTGATACGACCGATTTTGGCTCCCGATTTGGCATAGAAATTTTCCGCCAAGTCGAATTCGCTCACAATGCCCGCCCCCGCGTATTTGAGATCGCCGCTGCCTTTGACGGCGAAATCATTGAAGCTCTCATATTTACCGCCGCCCGTTTCTACGTATCCTCCCAGGCTCGCGCCGTCCCCAATACGGCCCATCGCTCCTGCGAGCACGGAGATACCTTTGTTTTCTACATAAGAGCCGGAATTGTAGCGCATATTAAAACCTCCCGCATACGCAAACGTTCCGTCTGCGGTATCCGTTATTCCCGAAAGGATATCGTCGCTTTGATTTATCGCGCCCAGCACCGCGGCGCCGGTTTCCAGCGTATTTTTATTTTGCGCCATTAGCTTCGCTCCGATTCGATCGGAATTCGGCAGAGGCTGCGAATCGGGATTTATCGTGATTTTGGTTACGTCGGCGATCAGGTCTTTATTGTCGTTAGCGCTACGCAAGGCGAATGTATAGGCAGTCGAAAGCCCGCTTTGAACTAACTGTTCGGAGCGGTTAGCCATATCGCCGAATTTTATCCCGCTTGCGGTTTTTATGAGATTTACGCGATCGCCCGATTTGAGCTTATCCGCTCCGTTTGCTATACCCACGCCGATAGTCGCTTTGCTTATATCGGTTAGCTCGTCGCTTACTAAATTTAAAATCGTCTCGTCGTTTGCGGTATCCGCGGCTAGATAGAAATTGAGTTTTTCAAAGCCCGCGATCGATTTAAACGTATCGTTTTTGCCGTAGACGTTGAAAGTGTTACTGCTTAATTTTTGGTTTTCCCGACCGAATGCGACGCAGAGATCCAATCGGCTCCAATCTTTATCGCGGACATATACGTTAAGCACATTATCTCTCGCTTCCGCACCGTCGTGCGCCCACATTATATTTGCAACGTCTATCCTACCGCGAAGATCGTCCGCATCTTTCAGATTTACGACGTTGTTCGTAAGCTTACTATTTCCCCATGCAAATGCGGCCCGCATAGCGCTCAACGAATCGCCGATCGTGCCGCCGTTGATATTTAAAACGTTACCATCGGCGGTGCCGCTATTACCGAGATACGCAGCGGTAAAGGTAGTCGTTAAACGTTCGCCTTTGGTACCGTTGATATTAAGCGTATTTTCATTCGCCGCACCCCCATTGATATCTACAACCGAAAGACCGTGATAAATCATAGTGCCGTTTAAATTTAAGACATTTTTCGTAGCCGTAGCTCTACCGTTTGATTCAACGAGATGCGTTTTCCTGAGCTCACCGCCGTTTAGATTCAGCGTATTTTCGCTAAATACGGTACCGTCCTGCTGCGAGGAAGCTACGTTTATACTATTGAGCGTACCGCCGTTCATCGTCAAAGCATTGCCCTTAAGCGTCTGATCGGCTGCCGTGGCGCTATTTACGATGATATTATTCAACGGGGAATTATCGCTCGGTTGGCTATCGAGCGTAATTATCTGCGCGGCGGTCGGATTTTTTACCGTTAGGGTTCCGTCGTCGACATCTTTTTCATAGGCGTCGTAATTATTTAAATCCGTGGTTTTATCGATCGTAAGCGGATTCGCAACGGGTATGGCGTAAAGTTGGCCGGCGAGCGCCAAAGATAAACTCGCGCCGATAGTTTTACTGTGCATTTTGAACTCCTCCATAAATGCGAGATGAAATAGCGGCAAGCGAACTCAATTTAGCGACGCTTTTGCACGCTAAAATTTGAAATGTATTATACTCCTATCAATATTAGAGAATTATTAACTATTAAATTTTTAAAGTAGCATTAAAAAATATTCGTTTTGCGGCGTAAATTTAAAGCACAAACGCAATAAATTTCGCTCAATTTACATTGTGAAATCGCAAAAATCGCCCATCCTCAAGAAACGAATTTAGCATCACGCCGGCGCATAAATTTGCAGCGCAACGGTAACGCCGAATTGATGCTGCGGGCTCGTAGCAAATGCCCCGCGATATTGGTAAATTTCCGAGCGCGATTGCGTTAGACGGTCGCTTCGCGCCGAAAATACGAGCGTTAAATTTGACGCTCGCGGCAAAATCAAGTGCAGCTTCGAGCCGGCCCGATCGTAGACGGCATCGGAAGCAATACGGCGCGTAAAGCCTTAAATTTCGGCGCGGAGCCGTTTACCGCCCGTATCCTCCCCTACCTTTTAAATTTTCGTCGTAATCCACCCCGTTCGTCATTCGCCTGCGCGAAGCGTCAAATTCATCGCGCAGCGGGCTTTTGCGCACGTTAAACTGCAGCGGCTCTATGCCTAAAATATCGGCGAGCACGTGAGCCAGATTGTCGCTCATAAAAGGCTCGTCCTTCGCCGCGCCTATGCGCCGCCAAAGCTCCGCATGATCGGCAATAAAGCTTTTTGAAGCGATGAAAAGCAGCGGAATTTCGTAGGTGAATCGGGTATTGATGTTGTGCCCGATGAGGCCGTTTTGCTCATAGATATTCTCTCCGTGATCGCTGAGATAGACGATGAGGCTGTCCTCATCCGATAAATTTCATTCACCACGTAGTCGTTATACAGCACGCTGTTATCGTAGCACGCGAGGGCGACCTTTTGCTTTTGCGTAAACGGTAAGGCGATATCGTCGCTTTTAAATTTATCAAATTCCTCGGGATAGCGTTTTTTATACTCCATATGATTTCCCATGAGATGCACGACGTAGAAATTTCGCTCGCGCTGCGATTTTTTCGCCTCTTTGATGATCGGCAGCAGCGCGCCGTCGTGCGCGACTCGCATGCTATCGAGCTGATCGCTTGTGGAAAGAAAGATGCTTTTTTTCGGCGCGATCGGCGGCACTTTTTGCGCTAAGGGCAAATTTGCCGAAGGCTTCTTGATTGCTGATCCACATCGTGCGAAAGCCGCTCAGCGCGAACATATCGATGATGCTAAGGCTCTCAAACCACGGCCTTTCGCGCTCGCTTTCGTAGTCGCTGAAATTAAGTATCCGCATCAGCGCGGGATTGGTCGCGCCGTAGCACGAAACCGTATCGCTAAATTTAATAAGCAGCCCCCGCCGCTGCAGATCGTTTAGCAAAGGCGTCGTATCTTTGCCGTATCCGTAAAGCGACATATGGCCGCGCTGCAGGCTCTCGCCGATAATCAGCACGACGTTTTTAATCTGCGTTGCGTTAAAATCAAGCGCGAAATTCGCCCTCTTCGCCTCGTCGTAGCCACGATCGATGCTTTGCAAATCGGCAAGGAAATTTGCATCGCCGAGATAATCTTTTACGACGAACGCGAACTCAAGCGGAGCGTATGTGCCGAGCGTCGCGCGATAACGCTCGCCGCCGCTTGCGATTTTGGTCGCCGTAAAAATGCAAAAAATGACCACACAAATCGGATAGATCACGCTAAATGCGGCTCGCAGCCTCGCGCTGCACGAGCTTTTTTTTAAACTTCAGCGCGACAAACGTCGCGGTCGCGAATGCGAGCAAAGAGCAGATCACGCCCGCGCTGAGAAATTGCGCGGCGAATTCCTTACTTTCGTTCGCGTCGGTGTGGATTATCGCATCGAGCGCGACGACGTTAAAAGCGGAGTCGAAAAAAATGACCAAAAAGAGCGAGATAGCCGCACAAAGCGCATTGATCGCCAGCGCAAACAGAGCGGCAAGCCCGAAAAATCTTCTAAAAACGACGAAGCAGAGATGAAAGATGAGCAAATTTATGATCAAAATGCAGCAAAAATCCTCAAAGATCCGCGAAAATATGCGATCTTCCACGCCGTAAAAGTAATACGCCCGCGCCGCGCAAACGATCAAATTAAGCGCGACGACGAGCCAAAATACACCCACCGCGCCGCATAGGCCGAAATAAAATTTCGGCGCGGGCGCAAGCAGAGCCCTCGCTTTATCAAGTAGTAGTTGAACCATTTTTGCTCTTTATTTTTAAATTTACATCTGCCACATCGCTGGAACCGCTGCGGCGCAGTCTCGCATCCACAAATTGTGCCGCGCTTCAAGTCGGCTCACGCCAACGCAATGAGAACAGGCGGTAAATTTTACGCTTACAAATTGTGCCGCGCCGAAATCTCTACCGCAAAATTGAGCGCGTCTGTTTTTGCGCCGCGATCGGCGAATTTTTGCGCGACACGATGCCGCAAGGCAAATTTTACCTGCCGAAATTTGAATGCGGCGAAATTGATGCGACATTTTCTGTTGCGAAATTTGCCGCACGGCGCGCTTCCTAAACGGCAAAATTCCGTGCCGTGCCGCGTATCAAAAATACGACGCGATTGAGTGCATAAATTTAAATCCGCAAGACACCGCACCAAAAACAACTGCCGCGCGCAAATCCCACGCACAGACGCACGCTCGCGCAGAATTTACGCGCAAAATGCAAGCCCGCTTTTTGCATCAAATTTATGCAGCGGGTATTTGCGCGAAATTTCGCAGCAGCCCGGAGCGTGCAAATTTCACGCCGAGCAAACGTGCATGTACGAGGCGCTAACGTATCGAAATTTCGCAGCGAATGCGTGAAATTTCTCGGCGCGGGCGCATCACCAAATTTCATCACCAAATTTTCGCCGGCCGAATTACCTTACTCGTAGCCGAAAATTTTAATCCCGGTGTCGCTCTGCTCGTAGCGCAGCGCGGGGATTTTTTGTAGTAGATCTTTTAGCTTCGCTAGATCGTTTTTCCGCCCGCCGTCGAAGGCTTGCGGCACCCACACCCACGCGATCTCGTCGTATGCAAACGAACCTACCGTAAAGCTAGCTCGCTTTGAGCCCGCCTCCCATTTGGAGGAGTTTTTGATCGCGTAGAAGTTTGGATAGAGGATTTTTTTGATGATAAAGCATTTGCAAAATTTAAAATCCGCGAAAAACTCCGCCCACGTCGCATCCTCGGTAAAATAACCCTTCGCACGCAGACGCTTCTTCTCTTTGCGCAGCCTAATCGGCTCGTAAAATCGCTGCCAAGCCCTCGCGCAAGCATCCATAAACGCGAGCATGCGGGCGAAGTAAATTTTAAAAAGCGCTTTGAAAAGCTCCATCTACTTCTCGATCTGCGATTTTAGCGACTTATCGATTGCGATCTCGCTGGAGCTTATATCGATCGTCTGAAGCGCCTTGTCCTGAAAGATAAATCCGACCTCCTTTGCGCCGAAGCTCTTGGCGATCGCCTCCAGCGTGTCGGTCGCGGATTTGTGGATCTTGCCGCCAAGATCGTTGATGATTTTTAGCGAGAGCTGCTTGACCTCGTCCTTTGCGTCGTCGATGAGGCGGTTTTTATCGCTTTCGTCAAAGCTCGCGCCGAACAGCCCATTTAGCGAATCGGGCAGCAGAAACGGCAGTAACTTGGCGTTTTTCTCGTCGTAAATTTTCATATCTTTGATCGAGTATTTGTATTTGCACGGCGGCATCTTGATCTCGTAGCGATCCTCGCCCTGCGGCAGTATCGCAAACTCTGGGCTTAGCAGGTCGTAAACGAACTCGATCTCAAACTCGAAGATGATGGCGATCTGCTTTTTCGTCATCAGCGGCGAAACGAGCGAGCCCAGCAGCCCGCTGCCTACGTTTTGCTTGCGCGTGACGATCTCTTTGGAGTAAATTTTAAAAACGCTCAGCTCGCCGATGCTTTTAAGCCGCGTGATGTCGGTGGCGATCTGCGGTTTGCCCGCCTGCTCGCCGCTTTTGCGCATCTTAAAAAACATAAAAACCAAGATGCAAAATATCACTAAATTTAGAAGAAAAGCAAAATTTTCCAAATTTCATCCTTTAAAATTTTATCGGTATTTTAGCAAAATACAGCGCCGATTTGTAGTGCAATTGAAATTTTGCGATTTTTGCGACGCGAAATTTTGAAATCAAAGAAAGAATTTTAAAGAATCGAAGCACAATTATAAATTTAACGCGAGCTGGAAGCTCGCCCCTTGAGCGTGCCGGGGGTCAGCCTTGTGGCTAATGTTAAATTTTGATATGGCTTGAATTACGGCACACGAAATTTTATGCTTGTTCGTTTCATTAGAATTAAACTCAGGCGCAGCCTGCACCGCTAGCGTCGTCGGGGGATGGGTGGGATTTGTGGGCGAGCGGAGCAATGCGGTGCTGCGGGGCAGCGCCGCCTCTGCGAGAAGTGTGACCTCGCAATTGGGGCATCCTTCCCGCCCCGAGAGAAATACACAAAGAGCTAAAAATACTAAAATTTAACATAGTGAAATCTTTATAAATTCGAGCCCGCGTATGCGTTACACATAATCCGTAAGGGGGCGGCGCTCAGAGTTGCGAGGCGCGCCCGCCCCCTTACCAACCCCCACCCGCGCGACGCTAGCAGGGCGGACTGCGTCCGCGTTATTCAAACTGCGGCTTGCGCCGCATATTTGAAATTTTAAATTCTACGTAAAATTTAAAACCACGAGCCGCAAAGTGTTTCGGCGCAGCGGGTATAAGCGGATGTAAATTTAAAATTTACCCGCTGCAAGCCTCGATCAGAATACAAGCGAGTAAATTTTGCAATTTCAGGCAAATTCACGAGCGAAAATAAATTTTACAAACTCCAGCGTAATTTTACAAAATCTCCCTGAAATCATACCCTGCGTTTTTGAGCGCCCAGGCGATGTCCTCTTGATGAGCCTTGCCTTTGGTCTCAAGCGTGATCGTAATCTGCGCGTCGCCGTACTCGATATTGGTCGAGAAGCGGTCGTAGTCGATTTTGACGATGTTTGCGTTGGCGCGGCGCAAAATTTCTGTAAGCCCAGTAAGCGCGCCCGGCTTATCGACGAGCGTGACGTTGATCGTCATCTTGCGGTGCGATTTTATGAGGCCTTTTTCGATGATGATGTTTAGCATCTGCACGTCGATATTGCCACCGCTTAGGATGATGCCGATCTTTGCGCCCGCGGGGAATGCAAATTTCGCGTTCATCAGCGCCGCTACGCCTGCCGCGCCCGCGCCCTCGACGATGATTTTTTGCTGCTCGAGCAGATAGAGTATCGCGCTTGCGATCTCCTCGTCATCGACCTGCACGAACTCATCGACGCACTCGATGATCGTAGAGAGCGTGATCTCGCTAGTATCTCGCACCGCGATGCCGTCGGCGATGGTGCGGACCGATTTGGAATTTAGCGGCTTTTTCGCGACGAAGCTATCGTGCATCGCAGGCGCGCCCTTGGCGGCTACGGCGATGATTTTGATGTCGGGGTTGATCTGCTTGGCGCAGCTGCAAACACCCGTCGCAAGCCCGCCGCCGCCTACTGGAACGACGATGTATTCAAGATCTGCGACCTCCTCGATCATCTCAAGCGCGATCGTGCCTTGGCCCGCTTGTACGAACTCGTCGTTGAAGGGATGGACGAACGTTAGATTGTGCTCCTTGGCATATTCCAGCGCAAACGCGTACGCCTCGTCGAAATTATCGCCCTTTAGGATGATCTCTGCACCCAGAGCCTTCGTGCCGCTTACCTTAAGTAACGGCGTGGCCTCAGGCATTACGATCACGGCATGCACGCCGAATTTTTGCGCGCTCATCGCTACGCCCTGGGCGTGGTTGCCCGCGCTTGCAGCTATTACTCCATGCGCCCGCTCCTCATCCGTTAGGTGCGCGATTTTATTGTAAGCGCCGCGGATCTTATACGCGCCGGTGCGCTGCAAATTCTCGCTTTTGAGATACACTTCCGCGCCGTAAAGCTTGCTGAGCTTCGGCGCCAGAGCAAAGGGCGTTTTATAGACGAAATCGTTTATCGTGCGCTTTGCTTGGATGATTTTATTTAGATCAACCATCTACTTCCTTTCGTAATTTTAAATTTTGTTATTATACATATTTTAGGCGGAATTTTATCCCGCGCGCAGCCTAAATCCGCAGCTTCGGTTTTAGCTCCGCTTAACTCCTGCGCCGCAGCAGCACGCCGCATTCGATATGGCTCGTATGCGCGAACTGATCGAAGATCGCAAACCTGCGCACCTCGTGCGTAGCGCAAAGCGAGCGTAAATTTTCAAAAAGCGTCTGCGGGTTACAGGAGATGTAGATCAAATTTTGAAAATTTTTTATGAAATCAATCACGCTAGGCTCGAGCCCCGCTCGCGGCGGATCGATCAAGACGTGCGAAAAATCGTAGCTGAAAATATCGATCCCCTTTAGCCGCTCAAACTCGCGCTGCCGCGCAAATGCGCTCATTAGCTCATCTGCACTAAGGCGGACGAATTGCGCATTGCAAACGCCGTTGAGCTCGCAGTTTATGCGCGCATTCGCGATTGAGCTTTTTGAAATTTCGCTCGCCAACACGCGGTTAAATTTAGCCGCAAGCGGGATAGTAAAGTTGCCGTGCCCGCAGTAAAGCTCCAGCAGATCGCGCGCGGCGGAGCTTTCTTGGCGCACGGCATGTTTTTCGCAGCTCGAATTTTGTGCTACGGACTGCTCGTGGCTCGAATTTTGCGCGGCGCGCCCCTCGTAGGCTGAATTTTGCAAGCTTTGCTTTTCGCAATCCAAATTTTGCGCGGTCAAATTCTGTTCGATGAAATTTTGTGCGGCGGAATTTTGCGCGTCCAAATCCTTACGAGCGAAATTATTATCCGTAGAGCTCTCGCCTGCGGACGCGCAGTTAAATTTCGCGGAATTTTTGCCGCTAAATTCTGCGCAAACGAAATTTGATTTAACGGAATTCCGGCAAACGGCATCCAATTCGGTGGAATTTTCAGAAGCGAAATTTCTATCCGTAGAATTTTGCGCAGCGGACTGCTCGTGGCTCGAATTTTGCTTGGCGAAATTCTTTGCTATGGAATTTTTTACGACGGAATTCTGCGAGGTAAAATTTTTTTCAGCAAAATTCCTAGCGGCGAAATTCTGTGCGCCGCACACTTCGCTCGTGCCCTCTTTGCCGAAGTCCACGCAGCTTCTCGCCCAGGCGATCATCTTTTCGTTCACGCCGCGGTTGGGCTGGATGAAGGCGTTTTCGCCGAAGCGAAATTTATAAACTCGCCCGTCCACGCAAAGCTCGTCTGTGAGGCTTAGCTCGCCGCTTAGCAGCTTCTGTCCGCGCGCGCGAGCCATAACCCTGATACCAAGCTTGCCCGCCAGCTCGCAAATCGCCCCCTGCTCGCGCTCGCCCAGGCGCTTGTGATAAAGCAACGTCGCCAAAATCCCGCTAGCGCACGAGATAAACTCGACGCCAAAGAGCCTTTCTTTTAAAGCTTCGCTCCGCCTAAGCGCCTCTAGCAGCCGCGGCATTAAATTTGCGATAGGAAGCGCTACCTTGGGGCATTCGTTAATTAAAATTTTCTTGCTACGTGCGCCGCCCATCGTGTAGGCAAGATCAAATGCGCTATGCCAAATATCGTGCCAGATGCCAAATTCCGCCCTAATGCGGTAATTTTGCGGACTTGAAGCGAAAAACTCAAACTCGCCGTCAAAAAATTCTCTAAATTTATCGGCGATCAGCTGTTTTTTGTATAAAATTTGATCTTCGTAAGGCTCACCGAGCGTACAGCTGCCGCAGCTACCGAAGCTTTCGCAATTCATACATCCACTCTTTTACCCACTACGCGCAATAAAAGAATGATAGCCGCGATACCCAAGATCAAACATCCCCACACGCTAAGCCCAAAGCCCGCGGGCAGGTATCCACAAATAATGCTGATGCCGCAAACGACCAGCGCATAGGTCATCTGCGTGCTTACGTGCTCGATGTGATCGCAGCCTGCGCCCATCGAAGAGAGGATCGTCGTATCCGAAATCGGCGAGCAGTGATCGCCAAAGATCGCTCCGGTGAGTACTGCGCTGATATTTACGCACATGAAAACGTGAAATTCCTCGCCGCTAAGTCCGTATTTTTGCCCCACGGCGTGCGCTAACGGCACGGCTAAAGGTGTGACGATGCCCATAGTGCCGAAGCTTGTGCCCGTTGAAAAGGATATAAACGAGCTAAGCACGAAGATTACGATCGCAAGCGCAAAGCGCGGCGTAGCGTCGCTTAGAAGCTCGACTAGATAGCGCGAAGTGCCGAGCTCTTTGATAACAGAGCTTAGCGACCACGCAAAAAGCAGGATTATGACGGTATTTAGCATACTTTTCC
>CAURMQ010000045.1:0-12294 GCA_963525765.1 uncultured Campylobacter sp. | reverse complement strand
AATTTTGCCCCGCAGCGGGAGCTAAAACGTCACGGACGCGCTTTTTAAGGCGGTAAATTTTATCGAGCCTCTTTTTGCTCGCAAGCAGATCGGTCACCGAATAATTAAAATTTGCCCTGTAATGCGAGCTTAAGAGATAAAATCTCAGCGCCTCGCCTGGAGCGATTTTTAGGGCGTCTCCTACAAAAAAGGAGTTGCCTAGGCTCTTGCTCATCTTTTCGTTATTTACCTGCACGAAGCCGTTGTGAAGCCAGTATTTGCTTAGCGCTCTATGGCGGGCGCAGCGGCACTGCGCAGCTTCGTTTTCGTGATGCGGGAAGAGCAGATCGGCGCCGCCTGCGTGAATGTCGATGCAAAATTTAGCGTCTCCGCTATCAAGGTGTGCTAAAATCATCGCGACGCACTCGCTGTGCCAGCCCGGGCGCCCTTTGCCAAACGGGCTATTAAACCAATTCTCGTCAAATTTCCACAGCACGAAGTCCTTCTCGTCGTGCTTAGCATCGTTTGAGGCGACGCGGGCGATGTTTTTGCTGGCGCCCTCTTTTTTGCCGCTAAGGCTTAGATAATCCCCGTCCTTGCGCGTGTCGAAGTAGATACCGTCCCCTGCGATCTCGTAGGCAAAGCCTTTTTGAAGAAGTGAAGATATGAGCTCGCAGATCGCGGCGATATTTTCGGTCGCCTTGGGCGAAATGCTCGCGTCCGCGACGTTTAGCGCGCTCATATCCTGCAAGTATCTGCGAGTATAAAGCTCCGTGATCTCCTCGAGGCTCTTGCCGCTCTGCTCCATCTTTTTTAAAATTTTATCGTCTATATCGGTGAAATTTCGCGCAAATTTTACCTCATAGCCCTCGGCCTGCAGTACGCGGCGCAGCAGATCGAAGCTCACGGCGCTTTTTGCGTGCCCCAAATGCGCATCGTCATAAACGGTCGGGCCGCAGGCGTAAATGCGCGCTAACCCCTCGCTAATAGGCTTAAACGGGAGCTTCTTTTTACTCAAACTATCATAAATTACCATAATACAAGCCTTTTAAAATGTATAAAATCGCCGCTTCGCCCGCACAAAGCGCCGCGATCGCAATAATTTTTTTTGCGCGGATTATAGCCAAAAAGTTATTAAATCCAAAAAAATAGAGATTAAAGCCGAGTAGAAACGCTCCCGTTATCGTGCTTGCAAACGCAAGCCCCACCGCTCCGAACGGTTTAAAAAACAGCGCACACAAGGCGACGTTTATAAAGACGCACCAGATCGAAATTTTCGCGCTTAGCTTCTGCTTCATATTCGCATACAGCCAGTGCGAAAAAATCCTAGACAATCCAAACGGCACGAGCCCTACCATATACGCGCCGAGAACTGCGGCGCATTCGATGGAATTTTGGCGGGTAAATTCTCCGCGCTCAAATAGCAGCTGCGTGATCTCGTTTCGCAGCATCACGCCGCCTATCGCAGAGAGCCCGAGTAGCGCCAAAAGGAAGTAAAATCCGCGCTCCACGAGTGCCAGGGCTTGCGCGTCGTCGCGAGCTTTTACAAATTTGCTCATGCGCGGAAAGATCGCCGTGCTAAGCGCGATCGCAAAAAGCGCGAGCGGCAGCTGAAATATGCGGTTTGCGTAGTAGAGATAGCTGATACTGCCGCTAGCAAGGAAGCTCGCAAAAAAGGTATCTATAAACGAGCTTAGCTGAAGCGCCGACGCACCGAACACGCCCGCGAAAAAATTTTTATAAAAGCCCTGCGTCTGCGGTTTATCACCCCGCGCAAGCCGCGCGAAGCCGCCGGCTAAGACGCGCAGCATACCGGTAAATTTCAGCGCATAAACGTGCACCGCTAGCTGCAAAAGTCCGCCCGCTACTACGCCAAAGCTAAGATAGAGCACCGCTGTAGCGCCGTCTTTGCCGCGAGCCAGTAGAAGCGCCGCGATCATCGCTAAATTTAAAAGCGCGGTCGAAAACGCCGTCGTAGCGAAGTGATCGCGATACTGAAGCAGCGAGGCAAAGAGCGTAACGACGAAGATAAACGTGAGGTAGAAAAAATTTATCCGCACATATGGCACCGCAAGACCGATCTGATCGGCGCTAAATCCGTATGCCAAAACTTTAGTAAAAACGGGCGCGGCAAGCAGCACGAGCGCCGTTAAAAGCGCGATAAAAATGCTAAATTTAATAAGCACCGCTGCGGCGAAAATTCCTTTTTTGCGCGCGGCGGTAAAGCTAGGCAAAAAAGCCTGCGTAAAGGCTCCCTCGCCGAATAGTCTGCGGAAAAGATTGGGCAGTTTAAACGCTACGAAAAACAGATCGCTGTAAATTCCCGCGCCCAAAACCGATGCGGTAAGCAGGTCGCGCACGAAACCCAAAACTCGCGAAACCAGCGTGCCTACGCTATTTGTAAAAAAGCCTCTGAGCATAAATCTCCATTAAATTTTATAAAATGCCAAGGTTGATTATATTATAATTTCCCCTATTTTTTGATTTTGGAGAGAAATTTTTGCGGAATTTAGCCTTTTCGCTCGAAAGCTCGGGCGGGAAAAATACCTTATCGCTACGCGGGCAGTGGAACTACAAAAGCTCGCGCTCCCAGCTACTTGCACTAAAAAAAGCGGTAAAAAATTTAAACGAGCTGGAGCTAAGCTTAAGCGAAATTTCAAATTTAGACTATTTCATGGCGCTGATGATCAAAAACGCCCTTGCCGGCAAGCGGGTTAGCCTTGTGGAGGATAGCAGTAAAGCCGCCAAAATTCTAAGCTTTATGGATGATAAAACGATCGATTTTAGCTACGTGCCCGAATCTCGCAGGCTAAATTTTTTAGCACAGATCGGACTTTATTGCCATCTTGGAATTTTAGGCTTGCTAAGCCTTGCAAGCTTTTTGGGCGAGTTTTTCTCCAAACTCGCAGCTTTTATAATTCATCCGATGAAATTCCGCTTCAAAGAAACCGTAAATTTCATCAAAGATAGCGGCATAGACGCGCTTTTCATAGTCTCATTGACGGCATTTTTGATCGGTATCGTGCTTGCTTACATAGGCTCGGATATGCTTTCTAAATTTGGTGCCAGCATCTATATCATCGATATAATGGGTGCTTTAACGCTCCGTGAGGTAGCGCCTCTTATCGCTGCTATCGTCATCGCGGGTCGCTCGGCTTCTAGCTTTACGGCGCAGATCGGCGTGATGAAGATCACAGAAGAGATCGATGCGATGAGGACGATGGGCTTTGATCCGTTTTATTTTCTTGCGATGCCGCGCATTATCGCGATGGTACTAATCATGCCGCTAGTCATTTTTATCGCAGACGGCGTGAGTATCCTTGCGCAGATGATCGTGTGTGACGCGTATTTAGACATAGCCTTTAGCGATTATTTGGATAGATTTAAGGCTTCTGTAGAGCTTAGGCATTTTTTAGTAGGTATGATTAAAGCGCCGTTTTTCGGGGCATTTATCGCTATCATCGGCTGCATGCGGGGTTTCGAGGTCAAAGGAAATACCCAAAGCATCGGCGAATACACTACCATTAGCGTCGTAAACGCGATATTTTGGGTCATTGCGATCGACGCGGTATTTGCAGTTTTGTTTTCGGAAATCGGGCTATGAGCGAGCAAATGCAATCCAGCGAAAGCGCTAAAATTATAGTCGCGCGCGACGTTACTACCGCGTACGGATCGCGCGTTATGCACGATTGCGTAAGCTTTAGCGTCAAAAAGGGCGAAATTTACGGCTTCCTAGGCGGCAGCGGCAGCGGCAAAACGACGTTAATGAAAACGCTCATATTTTTAAAGCGCCCGCAAAGCGGCGAGATTAAAATTTTCGGGCGCGATATTTGGCGCGCGAGCGAGGCGGAGCAAAACGAGATCCGCCTAAAATGCGGCGTGATGTTTCAGTTCGGCGCGCTTTACAGCTCGATGAGCGTGCTCGAAAACGTAGGCGTGCTGCTGCGCGAATACTCTAAATTTAGCGAGCTCGAGATAGATGAGCTATCGATGTTTTGGATCCAAAAGGTGGGGCTTAAGAAGGAGGCCGCTGCGCTTAGGCCAAACGAGCTTAGCGGCGGTATGAAAAAGCGTGTGGCGCTGGCTCGCGCGCTAGCACTTAGCCCTGAAATTTTATTTTTGGACGAGCCAAACTCGGGGCTTGATCCGCTCAGCGCCAGAGCCCTTGATAGGCTTGTTTGCGAGCTTAGAGACAGCCTTGGCGTCACGGTCGTGATGGTGACGCACGACGTGGATAGTATCTTTGACATTTTGGATCGATTTTTGATCGTGGATAATCAAAAAATCGCTTTTGAAGGAAACATCGAGGAGATTTCAAACCTAGAGAATAATCCGCTCGAAGAGCTATTTAAGATGAGGCAAAGGGATTGAGCTTTGAAATTTACCGAGCTAAAATACAGCTCGCGGCGAGTAAAATTTAGATAGGTAGGAGCTGAAATTTTAAAATAGCGGCGGGAAAATTTTAAATTTTAAACCTAGCGAGGAATTCCGGGCTCCGCAGGGCTTAAATTTTAAAATTTAGACCTTAGCGGCTCAATCGAAATTTTAAAATTTAGGCGGGTCGTATTTAAGGGCGCATTTATTGGATAGCGCATTAAATTTTAAAATTTAAACGAGCAAGCGGCGTTAAATTTAAATCGGGGCGGTAGAATTTTACGCTAAAATACGGCGCGACGATATTTTGAAATTTCAAAATGCACGCTAAGCTTTAAAATTTAAACTCAGATGATTCTGCAAATTTTGCGACTATTTGAGAAAGTGCTAAGTTTTAAAATTTAAGCCCAAATGGCTATTTTAAGGCATATCGCAGGGCTTAAATTTTACGCTCTGAAATTAGGAGAAAAGATTGGAAAATAGAACTTCATATACTATAGTAGGCGCATTTGTTATGATCTGCGTCGCGGCTCTTACGGCGTTTATGTGGTGGATGCTTACAAAGACTGATCGCAGCGAAAGCTACCGCTCCTACTATATCCACACAAAAGAGCTTCCCGTAGGCATTAAGGAGAATTCCGAGGTTAAATTTATCGGCGTAAATGCGGGCATCATCAAAAGTATCGACTTTGCCGATATCGAAAATGCGATCATCGAGATTGAAATTTCGGTAAAAAGCAAACTGCCGATCTCGCAAGATAGCGTCGCCAAGGTAGAATCTCAAGGCATAAGCGGAATCGCGTTTATAAATATCACGAAAGGAAGCGGCAAGCTTTTTCCGCCGAATGATAAAAAGCCGATAATTGCGCTGGATAAAACGCTTCTTGATAAAATCGGCTCCAAAGCCGAAGTTATCACCGATAGCGTGAGTGAGATGATCTTTAAGATTAACGGGCTGTTGTCTAAGCAAAATACCGATAAAGTGGATAGAATTCTATCTTCGATGGATAAATTTAGCGCTGAGCTAAGTGATGAGAAAAAATTCCAAAGCTTAGACGCGCTGCTTGCTAACGTAAATACTCTTATAGCGAATTTAAATGAGCGCGAGAAGGAGCTAGACGCGCTGCTAGATAATCTAAATGCTTTTGCCGTGAGTGCTGCCAATCTATCGAATTCACTGGATAAAACCGCAGGCATCATCACTAAGCGTATCGATCGCGGCGAGTACAATCTAAAAGCAATCTTGGATCCTACACTTGAGGAGGCAAAAAACACTCTTCGCGAGCTAAAAAAATCGCTTAGAGAATTCCAAGGCGCGATGTTTAGGCTAGAGGACAATCCTTACGATTTCTTTTTCAAAGACACTTCTAAAGGCGCGGATCGCGACGATAAAAAGGAATAAAGATGAAAAATTTTATAAAGTTTACGCTTGCTGCGACGCTGGCGGCGATATTTTTAGGCGGCTGCTTAGCTAAGCAGGCTAAGCCATACACCTACTACGAGCTGCGTTATGATCAAAAGCGCTGCGTAAATCCTAGCGGCGCGCGCAAAAATATCTTTATCGACACCATCACAGCGACAGATCTCGTCGATAGGCGGGATATTTTAATAGTGGATTTTAGAAACCGAACGCGGTTCGCAAGCGACGCCAAATTTATCACGATGCCTAGCGAGATGGTATATAAGGCACTGCTTGATGCGGCATTTTCCACCTGCTCGCTAAATCCGATCTTTGTGCCAAAAGAGCGGGATTTGCGCCTAAAAACCAGCATCGTAGCGCTTCAGATAAATAACGATCAAGCAACCGTCACGATGGGATATGAAATTTTAAATTCTTTAGAAAGCATAAAATCAGGCATCGTCACTAAGCGCGTTTTCGTGCCTGATCCTAGCTCGCAAAGCATTTATAATGCTCTAAATTTGGCGCTTAATGAGAGCATAAACGAAATTTTAAAGGCTCTTAGATGATAGCAGCGATCGAAGGAATTATCACGCGCAAGGAGCCCACTGCTTGCGTCATTAAATGCGCTAGCGGCGTAAGCTACGCTCTTTCATTGTCATTAAATACCTCCGCGAAGCTCACGCAGGGCAAGCTGACCGAGCTTACGTGCGTACAAATTCTGCGCGAGGATGCCGATTTGCTGTATGGGTTTTTAGACGATAATGAAAAAAAGATGTTTGAAACTCTAATCAAGCTTAGCGGTGTAGGTGCAAGCACGGCGATGGCGGTTTGTTCGACGCTCGCTCCCCAGGATTTTGCGCGTTGCGTAGCTACGGGGGATGCTGCGACGCTAACTTCAGTTCCGGGTATCGGCCCAAAGACCGCTAGACGGATCATTGCTGAACTAGGCGATGCGAAGCTAATGGAATTCGGTCCTAGCGAGACTTATAAAAATGAAGCGGCGTCCGCGCTACAAAGCCTTGGATTTAAGCGCGATAAGATCAATCAAATTTTAGCGGGCTGCAGCAGCACAAATACGTCAGATCTTGTCAAAGAGGCGTTAAAAAAATTAGCGTAGAAAATAAAATTTGAAGGAAAACAATGAAATTTGGCTTAGTTTTTGGAGCTCAAAGCTATGAGCACGAAATAAGTATCATCTCGGCAATTGCTGTCAAAAATGCCCTAAAAGGCTGGGACTTGGAGTTTGTATTTTGCGATAAAAATCGTAAATTTTACCGCATTGAGGATAAAAATATGCGCGCGGCATATTTTAAGCAGGGCGGCTATGCTAAAGCAAAAGAGCTTAGTATCGGTGCAGGCGGATTTTTTGAGAGTGGAATGTTTAGCAAAAGCATGCTAGAAGTCGGCACATATATCAATCTAATCCATGGCTGCGACGGCGAGGATGGCAAAATGGCAGCTCTATTTGAGTTTTTTGGCATCCCTTATATCGGACCTCGCATAGAAGCTAGCGTGCTAAGCTATAATAAAATTTTAACCAAGCACTTAGCCGCAATCGCAAATGTAAAAACCTTGCCGTATGAGATCGTAAATCGTACTAGCCTGCCTAATTTTAATTTTCCGATCATCGTTAAGCCCGCTCATTTGGGCTCTAGCATCGGAATTTCGGTAGCCAAGAACGAAAGCGAGTTTAGCTACGCGCTGGATCAGGCTTTTGAGCTGGACGACAGCGCGATCGTAGAGCCATACTGGGAAAACGTAAAGGAATTCAATCTCGCAGGCGCTAAAATAGACGGCAAAATCGTATTTTCAAACATCGAAGAGCCAAAAAAAGAGGGCTATTTAAATTTCGATCGTAAATATTTGGATTTTTCGCGTAGTGGCGCGATCGAGCCCGCTCGTCCTGGCGCTTTGCTAGAGGGCAAGATGAAAGATGCCTTTACGCGGATTTATAACGCAGGATCATTCGATGGCGCGCTAATTCGCTGCGATTTTTTTGAAAAAGAGGGTGAAATTTATCTAAACGAGATAAATCCAAACCCAGGCAGCCTCGCAAACTACCTATTTGATGATTTCTCCGAGGTTTTAGCAGCTCTTGCTTCGTCGCTGCCGCCGATGAGGCAGATCCCTGTAAGCTACGAGCTGATCACCAAAATCACCGCTAATAAGTAGCCAATCGTTTAAAATTTTACGCTAAATTTTGCGTAAAATTTTACCCCAAAGGTCAAGCCATGATAAATCAAGACGAAATTTATACCGCTACCGAGATCGTGCGCAACTTCAGCACCGTTTTAAACAAGATCAAAAATCAAGAGATTAAAAAAGCCCTGATCGTCAAAAACAATAAATTTGAAGCCGTGATGATCAGCATGAGCGAGTTTGAGCGGCTCGAAAAGGCGGTCGAGCTACTCAAGGCCGTTTACGCCAAAAGGAGCGGCGGTGGCGAGTAAGGAGCTCGTCTGCGGCGGTGAGAGCTACAAAATCAGCTACGAAATTTCAAATTTGCAGCATGCCGAATATATTTTGGTGTTGCACGGCTGGGGTGCAAACAAAGCGCTTATGTCTCGGGTTTTTGCGGACAAATTCCGCCGTTACGCGTTAGTGTGCGTCGATCTGCCTGGATTCGGCGCCAGCTCGCAGCCTGCGCGCGCCCTTGGCAGCAAGGATTACGCGGAGATTATGCGCGCCTTTATCGCGGCTTTTGGCAGGCAGCCCGCGGCGATCATGGGGCACAGCTTCGGCGGCAAGATCGCTGCATTGCTGGCCCCGCGCAATCTCATACTACTAAGCAGCGCAGGCATCATCGAGCCGAAGCCCTTTGTCGTGCGCGCCAAGATCGCGATTTTTAAAATTTTAAAAAGACTTGGACTTGCGGGGCTTTGGCGCGCGTTTGCGAGCAAGGATGCCGCAGGTATGAGCAAGACGATGTACGAGACGCTAAAAAACGTCGTAAATGAGGACTTTCGCGATATTTTTTCCGCGCTAAGCCCACAAAATGCGCTCATCTTTTGGGGTAAGGACGATCGCGCCACTAGCCTAAAAAGCGGCGAGCTGATCCACTCGCTCGTTAAAAACAGCAAATTTTATCCACTGGCGGGGGATCACTTTTTCTTTTTGCAAAGCGCGGATTTTATCGGCGAGCAGATCGAAAAGGAACTCATGAGCTTTTAACCAAATAACTATTACTATATTTCGATTTAAATGCATCAATAACTCGTTTCATATAGTCGTATACAGAGATTGAATATTTCTCTATATCTGCATTTGTAAAATTCCTACATGCCTCACTGTATTTTAGCTCTCCATGCGCTAACGCTTTTCGTATTTCTTTTATTTCATACAGGTATTTATCACCTTGTTTACCCCTATAATTCACACCAAAATAATCTTTAGAAATATATCTAATTTGATTTTGATCTAAGTTTCCAGAAAATAACTTATTTACTCGACTATATTCTTTGAAATCTGGTACACTCATAGTGTTTAATTTTCTAAATTTCAATAAGTTTTGCGCTGTTTCTGTTTTTTTTCCTTTTGGTGACTCTATATTTTTATAATGATAAATAGCAATAGTGTTGGCAAAATCTTTCCATTTTTCAATATCAATATTGTTGTCTGCAAAGTAATCAAATAATTCCTGCAATAATGAATAAAATATACCTTCAATTATATTATAATTCATTAACATGATAGATGACTTTAATATGGCAGCTTCTGCTGCTCTTTTTAAAGATTTTAGTAGTTCAATCATCCTAGCTAAATCATACTTTCTTTCTATTAATACGTTATATGTACTACTTAGCATAATTACTATTATTACCATTTAATATGTATTTTTTAACAAGCTCTATTCTTTTGTTTATTTTGTCTTTACTATGCGTTGGTCTATCTCCCGATATCGCCTTTAAAAAATCGTCTGATTTAAGAATTTTTTCAAGGTTTATTTTTTGGGTATTTATATTGTTGTTTTCATCTATTGCTAGCGTTACGCCAACTGAAATTGCTTCAAAAAACAAACGTGAGACTTGTTGACTTCCTTTTTTAGAAAAGCCATTCGGAAGAGCTTTACTTACAAAATCAATCATTTTTAAGAATTTTTCTTCTTTTATTTTTAAAAGTTCTGGGTTATTTTTAAATCTTGTATTTTCTTTATCCATATACTCGTCAAGCTGTTTTGCAATACCTGGTCTATTTTCAAATTTTGGATACATGTCAGTAAGAGCGAAATACCTCAATAACAGCTCCTCTCTTTCCTGCCTTTTTTCAAACCAATGTGCAATTGGCGTTAACTTTTTAAATTGTTCATTTTGCGCCATCTTATATAAAAAATCATTGAATTTGCCGCGATATATCCCTTTCCTTTTTTCCATATCTTTCAATAAATCACTTCCTCGATTTATTCTTTCAAAAATTTCATTTTTTGTTTTATCAGATGTTCTATCAGATAAAACGATCATTTTCAAAGATATATTTTTGAATTTTCTTTGTCTAGATGGCGAGAGTTTATCGAAAGTATATTTTCCAAGCGACCCTAAAATTTCTAGCCCATTGTTTATAGTTAGTTTGTTATTCAAGAATGCTTCTAATGTTCTTATGCGTTGCGAGCCGTCAACAATCTCATATCTGCCTTCTTTGGTTTCAGCTAAAAATATATATGGAATAGGGAGTCCTATTAACAAAGATTCAATAAACCTGGATTGTCTATAATCATCCCATGTAAATTCTCTCTGATAATCTGGAACAAAAAATTCATTTTTATCTTTATCTAAATTTTCCAAATATTTTTTACTATTATCTCTATGGTATATTCTTTAGTATCATAGGATACATTTCTTTGGCCATTTTCAATCTCTTTTTCTAATTTATCTATATTTTCCATAGATATTCTCCCTTTATAAATTTTTCATTATTTTACATAAATATATTTGAATTTACAATAATATTTGTAAAAATTTAATAACAATAACTTTTAAGCAAAATCAAAGTTATAAAAGGCAACAATTTTAGAAAAAAATCAAAAAAGGCTTTTATATGGCATTATCAAATATTATTACACACATATTTTTTACTTTTGCTATAGGCTTTTATCTGATCACCTGCCTGCAGTGGTTTTCGTACAAGCCCGCGCGCATCATCTTTCACTTCACCAAGCCCGCGTGGCACCTCTATTTTTTGATTTTGCCGCTGGCGGCGTATTTTGGCTGCGAGATCGCGGCAAGCCTCTGCGCGGCTAAATTCGGCGCCGCGCCCCTCTATGCCTTGCACGCCACTAAAATTCTAATCGTCGCGGTCTACGCATTCGCGCTGTGGCTTTGGCAAAAGAGGCTTGATAAAAAGCTCGTCTTTACGCCGCGCGTGAAGCGATTTTTCGCGATTTTAGCACTCTGCGCGCTCGGTTTTAGCGCCGCTTTTTATGCCGAAAAAGCTCCGATTTTGCCGATCTTTTTGCCGCTTGGCGCCGCTCTTGCGGCGAGCTTTGCTTACGAGCGGGCGCAGGCTGCGAAATTTAAGGCCGCTGCGCGCAAAAAACTAGCCCAGATGCCCTCGCTTACGATCATTCAGATCACTGCGAGCTACGGCAAGACGAGCATTAAAAACTTCTTGTATCAAATTTTAAAAAGCGACTTTCGCTGCTACAAGACGCCGCGCTCGGTAAACACGCTGGCAGGGCTCGTGCGCGACGTAAACGAGGCTCTGCCCGCAGATACGCAGATATACATCGCCGAAGCAGGCGCCAGGCTAAGCGGCGATATCGCCGAGATCACCGAGTTTTTGGCGCCGCAGATCGTCGTCGTGGGCGAGATCGGCGCGCAACACATCGAGTATTTCAAAAGCATCGAAAACATCCGCAAAACCAAGCTCGAAGCGCTCACGAGTGCGCGGCTAAAGCATGCGTTTTTGCACAGCTGCACGCAAAAAAGCCCGAGCGAGTGCGTCACTATCTACGACGAGGGGCTGGAAATTCACGGCGCGGATCTGGACGGAATAAAATTTAGCCTTAACTTGTGCGAGAATGAAAGCGGTGCGAGCAGAGAAAATTCTGCGCTGCACGTAGGCACATCTGCCGCAGAGGGCGAAGAGCAGGGCGATTTAAGCCTAGATGCAGGCAGTGCGATATACGCAGAAAAAGACAAAAATTCTAAAAATTACGGCGCCGATTTTAACGATACAAATTCCATATCCTGCGCCAAACGGAGCGAGCAAGAATTTTGCGAACAAGCCGCCCGTGCCGCCCGTGACGATAAAATTTGCGGCGATAAAGAGCGGGGCTCGCAAGAGGCTCCAAATGAGCGTAAAATTTTAAACGGGCGGAGAGAACTATGCGAGAGACATGAGTTTTTCGCGCCGATTTTGGGTAAATTTAACGCCGCAAATCTCGCCGCGTGCATAAAGATCGCGCGATTTTTGGGGCTTAGCGCAGATAAGATCAAAAGCCGCGTCGCGCATGTTAGCGCCGTCGAGCACCGCCTCGCGCGGCTCGATGCGGGCGGCAAGATCATCATCGACGATAGCTTCAACGGCAATCTAAGCGGCATGCT
>CAURMQ010000044.1:0-12406 GCA_963525765.1 uncultured Campylobacter sp. | reverse complement strand
CGCCGTTAAAATTTAATCGCAAATTTATCTAAGCCGAAATTTTAAAATTTCGGCGCCGTTCGTAAGCAAATTTAAAGCCTGCAAGCGTCATAATCCATCTCAAATTTAAAAGGAGCGAGATGAGCGCAAGCGAACTGGAGCAGATCAGACTAGGGCTTTTGTATAAGGCGAAAAGAAATATGATCTTAGCGGCGGCGTGCATGCTCGGCTACGGCGTGTTTTTGTTATACAAGCTACGCGACGGAGGAGAGATGGCGGATTTGTTGTCTCTTATCGGATTATTCGCGGTTATTCTTATAATAGCCGTTTTGTGCGATGAAAGCTCCATAAAAGCTAAGATAATCTACGCTGCCTGCCTTTTTGCTATGAGCCTATTTCTAAACGATTTACAAAATCGCCCCACGATTTCCAAATATATCTTACTCGCGATTATAATTTTAATCTTGGCTGCTTATAGCTTATTCGTATTATTTAGAGTCTTCAAACGAGATTATTCGGTAAAATTTCGGCGCGCTTTTAAAGAGTACTATCTAATGCCTTATTTTAAGGCGTTCGGCTATCGATACGATATTGGAGGTAGTATAGATCCCGCCAAACTCAAGCTCTCCGGGCTCTTTTTTCGACTAGACAGATACTCATACGGCAACGACAGGGTCTCGGGCGTTTATGACGGCGTGAGGTTTGCATTTTGCGATGTGAGCTTATTTAATAGATTTTCGGAAAGTGAAATCCTCGGCACCTTTTTCTACGCGGAATTTAACAAACGCATAAGTGCCAAAACCCTGATTTTTCCCGCTCGCGCCGGCGCACCGAACACCCGCGGGCTAAAAAAGATCGATATGGACGATGCTGAGTTTAACGCCGCCTTCGCCGTGTATTGCGAGGACGCGGTGGGCGCGATGTATATTCTAACGCCCGCCTTTATGCGCAGGCTCTTGCGCTTCGCAGGCGCCGTAGCCGCGCCCGTTAGCCTTAGCTTTTTAGATAGCAAAATTTATATTTTCGTAAATACGGGGCGCGATAATTTCGAGCCGGACATCGACGAAAGCGTGCTGCGCCGCGACCCTGCCGCGCAGCTCAAGCGCGAGCTTTCGCACTTTTTAGCGATCGTAAAAAACCTAAAGCTAAACGAAAGAATTTGGAGCTAGCAGGCGGCTCGCCACAGCTTTGCGTGTCACAGCCTCGCGCACTATAGCTTCACGCTCCGTGCTGCGACCTCACGCGCCTTAAAATTTGAAATTTTAAAATTCCGCTTTTTGATTTCGCGCTTTGGAATTTTATGCGCCCTAAAATCCCGCGCGTTTTGAAATTTAAAATTTCAATCCTCGCCGAGGAATTCTGCACCGTAAAATTTAAAATTCTGAAATTAAAATTCCGCGCCTTGAAATTCTATGCTTTAAAATTTAGAATTTTAAAATTCCGTAGTCGAAATTCTGCACGCCTGAAATTCGAAATTTCGCCGCGCCTTAAAATTTAAAATCCAAATCCGCTCGCTGCAGAATTCTGCGAAATTCCGAAATTTGAAATTGCTTGAAGTTGCAAAATTACGGGAGGCTGCCGTTTGAAATTCGCCTTTCAAAGCATAAGGCTAAGCAGCAGCAAAAATCCAATGAAGCTTAGGGCGTTGCCGAAGGAGCCGCCGATGTGATCGCCGAGCCACGTCAGCATGAGCCCTCCGCCTAGACGCAGACCTATTTGTAGCGCTACAGCCGCGATAAAATCCGCTGCGCGCCGAAGCCCGCTGCGCGTATCGCCGAGCTTCATGCCGCCGCTTTGGTTCCACAGTCCGCTTACGCGGTAGTCCTTGTAGCGTGCGCGGAGAATATCGCCGTTTTGTAGCTCAAAGCTCTGCGGGGCGTCCTTCGCCTTAGCGAGCGCCGCGGCTTCGGCGGAGCGGGCGGAATTTATAGAATTTTCTGCGTTAGTAGAATTTGCAGAGCTTGTGGAATTTGCCGATTTCGCAAAATTCTTAACGCTCGTAGATTTTGCGGAATTTTCTGCGCCTAAATTTTTAAATTTCGTACAATTCTCGCCGTCCGCGAGCTCCGCTAAATTTTGATCCGCACGTAGCGCGTCAGAGACGATACGCCGCTTGTTTTCGCCAGATAAATACACTCCGTCCAGCGCGAAGCCGAAATAATAAATGTCGTCGCTTCGCAGCACGCGCACGCCGCTAGCGTAACCCTCTGCTTCGCCGCTTCGCTTGGGCTCTTTGGAGTGCGCGAGAGCCGCAAATATGCGTCCAAACTTCGCGGCGCGCCAGTCTCTTCGCATAAACTCGAAGCTACAATACGCAAAAGGCGCGAGGACGGGCAGGGCTAGCAGTCCCGCAGGAGCCCTTGCATCAAGAATAAAGATTATGCAGTAGATGCTCATCGCAGCTAGCGCTACGCCGAAGGCTGCGAATATCGCGACGAGTGCCGTGCTGCCGGCGTCCTTCCAGCGCTGCGCGCCCAGGCTTAGATTAACGAAATCTAGCGGAGATACGGCGAGGTTTGCCTGGGCGCCGTGCTCCTCGCGGGTAGAATTTAAAGATATGGAGCCGCTTAAGTCTTTACGGATAAAACCTAAAGCGGCGGAGCTTATACCGCTGCGATCTTTGCCCACTAAATCAGATACCGCAGAATTTTGGCGCGCACTTGCCGCCGTATCGCTATATGCGTCGCAGTCTGAATTTGCAGCGGTGGAATTTCCGCTGTCTGGAGTTTCGCAGCTAGGGCGCAGCACGGAATTTTCACCGCTTAAATCGGCGCCGTTTAAAGCGCTGCGGCTGGAATTTAAGCCCCTCAAAGCCTCGCGGCTGGAATTTAAGCTTAAAGCCTCATATATCACCGCCAGCTCGTCGCCCTCGCGTATCGGCAGATAAAGTCCGTCGCGCCTTAAATCCAAAATTCCCGCAAAGCGCAAGCCCTCCAGCGTAAAGCTAAATTTCGCCGTGTCTGCAGCCGCGGGCTGTAGCTTTAAATCCCTAGCCGTGCCGCGAGCAAGCTTGATCTGCCGCGGCGAAAGAAATTTAGAAAACCCCATGCGCGCTTTTCAGATCTCGCAAAATTTCGCCCCTCTATTTCGCGGCGGATTTTTTGCGGATCTGGATATTGATGAGCTCCACCAGTAGCGAAAACGCCATCGAGAAGTAGATGTAGCCCTTAGGTATGTGAAAGCCCAGTCCGTCGGCGATCAGCGAGACGCCCACCAAAATCAAAAACGCAAGCGCTAAAATTTTGATCGTCGGGTTTGCATCCACGAAGCGCGCGATCGCGCCGCTAGCGAGCATCATCACGCCCACGGCGATGACGACTGCGAGGATCATCACGGGCAGGTGCTGCGCCATGCCCACGGCGGTGATGACGCTGTCGAGCGAAAAGATGATGTCCAAAACGGCGATCTGCACGAGCGTGCCACCAAAGCTTGCCTTGCCGCTGCTAGCGCTATGCTCGTGCGCCTCGCCAGTGGCGCTGGAGTGGATCTCGAGCGTGGATTTGACGAGTAGAAACAATCCGCCGCCGATCAGCACGAGATCGCGTCCGCTAAAATCGCGCGCAAGCACGCTAAATAGCGGCTTAGTTAGCCCCATGATCCAGCTTAAGCTAAGAAGTAGCAGTATGCGCGTGAACATCGCAAGCGCGAGCCCCATTATACGGGCGCGTCCGCGCTGCGCCTCGGGCAAGCGGCCGCACAAAATCGCGATAAAGATGATATTGTCGATGCCAAGCACGATCTCAAGTCCCGTGAGCGTCGCCAGGCTGATCCATGCCTCGGGTGAGGCGATCCATTCAAACATCGGTTTCCTTTGGGTGAAAATTTAAGCGGTGATGATAGCGAAAGTTTGGTTAAAATTTCTAAATTTTACCGCCTTCGTGCGCGAAACTGCGCGCGGAATTTCGGCGATGCGATGCGGACGGTTTATCTTGTAATTTTACCGCAAGACTATTTCGCTAAAAGGCGCAAAGCGCCGCATGCGCGGCAGAATTGCGGCGCGTGGAATTTCGTAGATTAAGAGCGTGGAATTTTAACGGCGAAATTTTAAAATTTCAGCTCTAAATTTACCCGTTTTTAAGCAGGGGGGGGTAGCATTATTTTCTAGAAAATTCACCTCAAGGAGTTAAAGATGAAATATGTGCTAAGCGCCGTACTTGCGGCATTGTTTTTAGCAGGATGTGGCGAGGACGAAGTAGAGCTCGTGAAAAACTACACTCTGCCTGATTTCAAGTCTATGAGTATCGGCACGGCAATCGAGGGCTCGAAAATGTGTAAAAATATCACGTGGAGCAGAGAGGAAAACGGCGGATTAAAGACGGTCAAGATGGTCTGCGACTTGGATATGGAGCGCATGAAAGCAAAGATAGTGCAAGATAAAACCGAGAGCCTTAAATCCTATAAACAAAGAGCATTGGATACATCTTTAAGTAATGCTATGATTTATTACAAAAGTAAGGTCTATGATGAGCAAAGCCTGCTTAAGCTAGCAAAAGAACACTGCAAACTCAATGAGGTAAAATTCCAAGAAACATTTAAAACTAAAGGCAAAATAGAATTCGACGATGAAGACAAGATAGTTGATTGTGACGATAAATTAAAAGAGGAATTTCAAAAAGAATATAGCGTTGATTATATTATAGAATATCTTAAGAGAGCCGTCTATTACTCGCAGCTAACAGTAGAGCAATATGATGCAGTTTTTGGACGCAAAAAAGTAGAGTATCCATCAAAAGCTGTTATTGAGCTAAATTTTATCGTGAATGCCGATAAAAGCATAAGTTTGTCGGATAAATTTATGGTGACCGAAGATGTTGCCGATGATATTATTAAAACAAGTTCGTTCACTGGTAAAAGGGTGGCAGAAGACGCTTTAGTAATTTTCTACGAAAGAAAGTAAGGACCTCATCTCGCGGCTAAATTTGATGAAATTTTAAAATTTAGCCGCCTTTTTTATATCAAAATTTCATTCAAAATTTTACGTGGATTTTAAATTTAAAGTGCCATGCTTCTCCCGTCGTCGAGGTTAAATTTTAAGCTTTATTGCGGCGTGCGGACTGAATTTACACTGCACGGAATTTTAAAATTTATTCGGGCGCGGATAAGCTAGCGAGCCGAGCTTGCGGTTTTAGATAAAATTTCTACCTTATACGAACTCTTGCGAGATACGAAAGCGCGGCTAAAATTCCTGCAAGCAGCGTAAGAACAGGCTTTAGCCGCGAGCACAGGCTGTGGGCCATTAAATTTCTTGCTAGCTAGGCAAAAAGCGTATTCCGCCCGCCAAAACTAGCGATTGTCGTATCAGTTGAAATCGGCAAACTTACCTTCAAATATGAGTTTCGGTGCCGTTTTCCGACGGAGTATCAACCGAACGACGGACTTTGCCTCGCCGATAAAGCAGGCTTATTGCCGCATTAATCAAACAGCGAGGGTTGCAGCGATTTGATCTTGTAGCTTGCACGGTGAAACGGCGTGAGCCCGTACCGCTCGATCGCCGCGATGTGCGTGCGCGAACCATAGCCTTTGTTTTGCGCAAAGCCGTATTGCGGGTAGCGCTGCGCGAGCTCATACATCGTGCGGTCGCGCGTGACCTTGGCGAGGATGCTCGCTGCGCTTACTTCGGCGATTTGCGCGTCGGCCTTTACGAGCGTCTGAAGCCCGCGTACGCCGAAGGTTACGTTGCCGTCGTAGATGATCTGCCCGCTAAAACCTATAAAATACGCGAGAATTTGTTCAAGCGCCGATCTTAGACATGCGCTGAGTCCAATCTCATCGACCTGTGCGCTTGAAATTTCGACGATTTTGTAGCGCGAGTTTTTGGTGATTACGGCGTAGAGCTCCTTGCGGCGCTTTTCGCTTAGCTTTTTGCTATCGGCAAGGCCTGCGATTTCGCGCTGCAGCACGCAGCCCGCGACGCAAAGCGGTCCTGCAAGGCAGCCGCGCCCCGCCTCGTCGATGCCGCAAATTTGCCCGCTCATTGCGCGTCCTTTCGCACGACGGGCGCAGCCCCGCTTAGCAGGTCGTGTAAATTTAATCTATCTTTGCGAAAAAAGCAGATCAAAAGCCCAATGACGCTAAAGCCCGCAAGCACGAAGCAAGCAAAGCGAGCTAGCGCTCTAAAGAAGCTTACCTTGCGTCCGCTGCGAACGTCGATGAGGTAAAGCCCCGCGAGCTTGTAGCCAGGCGTCTGGGCGCTGCGGGCGTAAAATGCCGCACAGATCGCGCCGTACGCGAGCCAGATAAGCGCGATCGCGGCTTGGTTGCGCCACAGAGCTTCTTTCGAGCCCAAGACGAGATAGGTAACGCCGTAAAATAGGGGCATCGCGATGATGAAAAGATCGACGATGAAAGCCTTTACGCGCAGAAAAATCGGTGAAATTTTAGCTTTTTGTTTTGCCATTTTGCTCCGTTTTGGATTAAATTTTAAAATTCTGGCGCGGTAAATTTAGAGCCGAGAGAATAAAATTTAATCTCGCTGTAGTTTGTTATCGGCAATCGGCGCCTAGTTTCCGCGACTGCCGGGCTTGATCGCCTTGCTTCCTGCGGCACAGAGCGGGCAGGCATCGGGCTCGTAAATTTCAAACTCGAAATTGCCTAGCGCAAAAAACGGCTTATCTGCAGGCAGCTTGGCGACCTCTTTTGCGCTGCTGCCCGCTAAATTTGCGACTTTGCAAAATCCGCGATTGGCAAGCGCGGCAAAGCCCACGACCTCGCCGCCGAGGTTTTCGATGAGCCTCGCGCTCTCAAGCGCCGAGCCGCCCGTCGTGATGATATCGTCGCAGACGATAAACCTCTCGCCTTTATGCACTTCAAAGCCGCGGCGTAGGCTCATCACGCGATCTACGCGCTCGGTAAAGATGAAGCGCTTTTTCGCCGCGCGAGCTAGCTCGTAGCCCGCTAAAATTCCGCCCAGCGCGGGCGAGCAGACGCTGTCAAACTCCACGCCCGCTTTTCCGATGATCGCGGCGAGCTCGTCTGATAGCTGTCCCGCGAGCTGCGGGTTTTCTAGTACTTTTGCGCTTTGGAGGTAAAACTGCGAGTGGTTGCCGCTTGAAAGCAGAAAATGCCCTCGCAAATATGCGCCGCAGTCGCGATAGATTTTTTCTATATTCACAGCTCAAACCTTCAAAAGCTCGGCTTCTTTGGCCTTGACTACGTCGTCGATCTTGCTTGAGTAAGAGTCGGTGATCTTTTGCACCTCGTCGTAACCCTTTTTAGCGTCGTCTTCGGAGATCGCTTTGTCTTTTTCGAGCTTTTTGATCTCGTCGTTGGCGTCTTTGCGAACGTTGCGTATGCCGATTTTGGCCTTCTCACCCATCGCTTTAGCCTTTTTGGCGTTTTCTTGGCGCTGTTCGACCGTCATCGGCGGGAAAAAGAGCTTCACGCTCTCGCCGTCATTAGTAGGGTTTACGCCGATATTTGCCGCTGCGATCGCGCTTTCGATCGTCTTTAGCATCGGTTTTTCCCACGGCGTGATCGAAATCGTTACCGCATCGGTCGAAAGGACGGTCGCGACCTGATTTAGTGGAGTTTGCGAGCCGTAATAATCCACGAAAATATGATCTAGGATCGCCACGCTCACCTTGCCGGTGCGTAGCGTCGTAAAGTCCTTTTTCAAAGCCTCGATAGCTCGATCGCCGTTTGCTCTTTGCTCTTTGTAGATAGCTTCTAGCATTCAAATCCTTTAAATAAAATTTGCGAAATTATAGCGTTAAAAAAATAAGAATAGCATTTAAAAGCGCGGATTTTGCGCTTTTAAATTTTAAAATTTAGAGTTTATTTGGTTGTGTTTTGATCTGCGGAAGCAGCGCTGGCATTGGTATCGCTTGATGCTTGCGACCGAGCAGACGCGCTAGCTGCGGCGGTATCGGTCGCAGGAGCTGCGGGTGCTTCGATTTTCGTATCCGTCGCATTGGTCTCGCCGCTAATTATAGAATTTGATTCGGTGCTTGCCGGAGCGAAATTAGGCTTTGCGCCTGAAGCTGGGATGGATGGCACGCCAGGGACAGCGTTTGGCCCGGATTTAGTAGCATTCGTTTCGATCTTGACGCGATCGACTACGGAAGATTTAGCATCTTGCTGATAGAAATACGCAAGCACGAGTGTATTTATCACGAATAAAATTCCCATTGCAGCGGTAAATTTAGCCAAAAACCCCGCAGGCCCCTTCGCTCCGAATAAGCTTTCGTTGCTTCCGCTGTATGCGCCAAGTCCGATAGAAGAGCTCTTTTGCAGTAGAACGGAGATCGTAATTATCACGGCAAAAACGACTTGTAAAACCAAAAATAACGTAGTCACTATAAAACCTTTTGAAAAAATTGAATTTGCGATTATAATAAAAGATTTATAAATTTTAAGTTAAGAGTGCACCGCGCGAAGCGGTGCGTAAAATTTAGTCTCTGCTTGCGCCGAAAATTCTTAGCAACGAAAGGAAGAGGTTGTAGATGTTTAGATACATATCTACGGCAGCCATTATCGGTGAAGTGTAAGTGCCGTTGATGATGTTTTTAGTATCATAGATAATATACATCGAAAAGATTAAAGCCGAAAAAGCTGAAATCGCTATATCAAGCATGGTGCTTTTGAAAAAGAAGTAGTTCAAAAGGCTTAGCACGATAATAGCCACAAGCGATACCAATAGCGGTTTGCCCCAAGAGTCGAAATTTGTCTTTGTATTCATCGCGTAAACGGTAAGAGCACCGAAAGTAATCGCTGTAGCCACAAACGCATGCGTTACCACGTCTCCAGCACCCGCTGCAATATAAATAGCGATCAATTTACCTAGAGTAAGACCGGTGATAAAGGTAAATGCAAAAAGCAAAACCAGCGCGATCGTATTAGCGCCGCGGTTTACAGCTGCTTGCATACCGAAGATCAGCCCCATTAAAAGCACTAGATATAAAAATGGATGAATAGCCAAGCTCACGCCAAAGCTCATCGCCACAAAAGCCCCTGCCGCTGCAGCTATCATCGAAGCGGTTAGAAGCGCGTAGGTTTGTTTAATGGTCTGAGAGATTCGTCCTTGTTCCAGTGATGCGTCCGATAGCTCGTAGCCATCCGCGTAATTTCGTCTGTCGTATAGACTCATATTTTTCTCCTTCTTTTGATTTATGAGCGGGGAGTTTAGCGAAAATTTGGTAAATATATAATTAAAAATTCCTAGAATTCTATCTATTTATGAAAGTAATATATAATTCCCGACTTTTTTAAGGAGAAAGTATGCCCAGCCAGTTAATAAATGGAGCTATTAAATTTATGGAAGAAAATTTCGCCGAGCATGCCGAGCTTTTCGGAAGTCTGGCAAATCATCAAAAGCCCCACACGCTTTTTATCGGCTGCTCCGACTCGCGCGTGGTGCCGAGTCTAATTACCTCGACGCTTCCAGGAGAGCTTTTCGTCGTGCGAAATATTGCAAACGTCGTTCCTCCATACCGCATTAGCGAGGAATTTTTAGCAACTACCTCAGCGATTGAATACGCGCTATATTCGCTAAATATCAAAAATATCATCGTTTGTGGGCACAGCAACTGCGGCGGCTGCGCGGCGCTGTTTTATGACGCAAAAAAGCTTGAAAAAATTCCAAACGTAAGGCGCTGGCTAAATTTAATGCAGCCTGTAAAAGACGAGGTCGAAAAGCTCAAAGATCTCGGCGCCGACAAGCGCGAGTGGATCACCGAGCGATTAAATATTATAAATTCCATGCAAAATTTACTTAGTTTTCCTGGCATCAAAGACGCCTACAAAAACGGCGAGATTAAAATTTACGGCTGGCACTACGTCATCGAAACGGGCGAGCTATTCAACTACGACGACGAAGGCGCGCATTTTACGCTATTAAATAAGGGAATGGATTATGAAAAAATCTATAATCAGCTTTTTAACGATTAGTCTTTTTAGCGCCGCTTTAGCGTTTGCAGACCTCAACACGACCGGCGAGGGAAGCTTTGTAGAGACGAATTCTTCCGCGCCCGAGGCAAATCTTACTTTAGAAAACAACAAAACCGAGATCAAAAAAGAAGTCGCTAAAATTCTATCCAAATCGCTCGGTACAGAGGATGGCAATAAAACTGAAGTAATAAATATGATCGCAGAAAAGGTCGCCAAAACGGAGACTTCACAGAAAAAAGCTCCTAACGGCGAGACGCTTATCTCTGTAATCAAAGAGATTAAAAAGCTAAATTTACAACGCAGCTCCCTGCTTAACGGCGGCGACGCCAACGCGAGCAAAAACGAGCTAGACGCCATCGATCGCAATAAAGCTAAGCTCTTTGATCGCCTACCTTTTGCGATTACGCAGCAGGATATGGATATCGAAAGCATAATGTCGTATGCGCAAAATAAAAAGAACATCCAAACTACGCTAAAAAAATACGCCAAAAAGCAGAGCTCTCCCGAATACGTAAATGCAAGCGCGGATTTAGAAAAGATGGAAATGGCGGAGATCTTTTATACCTCGCTTATGAAAATTGAGGATATGTTTGTAAACGGCGCAAGCAGAAGCGCGCTTGAAAGCGAGCTAAGTAGCACGCTACTAAATATCCAAACTAGGGATTTTAGCAAACTTAATGATTTGAAAAACAATCTAAGCAGTCAAGAGCAGATAGACGCCTTAGAATCTAAAATCAACGATTTGAAAAACGATAAACAGACCTACGACGAGGTGCTTACGTATCTATCGCGAAATAGCGATCTGCTCGCAAGTAGCGTGGTTTTTACGAGCTTAAATTTTAAATCGGTGATCGATTATATCAACGATAAAATTCCGTTTAAGCTCAGCCACGTAAATTTCGGCAAGCTCATTCTAATCACGCTGATTACGCTATTTTTCTACTCGCTTCGCAGGCTACTTGCCAACATCATCTATTTCGTATTTAAATTCTTTAATAAAAGCTTTTCTCTGGATAGCGAAACTCTAAAAACGCAAGTAGTGGGCATCATAAAGCGTCCGATGGGTATTTTGCTGATCGCTTATTCGGTCGATATCTGTCTTAGTATCTTTTATTATCCAGCGCCCGTGCCGATAAAATTTGCAAATTTATTCTCGATCGTTTACGTGGTGCTTTGGGCATGGCTCATTATCGAAATCATCGATGGTTACGGCATTGTCGTGCTTGGAAACATCACGAAAAAAGGCGTCAGAAAAGATATCATAAATCTAGTCGTTAAAATTCTATACGTCATCGTAATCATCATCGCCGCACTTTTGGTGCTAAAGCGTCTAGGCTTTGACATCTCGGCGCTTATGGCATCTCTTGGAATCGGCGGACTTGCGATCGCGTTTGCGACCAAGGACATCATCGCAAATTTCTTCTCATCCGTGATGCTATTATTTGATAATTCATTCTCGCAAGGAGACTGGGTCGTATTAGGAGACATAGAAGGAAACGTCGTAGAAACGGGCTTTAGAAAGACGACGATCAGAACCTTTGACAATGCTCTTGTTTTTGTGCCGAATTCCAACATAATGGCGCAAAATATCAAAAACTGGAGCCGCAGGAAGGTAGGACGGAATTTAAAGCTTACCGTAGGCGTCGAATACGGCGCGAGCACGGCTCAACTGCGAAAGTGCGTAAACGATATCAAAGAGATGCTAAAATCTCACCCGGGTATCGCTCAGTCTGCCGATACGGCATTAAATTCTAAAGATTTTCGTATGCGCTATAGACAAAATATGGTCTCTATCGACGATTTAGCGGGCTATAAAAGCACTATGTTCGTGGCGCTAGATAGCTTTGGCGATTCGTCTATTAACATTTTAGTTTACTGCTTCACAAAAACCGTAATATGGGCAAATTTCATCCAAACTAAAGAGGATGTTTTATTTAAAATAATGGAGATCGTGGAGCAAAACGGACTATCGTTTGCCTTCCCATCGCAGAGCGTTTATATCGAAAATATCCCGGAAATAGCAAGCGAATGCGTAAAATCAAAAGTAAATTCCAACGACAAAGGAGAGCAAAATGGCTGATTTCGATGACTTCGAAGACGAAGAGTTCGATGAGGACGAATACGAGGACGATGATCTAATCGGAGGCGACGAGAGTTACAACTACAACTACGACGAGGACGATTACAGCTACGAAGACGACGACGGTTTTAACGATTATAGCGATTTGGACAGCGAGGATTATTAGTGTTTAGATCCAGGGCGCTGCCTTTTGATCCGCGCACGAATAAAATCGCGAGCTTGCAGAGTTTGAAATTTCACCACGGCGGGCTTTGCGAGGACTACGTCTCTGCCTTAAATCGAGATATTGCGGACACACCGATACAAAACGCGGATCTTTTTACGATCATCACGCAGTCGTTCAGGGAGGCGCGCGACGAGGAGTGCGAGTTTTCGCAAATTTCAAAGCTTTATAAAATTTGCCTAGGTTTTAGCCGTATTTTTAACAACGCCTCTGAAATTTACAACCACGATTTTTACTTC
>CAURMQ010000043.1:0-12495 GCA_963525765.1 uncultured Campylobacter sp. | reverse complement strand
CCGTCGTAAGCCCCGCCACTAAAGACATTGCACAAAATTCTGCGCCGCAAAGCGGTAGCGCGGCAAATTCTATGCCGCAGAGCGCAGACGGCGATAACCTTGGCACCATAAATGTCACGGGCAAAGCCGATCTATCCACTACCGAGGGCACCGGCTCGTATACGACGGGCAATATGAGCACTGCGACGGGGCTAAATTTAAGCATAAGAGAGACGCCGCAGTCCATAAGCGTCATTTCCAATCAGCTTTTAAAAGATCTGAGCCTGCACAACGCCGAAGAGGCTCTTTCAAAATATGCCACCGGCATTTCGTTAAATAACGACGCGGGCGGCAATCGCATCGTCTCGCGCGGCTTTTATGTGGATAATATCCAAGAAGACGGCATCGCAAGCTCGGTTTCCAGCTCTGTATTCGGGCCTCTTGGCTCATCGAAGGAATTTACCGATTTGGAATTCTACGATCGCGTCGAGGTTCTGCGCGGCGTAGCGGGCCTTACGCAAAGCAACGGCGAGCCCGGCGGCACGATAAATTTAATCCGAAAGCACCCGAGCGATCAGTTTGGCTTTAACGCAAGTCTAAGCGGTGGTAGCTGGGATAATTATCGCGGTATGATCGACGTAACGGACGCGATAAATCAAAGCGGTACGGCACGCGCGCGGTTGATCGGAATTTTAAGTAAAACGGGCTCGTTTAAGGACTATCCGCGCAACGGCTATCGCGAAGGCGTCGGCGTTTCGACGGAATTTGACGTGGCCGATAAGACGCTTCTTAGCGCGGGATTTTTGTGGCAAAAAACCGTCGGCGTATATGATATTTACGGCGTGCCCGTCTTGGATAATCAAAAAAATTTACTAAATTTACCGCGCAGAAGCTACTTCGGCTCAGATTGGGACAGAAGCGAATATAAAAAATTTAACGTCTACAGCGAACTTTCGCACGAATTTAGCGATGATCTGAAAGCCTATGCGAGGCTCAATTATACCGATAGCGACAGCATGTTAAAATTCGGAGCGCTCGGCGGGGCAGATCCCTACAACGGCACTACGTCGCATACGGTGCGATATAGAATTTACGATAACGACTCCAAAGAGATCGGGTTTCAAACGGGACTAGACGGTAAATTCGAAGCATTCGGGCAGAAGCACGACTTTTTCTTAAACGGCTCGCTTAGCCACGAAAAGCTTAATTGGCGCGAGACCAGAATGAGAGATTCGTCTTTGGCGTCGCTGGGGATGAATATTTATAACTGGGATCGCTCAAGGATCGCTCAGCCCGATTGGAGCAGTGCCGCTACATTTAAAGATAGAAGCTCCACTACCATAAAGCAGCGCGCGATCTCGCTCGGGACTAGATTAAATTTAACCGACGATTTTCACTTTTTGCTCGGCGGGCGCTTTTCGAAGGTAACTTACAGCAGGTATTATTATAATATTTTGCGCGGTACGGCTTCGCATAGAGCGAGCCCGAGCAAATCGGATTTTACGCCGTATGCGGGAGTGGTCTGGGATTTTGCAGATAATTTTTCGTGGTACGCAAGCTATGCCGAAATTTTTAAGCCGCAAGCCGCGCGCGACAAGGACAGTAAAATTTTAGATCCCGTAGTCGGCTATAATTTAGAAACCGGCGTGAAGGGAGAATTTTTTGACGGCGCACTTAATACGAATGTCGCGCTATTTCAGATCATTCAGAAAAATAGGGCGATGAGCGATCCTCTTAATACGAACTACTCCATCGCCGAGGGTAAGGTGCGAAGCCGCGGCGTGGATGCCGAGGTGCAAGGCTCGCTTACTGAGAATTGGAAATTATTTGCAGGATATACTTTCAACCGCAGCGTCTATTTAAAGACGGAAGGAACCTCCGCGGCGGTCGATTATAGCAAGGGCGCAAACGCCAAACGCTACATTCCGAAGCATCTGTTTAAGCTCTATACGAACTATGAAATTCCGCTCGGCGAAAATCGTAAGGTTACTTTGGGCGCCGGCATGCGCTATCAGAGCAAAACCGCTTCGATATATCGCGAAAACGTTGCGTATTACGCCGCGCCGCAGAAGGCTTACGCGCTGTGGGACGCAAATGTCGGCTATCATTTCGACAAGCACTTTAGCGTAAATTTTGCGGTCAAAAACATCACGGATAAGAAGTATTTTCAAAATACACAAAATCGCGTCGCGGGATATAACAACTACTATGGCGAGCCGCGAAATTTTATGCTAACACTTAATTATACATATTAGGTGCGGATGAAATTTTGCGCTTATACGAACTTGGATAAACTCCCTCGCATGCGGTCGCGGATAAATCCCCACTTTATAAGAGCGCGGATGAAGCGGGCGCAGAGGCGCGAGGCTAAGCTTTGTCGCAAGTAGCACGTAGCGAGGCGGGTAAAATTAAACGAAGCCGCAGGATTAAAATTTAACTCGCGATTTGGTTGATTAGCGCGGGCGAGGGCGATAAATTTAATCTCGCGTTTAATCCCGCGAAATTCTAAGCGAATTAAATGTGTGGGTTTGCGAACATAAAATCCGCTCGCGAGGTCGTGGGATCAAATTTAATCCCGAGAAATTTCGCTACAACTCGCATTAAATTTTAAAATTTAAAGAGAAAATTTGAAAACGCTAAAGCAATTTTTTGAAATTCTACGTCCGCACTGGTTCGGCGAGGGGGCGGCGAAGCTGTGGGCGCTGCTGCTGCTCGCGCTCGGTTTTAGCCTTGCTATCATCAAAATCAGCGTGCTGATGAACGCGTGGGATAAGCGCTTTTACGACGCGCTAAGCGAGCTTAAAGGCGAGCTGATCCCCGCGCTCGTGGGCGAGTTTTTACTCTACACGGCGCTCATCGTGCTTTTTATCGTCTGCGGTAGCTGGCTTCGCAAACTGCTCGTAATCGTCTGGCGCGAGCAGCTAAGCGCGATGATGGAGCGCAAATGGCTACGCAACGCAAACTTCTACCGCACTAGCCTTGAGGGGAATTTTAGCGCCCGGGGCGGTTCAAATTTAGAAAAACCCGGCGACGTAAATTTAGATGAAAATTTAAACGAGCACGTAGAGTATTTCGCAGCCGAGGCGGACAGCGCGGCTTTATATAGAGACGCAAAGGGGCTTGAAATTTTACCGAGTGCGGCGAAGCAAAATGCAACAGGGCAAAGCGGCGCAAGCGAGAATAAAATTTCATCTAAAACTCGCGCAGATCGTGAAATTCCAAAAAGGGTCTCGAAGCTAGACAACCCCGATCAGCGTATCGCCGAGGACAGCCTGCTACTCGTGCAAAAAAGCGTCGATCTCGTAAAATCGCTCGTCTATAATCTAGCTAAGCTCATCGCCTTCGTCGCGATCTTGTGGCAGGTCTCGAAGGTGCTGAAATTTGAAATTTTCGGCATGCACTTTGAGATCGAGGGCTTTTTGCTCTACGTCGCGCTTATTTATACTCTTCTTTGCTCGCTGATTACGCATCTCATCGGGCGCAGGCTTAGGGGGCTAAATTTTGCCAAGCAGCGCGCCGAAGCCGACTACCGCTCGGATCTGTTGCTCGTGCGCGAAAACGCAGAAGCCGTAGCCTTTATGCGCGGAGAGGATGCCGAGCGCGGCCGCTTCCGCGCGAGCTTCGGCGAGATCATGAGAAACTGGCGCAGCATCATGAATACGGAATTTCGCCTCGAATGCTTTTCGGCAAGCTATCTAAAAATCACGAATTTGATCCCGATCTTTGCCTGCTTGCCGCTGTATTTGTCGCGCGCGATGAGCTTTGGCGACATGATGCAGGCACGCTCGGCGTTTTACAGCGTGCAGGACGGATTTGCGTGGTTTATGGACTATTATAAGCAGATCATGGAGTGGGCGGCGAGCGTGCAGAGGATCTATGAGTTCATCTCGCGCATGGACGGCGAGAGCGCAAATCTGCGTACTTGTGTCAAACAAAGCGACGAAAATTCCGCTTGCTGCGAGGGCTTGTCGGTCTTCACGCCTGCAGGCGAGCCGCTGATCGAGGATCTACGCTTTGAGCTTGCGCCCGCGCAGTTTATAATGCTGCGAGGCAAGAGCGGCGCGGGCAAAAGCACGGCTCTGCGCTACGCGGCGGGGCTTTGGCGATACGGCCGCGGCGAGATCAGTCTGCCGCGCACGGGCGTGATGTTTATCCCGCAAAAGCCCTATCTAGCGCCGCTTAGCCTAAAAAAACTCATTTCATATCCGCAGCCGCCGCGCGCAGACGACGCGGAATTTTTAGAAATTTTACGCCGCGTAGGACTTGAGAAATTTGCCCGCATGCTAAACTCACGCGCCGATTACGTTAAAATTTTAAGCGGCGGAGAGGCGCAGCGGCTTAGTTTTGCACGTATTCATTACCACAAGCCGAGCTTTGTTTTCGCAGACGAGATCACGTCCGCACTCGATCCTGCCTCGGCGCGCGAGCTGCTACTTGGTCTGCGCGCGGCTCTACCAAGGCTAGGAATGCTAGCGATCGTGCATCAAACGGGGCTTGAGGACATATTCGAGCGGACGATAGAGCTTTAAATTCGGCCGTTGAAATTTCACGCGGCAGGGATTTCGCCTTTAAATTCATATCTTTTTAAATCCAGATTTATTAAAATTACTCATTTATATTAAGCGGCGATAAAATTTAGCCGAGGCACTCGGTGTTCGTATATATGGGCATCGGCACCCGCGCGGCTAGGCGCTCGCGCGCAGTCGGCGGCGGGCAGGCACTACGGCGCGGCAAACGGCTTGGAGGTCGGTAGACGGCGCGCGATCGCGATTTTGCGCGAAATTAAGTCGGTAAAATTTAAACGCAAAATGATCTGCCAAGAAGACGGCGCCTAAATAAAATTTTAAACCGAGCCTCGATCGGTAGCGTAACGGCGTGCTAAATGAACGGGCTACGGCAGCGGTGCGATGCGTAGGCGTCGCGATAAGTCGGTAGCGCGTCGGATGGCGCGTAACACATCGGCGGCGCAGACGGCACGCCGTAGTCGAAAAGCGGAGCGGTGATACGTACCTACTCGGCGCCGTGTGACATAACCTTCGCTCGGGCAAATCATCATCGTAACGGCGCTACGATCAAAACGAACAACGTTGCCGTGGCGGCGGATCGGCAGCACAAGGGCGCGGCGTGATTATGGCGATGACAGCATAAAATGCGCAATATGGCAACCGCGATCGACAGGATGCGTATGTAAGTAAAGCGCAGTGCAGGTAGCGCAAACGCCGCGATACGATGATGGCGACCCGCGGAGCGTATAGGCAAGCAGCAGTGCGGGCGGCGCAATAACGCCGAGGCGATACGATAGCGGCGACCGACGGGACGTAGCGCCGCCGTAGCGTTCGCGTGCGCTACGCCTAAGCCGCTAAATTTTAAAAACGAGATAAGGAGATTTGATGCTTAAGGCAGGGATTGTTTATAAATTTGTGCTCATCGTGTTGCTAGGCTGCGCGCTTTGCATTTTGGGCTTTTCGGGCGCCTACTTTGCGCGCGGCGAGTACGACGAGACGTGGATGAGCCTGCATAAGATCGCGGGATTGGGTCTGCTTTGTGTCGCGATCTTGCATATAATCACAAGGCGAAAAAAGCTCGTAAAGCTCTGGGGCGAGTTTTTGGACGTGGTTTTGAGCCGCAAAAATCCCGGCTTTTGTAATATGGATCGCATCATCGGCGCGATCGAGACCTACAATATCAGAGAAATTGCCGGTAAAATGGGCTTTGGCGCCGATGAACTCGCTACAATTTTAAAATCGAACGGTATCAAGCTCGTAAGAGCAGATCAAGACCTGCGCGAGCTTACGAAGCTCAACGACGAAAAAATTTTCTTCATCTTGGTGCTTTTGATCGAGGCAAAATTCGACAAAGCAGGCGGACGTAAAGTCTAAATTTTAAAAGGCTTAATAGCCCGCGTTTGCGATCGCCTCGGCTTGAGAGTGCGCGATGAGCGGGTCGATGATCTCGTCGAACAAGCCGCCCGCCATGATCGCGTCTAGGCGGTAGAGAGTTAAATTTATGCGGTGGTCGCTGATGCGGTTTTGCGGATAGTTGTAGGTACGAATTCGCCCCGAGCGGTCGCCGGTGCCTACCTGATCTTTGCGATCCTTGCGCTCTTTCTCTAAGCGTTCCTGCTCCTGCATATCGTAAAGGCGCGCCTTTAGCACCTTCATCGCTGCCTCTTTGTTTTTGTGCTGATCCTTGCCGTCTTGGTTGGTAACGACTAAACCGGTCGGGATGTGAGTGATGCGAACGGCGCTATCGGTGGTATTTACGGACTGCCCGCCGTGGCCGGAGCTGCGCATAACGTCGATGCGAAGGTCGTTTGGGTTGATCTGTATCTCGCTATCCTCGATCTCGGGCATCACGGCGACGGTGATTGCGGAGGTATGCACCCTACCCTGGCTCTCCGTTTCGGGGACGCGCTGCACGCGGTGGGTGCCGCCTTCAAATTTTAGCCGCGAATACGCTCCCGCGCCCTTTACGAGCAAGATCGCCTCTTTGTAGCCGCCGACGCTGCCTTCGCTAGTGCTTACGATCTCGCATTTGTATCCGCGAAGATCGGCGTAGCGCAGATACGCGCCAAGTAGATCGCCCGCGAACAGCGCCGCTTCGTCGCCGCCTGTACCGGCGCGGATCTCTAAAAAGATATTTTTATCGTCGTTGGGATCTTTCGGAAGCAGTAAAATTTTGATTTTTTCTTCGAGCTGCGGTTTTTCGCTCTCTAAGTTTTTAAGCTCCTCTTTGGCTAGCTCGCCGAGATCGGCATCGCTTAGCAGGGCTTTGTTTTCTTCGATCTGATTTAAAATTTTAAGATACTCGCTAGCCGCCTCTTTGATCGGCTCGATACTGCGCTGCTCCTTAGATAGCGCTGTCATATTAGCGATATCTGCGGTAACTACGGGATCGCTAAGCATGCGCGAAAGCTCGTCGTAGCGATCCAAAAAAGGCTTTAGTTTATCGGCTAGCATTTAAATTTTATGCGTAAGTAGCGCTTACGCGGCGGTTTTTAAAGAATTTACGAGTTTGGCTAGGCGGCTTACTTTTCTGCTCGCGGTCTGTTTTTTCAAAAAGCCCCTGCTTACGAAGCTGTGGAAGCTTTCATTAGCCGTTTTTAGAGCCTGAGTCGCTGCGTCTAGATCCTTGCTCTCGACCGCCTCTCTTACGGCTTTTGTAATATTTTTTACTCTGGTGCGATAAAATCTATTTCGCTCCGTTCTTTTTATGGTTTGTCTCGCGCGTTTTTCGGCGGATTTGTGATTTGCCATAACGTTCCTTTTCGGTTAAATTTGAACCTGCGATTATACGTAAAAAATATTTAATCGACGCTTAATTTAAGTAAAATTTAAATATAGTTTAAATTTATTAAGATTAAACTTTTTCTGGTAGAATTTCCTGATTTTTATACAAGGATTTGATAATGAAACTTTTCGGGACGGACGGCGTACGGGGCAAAGCAGGGGAATTTCTAACCGCCGAGCTTGCAATGCGCGTAGCGATGGCAGCGGGAATTTATTTTAGGAAAAATTCCGTTACGAATATGATTTTAGTCGGCAAAGATACCCGCAGAAGCGGCTATATGATAGAAACAGCGATCGTAGCAGGCCTTACCTCGGTGGGCTACAACGTCCGCCAGATCGGACCGATGCCTACTCCTGCGATTGCCTTTCTTACGGAGGATATGCGCTGCGATGCAGGCATCATGATAAGCGCGAGCCACAATCCATACTATGACAACGGCATTAAATTTTTCAACAGCGAGGGCTTTAAACTCGACGAAAAAGAGGAAGCACAGATCGAAAAAATTTATTTCAGTGACGATCTAATCGCCGAGGCGCGCACCAAAATGATGCAAATCGGCGCCGCAAAGCGCGTGGACGACGTCATCGGCAGATACATCGTGCATATTAAAAATTCCTTTCCGAAGCAAAAGACACTGCACGGGCTTCGCGTGGTACTTGATTGCGCAAACGGAGCAAGCTACAAGGTCGCACCTACCGTATTTAACGAGCTGGGAGCCGAAACGATCGTCATCGGCGACGAACCTAACGGCAAAAATATTAATGATGCTTGCGGCGCACTAAGCCCGCAAAATTTAGCCTCGGAGGTCAAAAGATTACGCGCCGATGTCGGCTTTGCCTTCGACGGGGATGCCGATAGGCTCGTAGTCGTGGACGAAAACGGCGAGATCATCCACGGCGACGCGCTACTTGGAATTTTAGCAGTCTATTTGAAAGGAAAAAATCGCTTAGCAGGCAATAAAATGGTAGCCACAGTGATGAGTAATTCTGCGCTGGAGGATTTTTTAGCTAAACACGACATCGCGCTTCATCGCTGCAATGTAGGCGATAAATTTGTACTTGAGACGATGCACGAACTAGGCGCAAATTTCGGCGGCGAGCAGAGCGGGCACGTGATCTTTGGCGATTACGCCAAAACGGGCGACGGCATCGCAAGCGCGCTGCAATTCGCCGCCTGCATGCTGGATATGAAAAAGAAGGCAAGCGAATTTTCGGGTATGATTAAGCCGTATCCTCAAATTTTACGAAATTTAAAGATCGCGGATAAAAAGCCGCTTGAAAAATTAAAAGGGCTAAAGGAGCTTGAAGCAAGCCTCAAAGCGGACAAAATCCGCTCGCTCTTTCGCTACTCCGGCACCGAGAACGTTATCCGCCTCTTAATCGAGGGCAAAAACGAAAAACTGCTGCAAAAGCGCATGGACGAGGTCGAGAAATTTTTTACCAAAGCCCTAAATGAATAGCGATTTTATAAAATTTTACGGCGCGGCAAACTGCCAGCTCCACACGAAAAGCACAGGCAAAAAAGGCAGGCTTTACATATTCAAATTTGGATTGCAAGATGGCTAAGACCTGTATTAAATTTATCCTGCTTTTCGCGGCGATCTTTGCAATCGATCAAGCGATCAAACTTCTGTTTTTAAACGGCTTTTCGTGGCAAGGCGAGTTTTTTTCGCTAGAGCTTACGCTTAATCGCGGCGTTGCGTTTTCGATGTTTGCCTTTTTGGGCGAGAATTTAAAATTTATCCAGATCGCGCTGATCTCGGCGCTTGCGGCGTATGTATTTTGTCATAAAAAGCTTTTTTGCGAGCACTGGGCGCCGTTTGCGCTGATGCTCGCGGGAGGTTGTTCAAACCTGCTCGATCGCTTCATTCGCGGCGGCGTGGTCGATTACGTCGCATGGCATAAGTGGTTTGAGTTCGCGGTGTTTAATTTCGCCGACGTGATGATAGATCTGGTCGTCGTGATTTTTATCTTCCAAAGCTACAAGATCGCGAAAAAGGAGAAAAATGAAGAGAAATAATTATATCGCTTACGCGCTTTGGTTTTTAGGTGCGTTTTCATGGATCGCAGCTATGCCGATCGGCGGCGGACTGCATAGAATTTACTGCGGTAAATTTATCAGCGGCTTTTCGCAGATCGCGCTATTTTGGCTGGGAAGTTTTACACTATGGTTTTTGGTGGGCTTTTTGTTTTGGGCGATTTGGGGAATTTGGATTTTGCTAGACATATTTTTCGTAGGAATTTGGGTAGAAGATTTAAATGCTTTTGCAAGCGAGACGGAGGAGGACGACTACGAGGGGCGTCTGAAAAAGGTCGATGCACTTTATGAGCTGTATCAAAAAGGCGCGATTTCCAAAGAGGAATTCGAAGCGCGAAAAGAAATTTTAATGAGAGATTGAGGAGGCTAAAATGAGTTACTATTGGTTTAAATTTGTCCATTTTGCGGGCTTTATTTCATGGATGGCGATGCTGTTTTACATGCCGCGTCTGTATGTATATCACGCTGAAAATTTAGACAAGCCGGATTTCGTAAAGGTCGTTAAAAAGATGGAGCGGATGCTGTATCACGCGATCGGCTGGATAGCAATGGCGGTGACGGTTTTTAGCGGCGTGATGCTTATCATTTTAAATCCGGGGCTTATGAAAATGGGATATTTTCATATAAAATTACTAGCCGGAGTTTTGCTAATCTGTTATCATTTGTGGCTGTATTATTATATGTATAAATTTGAAAAAAATGAGTGCCACAGGAGCGGAAAATACTTCCGTGCGATCAACGAAGGCCCTACGATCATAATGTTTATAATACTTTATGCAATGCTAATAATGCCGAATTTACCGAGCAACTAGCCCGTTTTGATAAAAATTTAATTAAAATTTGCATAAAATTAAGGCAAAATTTTTAAAGGAAGCATGTGCAACATATCATTAAGAAAATTTTATCAAGCGAAAGTAGCGCCGGCGTTATATTACTTCTATCCGCGGTTTTTGCGATCTTAGCTCAAAATGTGGACTTTTTATCTAAATATTACGAAGCGTTTTTGCATTTGAGTTTTACCATAGGCGTGGGTTCTGCGAAACTTGACGAATCGATGCATTTTTTGGTAAACGACGTGCTCATGGCGATATTCTTTTTTGCCATCGGACTTGAGCTCAAGCGCGAAAAGATCGAAGGGCAGCTGCGTCACTTCTCTCAAATTTTACTTCCTAGCTTCGCGGCTCTGGGCGGAGTAATGATGCCTGCGATCATATTTTCGATCATCAACTGGGGCGATGCCGTCGCGATGAAGGGCTGGGCAATCCCTACGGCGACCGACATAGCCTTTGCCGTGGGCGTTATGGCGCTTTTAGGCAAAAAAATCCCGGCTAGCCTTAAAATTTTCGTTTTGACACTTGCGATAATGGACGATCTGTGTGCAATTTTAATCATCGCTTTGTTTTATTCCTCTACCATAAACGTAATCTATCTAGGCGGTGCAGCTGTCTGTGTCGCAATAATGCTGGCGATGAGCAGACTTGGCGTCGATAAAAAGCTTCCGTTTATCATAGTAGCTGTCGTGCTGTGGGTGATGGTACTAAACTCCGGCATCCACGCGACTATCGCAGGAGTGCTTGCGGGCTTTTGCATCCCGCTTAAGACTCGCTCGGGCTCTATGCTAAAGGATATGGAGCACGGCCTAGCCTACCCAGTAAATTTTTTCATCTTGCCAATCTTTGCCTTTACAAACGCAGGCGTCTCGCTAGCGGGCATCAGTCCTAGCTTCCTTTTCGGCCCGGTACCTATGGGCATTATGCTCGGACTATTTTTTGGTAAACAGATCGGAATTTTTGCCTTCAGCTGGATCTTAATCAAAGCTAAAATCGCCTACATGCCCGAAAACGCGGGCTGGCCACAGCTTTACGCCGTGGCAATTATCTGTGGTATCGGCTTTACGATGGCGCTTTTCGTCGATGGCCTCGCATACGGCGGCAGCGATATGTATCATTACACAGACAAGCTCGCGGTATTTTTAGGCTCGATAATTTCCGGAGTAGTGGGATTTTTCGTCGCAAAAGCAGTCGCGGTAAAACAAAGCTAAATTTCATAAAAAGATTAAAATTTTAAAATTCTACCGCTCAAAAAATTTCAAAATTTTAAGAGCGGCTCTAAATTTTAAAATTTATAAGCTAGAAAATTTAGCTTGAAATTCTGTTTAATCTAAGTACAGCTTAAATCACCAAAATTCCCGCATTTTGCATTAAGTTTAGCGCACATTCGTCGTAGTAGCCGCGCTCATGGTTCGGCGCATCGTAGGTAGCCACCGCACCTCGCGGAACGATGACGTCTTTATCGGCGCCAATTTCGTTGAGATAGGTGCGCAGGCTAAGCGTAAACTGCATCACGCAGATGTCGGTGCAACAGCCCGTAATCACAAAGCGATCGAAGCCGTCCAGAATTTTCTTATCCAAATTATGAAAGCCATTCGTGCTGCGCTTAAAAGTGACGTTTTGCTCGCTTACGTAGGGCGCGAGCTCCTCGATCACCTCCGCTTCGGGCGAGCCAACTAGACAGTGGATCGGATAGCGCTTCATCTCCAAATCACGCTCGGCGTGAGCGTCGCAGATGAAATGCACGTTTTTTGCCGCCTCAATCTGTTTAAGCACCGCAGGAGCGATCTTTGCTATGCTAGGATCGGCCATCGCGCCGAATTTTACGAAGCCGTTTAGCATATCGATCACAAATACCAAAGTTTTCATCAAAACTCCTTATAAATTTTAGGTTTCATATCTTTTAAAAAATTCATTTTAGCGCGAAATTTTAAAATTTCATCTAAATTCGCCCGAGCGATCTTCACGGCCTCTTTTTTGCCTAGGCGCGCGACGATCTCGCCGTAGGGATTTATCAGCATGGAATTTCCGCCGAAACTCTCGCCCTGCCCCGTATCGCCGCAGCCGTTTACCGCGCAGATAAAAATTTGATTTTCGATCGCACGGGCTCTCGCAAGCGTGATAAAATGCTCTATGCGGCTCTGCGCAAACTGCGCGATCACAAAAACAATCTGTGCGCCGCGAAGCGCTAAAGCGCGAAAAATTTCACAAAAGCGCAGATCGTAGCAGACCGCAACGCCGATTTTGACCGCGCGATTTCCAAATTTGACCTCGCAAATTCCTAACCTATCGCCGCCGCTTACGATCTCATTTTCGCGAGCGAACGAGAAGGCGTGGATCTTGTCGTAGCGTAAAATTT
>CAURMQ010000042.1:0-12732 GCA_963525765.1 uncultured Campylobacter sp. | reverse complement strand
CTTGAAGCCATGCTAAATGTACCGCAAGATCTGTTTTGAAAGGACTTAAGCGCACCAAGCCCAATTTTTAAATTTAAAACGCATGAAATTTAGCTGCGAGCTTAGAAGTTGTACGGACACGAAATCACACGAATAAAAAGCATGCGACGCGCGGCCAGTTTAAATTTAAAATCGCGACTAGCACAGATTCGTTTCATCCAAAAAGCTGTTTAATCCAAAATCACCGCGGCAATCCTCAGTCTGCAAAAATGCGCTTTACACGCTACTCTAGCCTGCAAATTATCCAGGCTGCGACAGGCTTTAAATTTACGACGCAAAGACCGCATTAAAATTTAAAGCTTGTCGCAAATTCAAAATTTTACCGCAGGGCCGCGGTAAAATTTCATGCGGGCAAAATTTTAAAAATCATAAAATTTCAAGAAATTCTTTGAATATATATTTGCTCTCGGTAGGCCCCGCGCTGGCTTCGGGGTGGTGCTGCACCGAAAATACGGGGTACTCCTTGTAGCGCACGCCCTCGATCGTGCCGTCGAAAAGATTGCGGTGCGTGATCTCGCAGATCTGCGCGATGGTCTCGGGAACGTTGTAGTTGTGGTTTTGCGCGGTGATCTCGATCGATTTGGTGCGCAAATTTTGCACGGGGTGGTTTGCGCCGTGCTGGCCGAATTTCAGCTTGTAGGTCTCATATCCCATCGCGTTGCTTAGCAGCTGATGACCTAGGCAAATTCCAAAAATCGGCACGCGCGCTTCGACCATCTTTTTGATCTGCGCGATCTCCTCTTTAAGCATACGAGGCTCGCCCGGGCCGTTTGATAAAAACACGCCGTCGATCTGCCCCTCTTTAAGCTTAGCGATCAAGCTCTCTGCCGTAACGTCGTGCGGAAAAACCTCGACGCCGAGCCCCAGATCGCAAAGCTCGTTTAGGATATTTCGCTTGACGCCGTAATCGATCACGGCTATCTTTTTACCGCAGCTTGCGGGCTGAGCGTAGCTCCCGCGTTCGGCGTCCCAGCGACCGGAGGTGTGCTTATACGGCGCCTTGGTGCTTACGATGCTTACGTAGTTGATCTCCTCTATGCGCGCAGATTCGCTAAGCGCCTTTTTAAGAGCCGCCTTATCGCTGATTTCGGTAGAGACGAAGGCGCGTAAACTGCCCTGATCGCGCAGCATTTTGGTTAAAAATCTAGTGTCGATATCGTAAACGCCGAATTTTCCGTTTTGCAGAAAATAATCTTCTAGGCTCATCTGCGAGCGAAAATTTGAAGGCTCGTTGTTAAAATTTCTTACGAAAATTCCGCTTGCGTGGATTTTGGAGCTTTCCTTGTCATTTTCGTTGATACCTACGATGCCGATTTCAGGCATAGTGAAAATAATAAACTGCCCCGCGTAGCTAGGATCGGAGATGATCTCTTCATAGCCGGTGGCAGAGGTGTTAAACACGAGCTCGCCGAATGCACTGCCGCCCTTGCCGAACGCCTTGGCTTGCAGATAGATGCCGTTTTCTATGTAGATATACGCGTTCATCACAGCATGCCCCGTTTTCTTAGCTCCTCTTCGTAGAGCTTTTCAAACACCAGCTCGTATTCTTCGGTACCGGGGAGCAATTTTTGTTTGTAACCCTCGATCTTTTCATAGACCGCATCCTCAATCTTTTGATAATTTTTAAGATATTCGTCGATCGCGTTATAAATTATCGTTTTTAGCCTGTTTTCCGAGACTTTGTAATCGATCAAATTTTTCTTCCAAACGGTTTCTAAAATTTTATGCGATATGGTGCCGTAGCGATCCTCGAAATTTAGCTCGAAATTCTCGTCGTTTGCGATGTGGCGTTTGATGAGCCAAAACATATCTTTTTTATTAACGCTCATCTCATCTAGCTCGCTTATGCGCTCATCTATCAGCTCGTTTGCGCGCTCGTCTATCGCTCTTTCTTTTTGCAGATCGGCTCTTATGATCTCGTCAGCTTCCTTGGCGACGGGCTCTATGCCCACACTAAGCGTAACGCAGCCCGAGTTTAGCAGATCCAGCGCTATTTTATGCGCGATATATGGCACGTGTGGTAGTCGTATTCGCATGATCGTTCCTTTAAATTCAGTTCTACGAGCGGTCGCGCCGCCCGCAACGGGTGAAATTTTAAAATTTCACCGGGTTTATAAAATTATCGTGTCGCTTCTTTCCGGACTGGTAGAGATAAAGCCCACCTTCGCGCCGCTTAGCTCCTCTATTTTGCGGATATAATTTTGCGCGTTTTGCGGCAGATCTTCAAATTTTGAAATTCCTTTGACGCTATCCCAGCCCGGCATCTGCTCATAAACCGGCTCGGCAGCTTCCAAATCGATCGGGAAATAATCGATCTCTTCCCCCTTGTATCGATATGCGCGGCAAATTTTAATGCTCTCAAAGCCGTCTAGGACATCAAGCTTCATAAGCGCAAGCTTGTCGATGCCGCTAAGGCGCACGGCGTATTTCGTAGCCACTCCATCAAACCAACCGCAACGGCGCGCCCTGCCCGTCGTAGTGCCGTACTCTTTGCCGATCTCGCGCATCGCCTCGCCTTGCGGACCCTTATCCTCGGTAGGAAACGCGCCGTTGCCCACGCGGGTGGTGTAGGCTTTTAAAATTCCCATCACCGTGCCGATATCTTTCGGCGCGAGCCCGAGCCCGCTGCAAGCCCCGCCCGCGATAGTCGTCGAGCTCGTGACGTAAGGATAGGTGCCGTGATCGATATCAAGCAGGCTTCCTTGCGCGCCCTCTACGAGCACGCGCTTGTCGTAATCAAGCGCCTTCCACAGCATGTGCGTGGTATCGGCGATGTATGGCTCGAGCGCACTTTTATAGCGTTTTAGCTCGTCATAAATTTCAAGCTTGCTAGGAATTTTAACCCCCGCTTTTTCAAAAACGCTCTCATGCGAAGCAAAATCGCGCGATAGCGCCTCGGCAAGCCTTTCAGGCTCTAAAAGCTCCACTACGCGATGTCCCGTGCGCGCGATCTTATCGGCATACGCAGGCCCTATACCCTTGCCGGTAGTGCCGATTGCAAGCTCGCCCTTGCTCTTTTCGCGCGCTTGATCGATCAGCGAGTGGTACTGTAAATTTAAAAACGCTTTCTCGCTTATGAAAAATCTGCCCTTTAAATTTTCAAACTGCGCCATCTCGGTAATCAGCACATCGGGATTGATGACGACGCCGTTTCCAATAATGTTGATGATATTTTTGTGAAGCACGCCGCTAGGAACTAGATGCAGCGCAAATTTCTCGCCGTTTATGACGATGGTGTGGCCCGCGTTGTGCCCGCCGCTGCTGCGACATACGAAATCGTAATTCGCGCTTATCATATCTACGATTTTGCCCTTGCCCTCATCGCCCCATTGGGCGCCGATGACTACGTCAACTTTACTCATTTCTCATCCTTTTGCATAATTTTTTCTATCAAAGCATCCACTAGCAGCGCAAAGCCGCTGGATTTTAGCCCGTCAATCTCGTAATTTCCGCCGTTACAATACACCGCGCCCGCGTCTAAAAATCTAAAAAATAGCGCGTCGTAATAGCGCATTTTAGAGTAATACAGCAGCGAAACACAGATACGCTCGTAATCCACGCCTAGGCTTAAAATTTCATCTAGGCAAGGCACGAGCTCTTCAGGCACCTGCGTGCGCAGAGCCCGCACGTCCTTTAACGACGTGGCGCGAGCCGTAGCGTCCAGCCAAGGCAAATTTTGCTCAAGCAGCGTCTCAATCTTGCCCTTTTCAAAAATTTCAAGCGGCAGGTTTAAAATTTCGCAAATCTTTTTCGGAATTTCGATGTTGCTTAGCTGAAGTGCGGGCACAAGATCAAATTCTTTAAAAAATTCCTGCGCGATTTTAATCGCAAGGGGCAAATTTTTCTCCCCGATCAGCTCCGCGCCGATCTGATAAAACTCGTCGCTTGGGTATTTGAAAGTAGGCTGGACGTAAAATAGCCTCCTTAGCTTATCGTCTTTCAGCCGCTTGCGCACGATACGCACGACGTCCACGGTGCTGTCTGCGCGAAGCGCTAGCTCGTGGTTCGTGGGATCGGAGAGCTTAAGAAGCTTCTGCGGTGCGACGCTTAGGTGCTGATGATATGAAAAATATGGCGTTAAAATTTCGCTAAAGCCGTTTTTAACGAGGATTTCGCTCGCTTTATTTTCCAGCTCGCGCTTGATCTGCGCGCTCTTTCCGAAATACAGCCTCGAGCCGTTTGGTATCTCGTGATCGAAATCGGCGCTAACGCTATCTATCATGCTGCCTCCAAATCGCTTATGAACTGATTCAGCCGCGTTTTAAAGCTCTGAATGAAGCTTGCTAAAACGCGGTAATCAAGCGAAAGAATATCTAAAATTTGCTTACGTATTTCTGTATTTAGCGCAAATTTCTCGCTGCCGGCGTTTTGGGTTTTATTTAAAATTTCGCTGAATTTTGCTCTAAAGCCTTCAAACTCTCCGGGGCTCAGATCGCCCGCATCGGCGCGCGAAACGAAGCTTAAAGCAAGCTCTTTGTAATCAAGCGCGTTTAAAAAGCTGATAAACTCATCTTTGTCGATGGCTGCAAGCTTGGGCGTATCTTTAAAGCGCGCGATGAAAGCGTCTATCTCCCTGCGATCAAGCGCTTTTGCGATAAAATTTCCCTGAAGATAGTTAAATTTCAAATTGTTTAAAAGCCGCAGTGATAGCGCGTTTTCGACCCCTTGAGCGCCCAGAGCGAATCCAAACTCCCGCTTTAGCGTACCCGTGATCTCCACCATCGTTCGGATAGCATTTTTTTTCTTGCCTATGTCAAGGCAGAGCTCGCGGTCGATTTTAACGATATCGAAAGGCTGGGCATTCAGGAATGGGATATTATTTTTATTTGCGCTATTAAGAGCAAATTTAATCCCAAGATCTGCATAACGCCCACGCGCAGGGGCGAATTCCTTAAAATTTCGCTCGCTAAAATCGGTTATCTCAAACATCAACTCGCCTTTTGCATTAGCCCTGTCTCGCAAGCTGTGAGCTACAAAATCGTAAAATTCGTCGTTTGCAAGCACGGCGAGGCTTACGTTTATCGAGCAGCTTGCGCCAGTTTGAGCGTTAAATTCCATCATCTTTGAAAACGCAAATTTTGAGATCGGCAACTCAAATCGCGGCTCGCTTAATATCTGCGCGAAATCCTGCGGGGCAAGAATTCCGCGCTTTCCGCGATCCCAGCGTAAAAGCAGCTCATATCCATAAATCTGCGCGCCGCTAATGATCGGCTGATAGAGCACGAAAAACTCCCCCTCTTCGATCGCCGCAGCAATCCCTTCCTCGCTAGGTTCGTCTGCTTCGGCGCGTTCAAAGATGCAGTAGCGGTTTTTGCCACTCGTTTTGGCGCGGTACATCGCTCTATCTGCGCGCGATAAAAGTCCCGAAAAATCGATCTTTTCGCTGCCATCGTAAAACGCCGCGCCCACGCTGATGCTTGCGCTAATTTCGTTGCCTTTGAGGTTAAATTTCATCTTTGAAATTCCAAGCAGACGGTCTAATAGCACATGCGCGGCGTCCTTGCTTTGCAGATCGCCGATGATAGCGCCAAACTCATCACCGCCTAGGCGCGCTAAAATATCACCTTTGCGCAGTAGCCCACTCATCGCCTTTGAGATCGCTTGCAAAAACATATCGCCGACCTCGTGCCCGTAGGTGTCATTTATCGCTTTAAAGCCGTCAAAATCGATGAAAAGCACCGCCATAAGCTTGGAATTTTCGCCCGAGTTTGTGGTAAATCTCTGCGCAGCCTTCATAAAATACACTCTATTTGGAAGCCCGGTAAGCGCGTCGTGATGGGCGATCTTGGCTAGCTCGCTCTCTTTTTGCTTGATCTGCGAAATTTCGGTAAACATCAAAATGAAATTTGAAGTAAGCGAAAAATCATCCTTTATCGCAATTGCCGTAAATAGCGCAGGAAAGGTGCCGCCGCCTCTTTTTAGTCCGTAAATTTCATCTTTATAGGAGGTCTGTTTGCCGACGAGATTTTTTCTAATCCTCTCCATCACGTCTGCCCCGCCCTCCGTAGGAGCGAAGAAATTTGGAATTTTGCCGATGGTTTGGCTTTCGCTATAGCCGGTGATTTCATAAAAGGCGTTATTAGCGCGCAGCACGCGACCGCTCTCATCTGTGATTAAGATCGCCTCTAGCGAGCGCGAAAAGACGTTGGCGTTTAAATTTAACTCCAGCTCCGTCTGCTTGCGCGAGCTGATATCTTCGAGCGTAGTTTTTACAAGGCGAGAGTGAGAGCCGTGCTTTTCGGTAACGTAGCCTTGCATACTGATCCAAGTATAGGCATTAGCGGCATTTCGCAGACGAAATTCGCAGCTAAAATCGCTCCTAAGCCCGGCGGTGCATTCGCGGATCATTTTATTGAAATTCTCTAAATCCGCGAAGTAAATTTCATAACTAAACTCCCCAAAGCTCATCGCAGTGTTTAGCCTTTTGCCGCGATATTTTAAAATTTTAAAGTAATTTTTATCAAACGACAGCGTCTGCGCATCAAGATCGATTAAGCAGGTGCAAAAATTCCTAGTCTCGATTACGGTACGGTAAAAGTCCAAATCCTCCTGCAAGCCGCGGATCGCCTTAACATCGTCATCAATATTTTGAAAATAAAACGCAGCCCTGGCGGCGGACTTTTTGACATAGATGCTCACTTCGTAGCTATAGCGGATATTGTCATTGTGGCGAATTTTATAGCTTTGAGAAAAGCTTAGCTCTTCTGCGGGCATATCGGCTAAGCGGTTTAAAATTTCATTTTTAGCCTCATTCGCATCCTTTTCATCCAGCAAATCCCATAGCCTTATCTCGCCGCTTAAAAACTGCGCCGCTTCGTAACCCCAAAGCTCTTTTATATTTTTGCTAGCATCTACGATCTTGCCCGAAGTGTAGTCAAACACGAGCGTAACGATAGGCGCGTGATTTAAATACTCATATTTTTGCTTAGTTTCATCGTAAAATCTGCGATATTTTGACGCATCCAGTACCACGAAAAGGGTTGAAATTTTACTTCCGTCGCGGATATAAGATTTTTTTACATAAAGGTCTTTGATGCCATTTTTGGTCTCTTGACGGGTTACGACATAGTTTTCTTTGACATAGTTTGCGCGCTGGGTTTGATAGGCGTGATCGTAAAACGAGCCTGCTTGCAGCGCGAATATATTCCGTCCTACGACGTCATCGCCATAAAGCTCGCGCGCACCGTTGCTAGCGCTTTCGATCGTGCCTGCGACGTTATCGATGCTAAGCACCGAAAGAGAGCTGTATTTTAGCGCATCTTTAAAGCTGAGGCTAAAATCGCCGTGGCGCAGATTAGACTTCAAAACCTCGTCTATGGATTTAGAAATTTCTAAGACGGAGTTCAGAGGATTTAGTGCTTCTATATCGCGAATTTTGGAGTGGTAATCCCCTTGGCGCAGAGCGTTTTGAACTGCCGCAAGCGGGATAAAAACGCGCTTTTTTAAAAACGTAAAATTTGAAATTAGAAGGATTAAATAAGCTAAAATCGCTGCTGCTAGCGCTACGACGATAAAATCGTCCGCGCCCAAAAAATAGCCGGCTCGTTCGCGAGCCATTACGAAATTATCCCCAAATTTCGCAAGATAGGCAAAGCTTAGCCCAGATTCGTCTTCAAAGCTTACCACTTCGCCTAGGCGCGAAAAATCAAAATCCTGCCCCAATATATCGGTTACGCTGCCAGGAGCGTTAAAGAATTTGCCTTCGGCATTAAAGACCAAAATATCTCCCAGCGAGGAGAGCCTGGCAATCGGCCTAGAGGTGTTGGCAAAGCCTAGCAGATACGAATCGGCATTTACGCGCTTGATCAAAAAATACCGCCACGCCCCATCCATCATCATATAGCGCGATACCCATTCATCCTTTTTTAGCTCGCTTGCGATATCCGCAAGCCGTATCTCGCCAAGATCCGAAATACGCGCATCCGATGAAAAATGCGCCAAGCTCTCCTGCTCCGCGCCGCGGGTGCGCAGATAAAAAATAGCGTCAAATCTATGAGAAGATTTTACGACATTACGGATCAAATCCGTATAAAGCTTGCTTTGCATAGCATCGTGCCTTGCGTCCAAAGAAAGGATAGTTTCTTTTAGAATTTCAAGCTCGCTAAAAAGCGACTCGTCGGTATTTTTAAGTAAAGTAATCGCTGTGTGAGTCCGCAAATCAAGCTGCGTAGCGATCCTGGTGCGCAAAAAGCTAATCTCACAAACTACTACAAGCGTAAGTAGCGCAACGCCTAGAATCAAGGCGGCGTTAAATCTTTCGGTAACGAAGTCTTTTTTGTTTTTCATGCCAAATTCCAAATTTTGCGGGATTTTAGCAAATTTCGTTTTAAAGCCTATTTAAGCTTTGATTTTCGCTCCGCGCGCGCCCAAAAAAATGCATGATTAAAAGCACCACGAAGCTAAAGATAAGCATCAGCGCCGAATACGCGTGAGCCTGCGCAAAATCGAGCGTCTCAGTCGCTTCATAAATCGCGATGGAGGCGACCTTGGTCTGCTCGCTCACGCTGCCGCCGATCATCAGCACGACGCCAAACTCGCCCATCGTATGCGCAAAGCAGATCACCAAGGCGCTAAGCAGGGAATGGCGAATCGCGGGCAACGCGACGCGAAAAAGCTTGGAAAAATAGCCCTTATCTAGCGAATCGCACGCCCAAAAAAGTGAGCGCGGAAGCGCGCGGAAGCCCGAAACCAGCGGCGAAAACATAAACGGCAGCGAGTAGATACAGCTCGCGATCACGAGCCCGCTGAAATTAAATACGAGCCGAAGCCCGAAGTGTTTGTCAAAAAACTCCCCTAGCACCGAATACGGCGATAGAAAAACTAGCAGGTAAAACCCTAGCACCGATGGCGGAAGCACTAGCGGAAGCGAGATGATCGATTCGATCACGCTTTTGCCGCGGAAATTTTTTCTCGCCATAAAAAACGCGAGCGGCACGCAGATGATAAACAACGCAAATGTCGTTAAGCTCGCAAGCTTTAATGAGACGAGAAAAGGCGTGTAATCGAGCCCCTTTAGAATTTCAAACATTTATCCTCCGAGCCGAGCCGCTGGGCCCAAACTATAAAATTTTAAAAGCCTAGCCCTACTTTAAAATTTAGAGGCAAAGCTAGATAGAATTTGCGCAAACCTCATAATCGTGAGGTTTTACAAAATGAAATTTTGAAAAATTTTGCGCAAACCTAGAGCTTTAGCAAAATGAAATTTTAAAATTTCGCGCAACCTAAACTGAGCAGAATTTTATAAAATTGCTTGGCTAATAAATTCCTTCAAGCGTGCAAATTCCGTCAGGCATTTAAGCTCTACCCAAGCTGGCAAATTTTTAAGACCACGAATTTTGCCGAGCTAAATTTCAAAAACTTAGCTTAGCTTTAAAACTTGAGCGGGCAAAATTCATCTGAGCGCAAATTCTACACAAGATAGGCTAAACAACGCTCTCTGAACGACCTAGCGAAATTCCATTGAGCCTGACAAAACGAAATTTTAAAATTTCGTATAAACCTAAAAGCCCCGGTTAATGAAACCTTGCCACAGCTTATTAAGCGAGTTTAACACGCAAGCTTCGAGCCGTTAAAGCTTTTAAAATTTCAAAGCCACAAAATCCAGGCAAAATTCCAAATCTAAAAATTTAAGTTTTTGCGAAGCTTTACATTAAATTTTTACCAAGATCGCATGATAGAATTCGCGCAACTCCTGCCAAAAAAGTAAGCTAAAAGTCGCTAAATTTAAAGATAAACCGACCGCCGCCAATTAATACAAAAGAAGAAATTTAACGATGCCTGCCTGCGCAAAATCTAAAATTTAAAGCTTAATTTCCGCACGCTATCTAGTCTCACACTATAGTTCCGCTCTAGCCTGCGTTTAAATTTTTGCATTTCTGCAAAATCTAAGCGCGATGCGAATGAAATTTTAAAATCTCACCGTATTTTGCGGGCAAATCTAGCTAAAATTTCGCAAAATCCCTCGTCTAAATTCCATGCAAAATTCCATAAAAGCCTGTATTTAAATCTCTAATCCAGTTGAAGTTTCCTACTTAGGCACACCCAAAAGCTTGCCTGCAAGTTTAAATTTTACGCAGAGTGATATTAAAGGCTTTGGCGCCTGTTTTGACCTCATCGCCTACTTGCAAGCCATCGGCTTCTGCATTGCTTAGCACCACTTCGCATAGCTGGCTGCCGATCGCTACGACGGCTACTTTGACCCCGTCGCGTGCTTGCAAATCGACAATCTTGCCCACGAAAGAAAACTTCTGTGAGCCGCTAGTTTTAAGAAAAATTTCCTCCGGCGTACCGGTGCGGACGATCCTGCCCTCCTTCATCTCATAAACTCGCTTGCAAAGCCTATAGATCTCGCTTACGTCGTGGCTTACCAAAATTACGGTCTGATGAAACTGCTCGTGGATCTTTAGCAAATACTCTTGGATTTTTTCACGCATCGTAAAATCAAGCGCAGAAAGCGGCTCGTCAAGTAGCAAAATTTCAGGCTCTTGCATCAGTGCGCGAGCAAGTGCCACGCGCTGCTTCTGCCCGCCGCTAAGACCCTCGACGCCGGATTTTGCAAACTCGCTAAGCTCTAAAATTTCAAGCAGCATCGCAGCTTTTTGCGGATCGTTTCTGGCAAAAAGTAGATTGCCCGTCACGCTCATATTCTCAAAAAGTGCGTAGTCTTGAAACAAAAAGCCGATTCTGCGCTTGCCCGCACTTAAGAATTCATTGCCTTCTTGAAGAACGCGATCGCCGTCTTTTATACTACCGCTATCTGCGCGCAAAAATCCCGCTAAAATGCGCAGTAGTGTAGTCTTACCGCTGCCGCTACGCCCATATAGGCACACAAACGAGCCTTTGTTAATCTCTAAGCGAGCATCAATCGAGAAATCATCACTGATTTTTTTCTTACAATCAATCGTTATCATATTTTTCTATATATATCGCAGTGGCGCTAATGTATGCGAAAACCTCGTCGCCTTCGCGTAAAGCAAGCTCCTGCGCAGAATGCGCGCTAACGAGCACATCAAAGCTTATCTTACCTTCAAACCTGAGCGTACATAGAATTTCGCCCAAGCTTAGGCTCGTAATCTTGCCGTGAACTTCGTTTTCACTAGATACACCACTTAGAGCTTCGCGAGATAAAAGCACGTCGGTGCTTTTAAAGCCCACGTAAACTTCACTGCCCACCTTAAGCTCGCTACTTAGCTGCAGAAATACGCCGCGCAGCTTAATGCCGCCTGCGATAAATCCTACCGAATGGATGCCGTCTTTTTGTAAAATTTCGTTGATTCTCGCTCTAATCATTAAAACTCGTATCCGTATTTAGCAAAGATCGCCCTGCCCTTATCGCTTAGGATAAAATCATAAAACGCCTTAGCTTCGGCATTGTCTTTGGCGCGGTTTAGCACGACCATGCCTTGAGCTATCGGCTCGTAGAGCTTGGTGTCGACCAAGACGAAATTTTCGCCCTGCTTGCAAGGCTTGCCGTTGCAGCCGTCCTTTGCCATCTTAGGCGCATACATCGCGCTGGCCGCGATAAAGCCGACGTCGGAAGCTTTAAGCGCTTGCGAAAGAGCCTCGCCGATCGATTTTGCTTCCACGATTTTACCTTTGATCTCGTCGTAAATTCCCGCTTTTTTGAAGGCTTCCACACTTGCAGTGCCGTAAGGAGCGGTCTTTGGATTTGCTATCGTGATAGTTTTGACGCTAGGATCTTTTAAGGCTTCAAGCCCTCTGCTAAGATCTACGCCGCGCACGCTAAACATCGCGACCTTGCCCTTTGCGTAGGTTTTGGCAGGCGCTGTAGCAAAGCCCTCTTTATGCAGGTCGTCTGCAAATTTCATATCCGCCGCCATAAAAATATCAAACGGCGCACCGTTTTTGATCTGCGTGCTAAGCGCACCACTCGCACCCAAGCTCACGTTTAACGTGGTTTGCGGATGTAGCTTGGCAAATTCTGCTTTGATCTCGTCAAACGCATACGTCGTGTTCGCAGCGGCTGCTACGCTGACCTCGCCTGCGCTAAGCGCGCCTGCGGTTAAAATTCCTAAAAGCACTGCTTTTAACTTCATTTTATGCCTTTCGTTTCGGCTCTTGCCGAGAATTGAATTGTATCTAAAATTTTAAATTTACGCCTTAAATTTTAAAATTTTGCGCACCCGATCTCATCCTATTACGCGCCAATAATGATCTCGCTAGGCTCGATGATCGCCGTTACCTCATCTCCCACTCCGAGCTTCATCGTAGTCGCTGATTCTCGTGTGATGATCGCGGTGATGTTTTGGTGTGAGCTCGTGCCTAGGCAGATCTCTGCGTTTACCGCGCCGATTTTGACCTCGCTAATCGTGCCCTTGATCTGATTCGTCGTGCTAAGTTTCAGCTTCTCCGAGCCTCCTTTGGCAATGATGACGCTTGGGGCTTTGAATAAAAACAGCACGTCCTTGCCCGGCTTCAACCCTAAATTCTTTTCGCTCTCTACGGTTACCGTCGCGCATAAAATTTCGCCACCTGCGAGTTTAGCCGTGATCTGCGAGTTTACAGCGCCTGTTTGAACATCCGTAATTTCAACGCTTAGCTGATTGCGTGCAGAAAGCTTCATACCGATCTTCTCTAAGCTTAGAAGGCTCTCTTCTGTAATCTCATCAAGCTTTAAGATTTCACTCAAAAACGTCTCGCCCGCGTGGCTGATAGCATCATAGGCGCGAATCA
>CAURMQ010000041.1:0-12777 GCA_963525765.1 uncultured Campylobacter sp. | reverse complement strand
TACTTTTTGCAATTTTATACTAATAGAAAATATTTGATATCTCGTTAAGCTATGGATTTAAGCCTACTTTTTCGTAATTTTATAAAGTAAATTTCCGATACTTTGTATGATCTGCACGAGCACGATCAGGATTACGACGGTATATGACATTATATCGGGGCGGAAGCGCTGAAAACCGTAGCGGATCGCCACGTCGCCGAGCCCGCCGCCGCCGACCGTGCCCGCCATCGCCGTAAATCCGATGATGACGATGAGCGTCAGCGTAATCGCGCCAATGATGCTAGGCAGCGCCTCGACGAACATTACGCGGAAGATAATCTGCGTCTTGCTCGTTCCAAAGCTCTTCGCCGCCTCGATCACGCCGCTATCGACCTCCAGCAGCGCGCTTTCGATGAGCCGCGCGATAAAGGGCGCCGAGCCGATAGTAAGCGGCACGATCGCCGCGGTAGTGCCGATGCTCGTGCCGACAAGAAGCTTCGTAAGCGGAAAGAGCACGATCAGCAAAATTATAAACGGGAAGCTTCGCAGCGTGTTTATCACGACGTCCAGCACGGCGTAGATGATGCGGTTTTCGCACAGCCCGCCGCGGCGCGTAAGGATAAGCACGATCGCGAGCACGAGCCCCAGAATAAACGCCAAAGCCGTGCTTACGAAGGTCATATACAGCGTCTCCAGCGTCGCGTTTAGCAGCAGCTTCGGTATCACTCCGCTAAAAAAATTTTGTATCCACTCTATCATCTTTGTCCTTTCATTTTACGTCTGTTTGCGCTATATCAGGCTTTTGCGCCATTATAAAAATTTTTGAAATTTTAAATTTTCGCTGCAGCAAATTTTACGCCTTAAAATTTTAGCCCTCGCGCGGCGGTAAATTTTATCAAATTTTATCGCTTCGAGCCCGTAAATTTAAATAAAATTCCGTCTAAATTTAACGCGCGATCGACCTTTAAAACCAAAGCTAAATTTTAAAATTTCAAATCCGTGCGAAATTTCGCCCCACGTCCTCAAAAAATTTCAAATTTCTTAAATAGCTCGGGTTCATCCTGCACGATGCCGCGCTCTATGAGGCTTGCTACGACTTCGCGGCTGCAGAGCGTCTCCTGCGGCCACCTGCGCGTATAACCCTCCCATTCGTGCTTGCTCGTAGCATCGATGCAGATGCGATCGTCCTGCGCCACAAACACGTCGCGCAGCGCATCGATGCTATTTACGATGCGCCAAACGCTCATGTAGAGGTTGCTCGCGTCGTTTCTCACATCGGTAAAAATCAAAATTTTAAAATGCTCGCTAAATTTCAAAATCCGCCGCCAGCTCCGCTCCACGAGCTCTTTTTTGTCTATGTTTATCAGCACGAGCGGGTTTTTCGTATCGCAAAAGTGCTGCTTAAGCGCCAAAATGGCGGGCTCCTCGCTTTGAAATTTCGCTAGTAGCTCCTCATCGCTTAAAATTTGCGGCGCCTGCGAGCTTAAATCCGCCGTCGCATCGATGCCGAGCTTACCGCCGAAGCAGGAGTTCGGGCTTGCGTGATCTAGCTGATCGCACACACCCTCGCTAAAAACGAGGCTGCGCGCGCCTATGCGGTTTAGGACGTACTTCGTAAGCGCCTCGTACTCATCCAAGCTCGGCGCGTCTTGCGGCACGAAAACGGCGTGTTTTACGAAGCTCATCTGCCCCACGCCCCAAAACGCGTGCATGATCTGTTTGGCAGCAGCGGGGTAGCGCACGGCGATCTTAGCCAAAATCAGATTGTGAAATACGCCGTTTTCGGGCATTTTATAGTCAACCAGATCGGGCGCGCTCATTCGAAACAGCGGCAAGAAGATCCGCTCGGTCGCATACCCCATAAATTTATCCTCAAGCGGCGGCTTTCCCACGACGGTGGCATGAAATACGGGCGCGCGCTTATGCGTGATCGCGCTAACCTCCATCACCGGAAAGGGCTCTATCGGCGTGTAATATCCGGTATGATCGCCGAAAGGCCCCTCCAGCTCGCTTACTGCGGGATCGACAAAGCCCTCGATCACATAGTCCGCGCCCTCTGGAACGTAAATTTCATTCGTAAGCGATTTTACCAGGCGAGCGGGGCTGCGGCGGATGAAGCCGTAAAGCAGCAGCTCAAAAATCCCCTTCGGCAGCGGCGCCTGACCGCACCAGATATAGAGCGGATCGCCGCCGATCGCCACGGACACGGGCATCTTGCGCCCAGCTTTGCGGTATTCGTCGAAAAAGCCCGCGCCGTCTTTATGTATCTGCCAGTGCATCCCCAAGCGGTCGCGCCCGTAAATTTGCAGGCGATACATGCCGAGATTTTGAGTTTGCGAGTTCAGATCCTTCGTATAAACCTGCCCCATCGTGATAAAGGCGCCGCCGTCACCCTCCCAGGTCTTAAGCACGGGGAGCTCGCCCAAATCGACGTCAGCCCCCAGATGCGCGACCTGTTGGCACTCGCCGCGACCGCTAAGGCGCTTTACAAAAATTTTACGCAGCGAGATTAAGTGCGCTAAAAAATCAAGCTTTTCGCCGAAGTTTTGCGGACGTTTCGGCTTTAGCAGGCTCTCGATCTCAGCGGCAATTTCGTCAGGTTCGCGGCCGAGGATTAAATTTAACGCCTCGAAGGAGCCGAAAATATTGGTTAGCGCCGGCGGCATCCGTTTGCCCTGCGCGTTTCGCACGTTCGTAAAAAGCAACGCCTGCGAGTGCTCGCGCTTAACCTCGATGTAGCTTGCGTGCGCTATCTCAAGCTCGGTGCCGATCTGCTCCTTTACCTCGCGCAATAGCCCGTTTTCATAAAGTCTCTTTATCCAAAAATTTCCGTTTAAAATTTCACTCAAGCTCTGCATATTGCGCCTTTAAAAAAATAGATTTTTTTCTTGCGGTTTTTGATTTAGAAGCTGCAGGATCGCGCTCTTTTCTGCAAAAACCAGCGCGTAATGAAACTCTGGCAGGCTCTTTAGCGCGCTTAGCTTATTGAAGCGAAAGTCGATCTTAACGCCGTCTAAGCGATCCTCCCAGCTAGCGCAGACGATAATTTTTTCGCGGAATTTTGCCCGCAAAAACTCCGCCTCGCGCGCAAAAAGCTCAGGATCGCTCTCGGCGATAAAGGCGCGATAGCTGCCGCCAAGCGAGCTTACGTTAAAAAATCTATCCACAAAAATCGGCTCGAAATGGCCGAATGCGCTTAAGTTTTGAAATTTAAAGGGTATGTTTTTGCGCGAGAGATACTCGATCACGCCGCATAGCTCGGGCAAAAACAGCTGCGGAAAGATTAAGCTTGAGTAATAAAGCCCACCGAAAACGAAGCTGCTGTAAAATATCGAGCCGCCATAAAGCAGCCTAAAATCATCACTCGCAGGAACCCGGACGGGCGAGATGCCAAGGCTTTGCAAAAGCTCGCCGTCGGTGGTGAAGTAGGTATTTTTCTCTTTGGCATTCATCAGGCTGATGAAAAGCTCGCCCTTGCTGCGCGGCGCAAACATCAAATTTTTCGGCACGCTCGTGTAGCGCAGGATCTCGCTTTGCACCTCATTTATCAGCACGAAGCCGTGCCGCCACGTCTCGCCTAAAAATTTTATCAGTCGCACGAGCGCCGAGCATAAATTTTCGACCTTTATAAAGGCGATCTCGTCGTTGAGCGGCTTGAAGTTGTTATCGAAAATGATCGCGTACGCGCCGTTATCAATCGCAGTGTGCACGTCGCGCTCGTTTGCGCCGAGTGCAATGAAAGCGCCTTTTTTCGCGACTTTTGCGGGCTCGATCGCAAAGCTCTCGACAGCGGAGATCGCGGGATTATTCAGCATCGTTCCGTTTACGATGCGGGTTAAATTTAATAAATTTACCATTACGGCTTCCCTGCGGTAGAGCTTTTAAGGGAAGCGCTCTTTGCGGCGCGGCGCGACTGCTTTGCGGTAGGTGCAGAGCTTGCGGTGGTTGCGGCGACGTTTTTTGCGGCGGCTGCGGTAGGCGTAGCGGTGTTTTTTGCAACGCGGTGAGATTTTGCGTTCTGAGATGCGCTTTTAGCGGGTGCTACTTTTGCGCTAGCTGCGGAAATTTTATTTTGCACGGCGTTTTTTATTAATGCAGATTTGGCTACGGACGGTGATTTTGCAGTGGATATAGGGGCTGCACTTGCTGCGATATTCTTGGCGATCAATGTCGATTTTGTACTAGGTGCGGATTTTTTAGCGGGTACGTTTTTTATCGCTACGTTTTTTTTATCGGAGGCACTTTTGGAAAGCGAGGCGTCTTTTTTAATGCTCGCGCTAGAAACGCTCGCCGTGCGCTTTCTGTGCGGCGTGATGCCTGCATTAAAATTTTCGTTATCCGCGCTTGTATGTTTTTTCGAGCGCTCATCCGTAAATTTATCTATGCGTGAAAACGAGCGCACAACCGCGCGCGCGCCGAGTTTTGCACATTTTAAAGCGGCGGACTTCGACAGCTCGCAAATGCCAAACGTTAAAATTTTACGCGCCGCAAATTTTAAAGCAACCCCAGCGCCGAGTTTCAGCGCCAAAGGCGTGGCGCATACAAGCCCGCCTGCACCGATCTTTGCGGCAAAGCCACAGCGGCGACAAAGCTTTAAAATTTTATCTGAAGCGCCGCTTTTCCGCGCGCAGAGCCCAGCCGCGCCGTAGATAGCGAGCTTTGAAGCCTTGCGCGCTAAAGCCTTCATCGCTAACCTACGATCGCGCCGTTTTTTACGGGCGCGAGAGTGCTAAGCAGCGTAAGGCTGCCGTCCTCGGCGCTTAAAATCATACCCTCGCTGCTATGTTTAAAAATTTTAGCGGGTTTTAAATTTGCCAGCACACAGATCTGCTTGCCGATAAGCGCGGCGGGATCGTAAAATTTCGCAATACCGCTGATGATTTGACGCGGCCTCTCCTCGCCCAAATCGATCATAAATCGCAACAACTTCTCGCTGCCCTCAATGTTTTCGCACTCCAAAATCGTGCCGACTTTGATAACGCACTTTTTAAAATCGTCGATTTTGATCTGCGCTTCAGATGCCGCGCCTTGGGCTTCTTGCGCCGTAGCGCCCGAACCGGAAGCGTTTGCGTTTAAGTTTAGCGCGCCTTTTGCCGTGGCGTCTGCGCCCGAACAGCTTGCAGAATTTACAGCGCCGTCCAGTCTATCGTAGCCCGCCTTCGGCATCAGCTCATGATCGATCTTGGTAAAAAGCGGCTCGCACGGCTTAGCCTTAAAATCTAAAATTTCGCCGCGAATCACTAGCTTTTCATAAAGCGACGTGGATATTTCAAAGCCTAGCGTGTCTGCGATACGTGCCGCCGTCTTCGGCATCGCAGGGCTTAGCAGCACGGCAACTTTAGCCAGAATATTTGCGACCAATGCGACGAGAGCCAACGCCTTAGCCTGCTCGCCGTTTTTCATCAAATTCCACGGCTCGTATTTCGCGATCGAAGCGTTCGCAAGAGCAAGCGCCCTCCAAAGCTCCTCTAAGTATCTATTGGTAGCGACCTCCTCAAGCGCGCTTAACGCGGCGCTCAGATAGGAGTTTGCTTCCTCGATCTCGGCGGTGAAAAATTTCATCACGTCTTTAGAATTTATGACGTAATCCGAGTATTTTGCGCTCATGCCGACGATGCGGCTGAGTAGATTTCCAAGCTCGTTGGCAAGCTCGGAATTTACGCGGTTGATGATCGCTTTTTGCGAAAAATCGCCGTCTTGACCGAACGGTACCTCGCGCAGCAAGAAATACCTAAACTGCTCCAGCCCGTAGGCGTTTGCGACCTCGCGCGGATCCACGACGTTACCAAGGCTCTTGCTCATCTTTTTGCCGTCGCGCGTCCACCAGCCGTGAGCTGCGATGCTGCGTGGCATATTTAGCCCAAGGCTCATCAAAAACGCAGGCCAATAAACGGCGTGAAAGCGCAAAATGTCCTTACCTACGATGTGTAGAGCGTCGCTCCAGTACTCCATCCGCTCGCCGCCCGCACAAAATCCAAGCGAACTAAGATAATCCATTAGCGCGTCCAGCCAGACGTAAATCACGTGCTTCGGATCGTTTAGCTCGGGCGGAATTTTAACGCCCCAATCAAAACCCGTTCTCGTGATCGAAAGATCCTTCAGTCCGCTTTTTACGAAGCTTATCACCTCATTTTTTTTGCCTAGCGGCAGGATGCACTTTTCATCCTCGTACCATTTTAAAAGCCGCTCTGCGTAGGCGCTAAGCCTGAAAAAATAGCTCTCCTCTTTTAAAATTTTAGTCTTTTTGCCGCAGTCGGGGCAATACTCGCCGTCGATTAGCTGAGCGGAAGGGAAAAAACTCTCGCAGCTTACGCAATAGTTGCCCTCGTATTCGCCCTTATAAATGTCGCCCTTTTCATACATCTTGCGAAATACGTTTTGCACCGCCGCCTCGTGCGCGGCATCGGTAGTGCGCGAAAACATATCGTAGCTGATGTCAAACTCGTCCCACAGGTCTTTAAATTTAGCGCTTACGACGTCTGCGTACTGCTTTGGGCTCTGGCCGTGCTTAGCTGCGGCCTCTTCGATCTTTTGGCCATGCTCGTCGGTGCCCGTTTTAAAAAACACCTCGTGCCCTTGCAGGCGGTAAAATCTAGCCATCGTATCGGCGATGATCGTCGTGTATGCATGACCGATGTGCGGGACGTCGTTTACGTAATAAATCGGCGTCATTATGTATTTTTTCATTATTCTCCTTAAGTGTGTAGGATTATCCTACTGCCCTCCGGGACCGGTATTAGAAGCCAAAGTATAATTTACATATCCGGTCTCGGGCTGGATGGTAATAAGAGCATGCTCGCCCGCATTATTAGTAAGTGTAATTATGCATGGTCTATTATTTTCATCAAATGTAAAAAGCCTATCATATGGCACGTTAGAGTCCGCTACCTGCCCCATAGGACGCCCATAAGAATCAAAGACTATAGTTTGATTTGCCCGGTCTCCACAATTAGTAAATTCGACATTTCTAATATCGTAAGTTTTGCTTAAATTCAGCTTCTTATTGATTCTTTCAGCATTTCTATTTATCGCTTGGTTTTGAAAGCCTGCACTTAGAATTTTATTTGGATTTTGCGGATCTATGGCAAAATCAACCCTTGATAGATCAGACAGATCCGCACTACCGTTAGGATTACCGCTCATAGTGCTATCATAATACACAGTATAAGTCCAGCCCTCCGCACTACCTTTGGCGGTAGTATAACTAAATTGAATTCTCCAAAGTTTTTTAAACCAATCCGGGTCATTAGGGTCGAATTTGTTATCATTCATAGCCAGCTGCTGAGTATAGCGGATATGAGCAGCTACTTGATCTGCCGCCTCCACAAGGCTATTTCGATTGATTTGAGGCACCGCCACCGCCGCTAGAATTCCAACCACCACGATGATGAAAATCAGCTCTATCATAGTAAATGCTTTTTTCATAATTTTTACCTTTCATAAAAATTTTGTTTATATTTTAACATAAAATTTCGCAATTCGCACGCCTCGCTTGTAAATATCTATATTTTGTATCGAATTTTTATGATCCGAGACATATTCCGGCTCATCCGCATAGATAAAAGCGCTATCCCCGCTAGGCAGTCCGTAAAATTTCAGGCGCAGGCAGAGCCTCTCGTCTTCGCAGCTTACGTTTTTTACTCCGCGATTTTTTAACTCACTTGCCAGCTGCCTAGCTACGTCAAATTTATAGATAAAATGCCGCTGCGGTTTGTTTGCGAACATCGCCTCATACATCACATCGCTAAAAATCACTGCAAAATAGCTTACCGCTAAGCTTACCAGCGTCACACCCACGGCGATCTTGTGAAAGGTGCGAAATTTAGGCAACCTGACGCGATATGAGTTAAAAAGCACGCGGATAATCAAAGGCGTAGCGATGACGCAATACGGCAGCGTCATCTCAAGCGCGACGCGCTGTCTTAGCGAAAAAAGCAGCGTCAGACAAAGCGCGCTCGTGGCGATGAACCACAGCAGGCTCTTTTCCTCTTTGATCCAAATTCTATAGATCGTGTAGATGAAAAATAAAAACACGAGAGGCGAAAACGCGCCCGCAAAAACGCCCACGGTATCTAAAAAATACCCCTTCGGCTTGCCCTCCGAGCTTACGTCGTAAAAGATCACGCTGAAGCTAAATAGCGCTATGCAAAGTAGCAAAAGCTCCTTTTTGCGCGTATAAAGCGCCCAAATTCCAAAGCCTACGTAGAGCATAAAAAACGCTCGGTCGATCAGGGCGCAAACGGACAGAAGCACGAAAAGCGCGATATTGTATTCGCTCTTCGCAAAATAGATCGCCAGTAGCGTGAAAAAAACGATGATGCCCGCCGGATTTAATAAAATCGCGCTACTCATCGACGCAGGAAGCGCCATAAATAGCGCCGTGGCGACCACTCTATCAAAGCGGCGCTTTAGAATAAATTTTGAAATTTTATAGATCATCGCGGCGTTTGCGAAGTGGATCAAAATAAATGGCACGCGCAGGGCGTAGTCGTTGCGTCCGAAAATTTCGCAGCTTAAATTTGCGATTAGCGAAACGAGGGATTTTTTATCATAAAAAATTTCAGCCTCGTAGTAGCTGATGCTTAAATTTGAGATCGCATAAAGCAAAAATATGCCCTGAAACAGGCACATTATAGAGATTACGAAAATTTCGTTTTTATAAAGCTTCTTCACTCTCATCCTTGCTGCGGGCACTTTAAATTTGGGGTCTAAATTCTACGAATAAAATTTTATAAAATTTAAGCCGCCGAATCATTTAAAATTTAGCCGCTAAATTTAACCGCGCGCCGCTTCATTCCTCTATCGTATAATTTTCCCAAAAGAAATTTATCCACTCATCCGTCTTTGAAATTTTAAAATCGGGTTGGATGAGCGCCTTGGGTTTGTAAAAAATCACCGCCGTTTTAAGCTCTATTTGCGGGAATTTCTCCAGCAGCACGCGCTTGATCTCGACCATGCTGTCGCCGCTGTCGATGATATCGTCCACCAGCAGCACGCGCTTGTAAAGCTCCAGATCGGGCACGTTGAAAACGTCGATGGTGTCGAGCTTTTTGGTATCTGCGTAGTGGATGGAATTTATCGAAAATATCGTCCGCATATCAAGCGCATTGGCTAGCGCGTGACCGAATGTAAGCCCGCCTCTAGCGATCGCCACGATTGCATCGGGCATAAATTCGTCCCTAACCTGCTTTGCTATAACTCTTGCGTCGCGATCCATCTCGTCAAAACTATAAAATCTCATATCTTTCCTTAAAATTTAATGCATTAAAAATACTAAAACGCTAATCGCGCCAAGCGTCAAAACGCCGAAATTTAAATCTTTTATCCTGCGCTGAGCGAGTCTAACTACGATATATGCGATAAAGCCAAAGCTTAAGCCGTTGGTGATCGAATAGGTAAAAGGCATCAAAAACACTATAAAAAAGGCAGGGATTAGAATTCCCGCGTCGCTATAATCGATCTTGCCAAGCTCGCTAAACATCAAAACCCCGACCATTACGAGGATAGGGTAGATCGCATTTGCAGGGATCGCCTTAAATAGCGGCAGCATAAACAGCGTCAGCACGAAAAACATAGCGCAAAATACCGCGGTAAGTCCCGTGCGACCGCCCGCCTCCACGCCGCTGGCGCTCTCGGCAAACGCAGTAACCGTGCTCGTTCCTATAACGGCGCCCGCAACGCTGCCTATCGCATCGGAGGTTAAATTTCTAGATAGTTTTTTCATGCCGTCTTTGCTATTCTCTCCAAAAAGTCCCGCGCGATTGCCAACGCCGGTTAGAGTGCCGATGCTATCAAATAGATGCGTGACGAAAAACGTGATTATAAAAGGCACGAAGGCTAGCTTTAGCGCTCCGGGGATATCCAGCTTAGCAAATATCGGCGTTATGCCGCTTGGCGCGCTTACTATGCCATGCGGTGCGGGCGAAATTCCAGCCACCCACGCAACGCACGAAGTAATCAAAATGCTTAAGATAAACGCCGCCTTGATTCTAAGCACAAAAAGCACCAGCACGACCGCTAAGCCTAAAATTCCAAGCAAAACGTTTAGATCTTTTAAATTTCCTAAAGTTACTAGCGTCGCCTGACTAGGCGCGATGACGCCCATCTGTTTAAGTCCGATAAAGCAGATGAAAGCCCCGATACCCGCACTTATGGCGCGACGCAGATCAAGCGGGATAGATTTGATAACCCAAACGCGAAAATTGGTAAACGAAAGCACGGTAAAAAGTGCTCCGCTTATCGCTACGATGCCAAGTGCGCTCTGCCATGGCAGCTTCGCATCCACGCACAACGCAAAGGTAAAATACGCATTTAGCCCCATGCCGACGCTAAGCGCAACGGGGGTATTTGCAAAAAGCCCGTTAAATAACGTCGCGATTATCGTAATAAGCGCGGTTGCCGTAACCAGCGCATCAAACGGCATACCTGCGATGCTCATAATGTTAGCGTTTACCGGCACGATGTAAATCATCGCCAAAAACGTAGTAAGCCCTGCGATAAGCTCCTGCCTTACCGACGTTTTTGCCGCGGCGAGATGAAAGAATTTCTCCACTTGCTCCTCCTTTAGAATTTATTCGTAAATTTCGATCTGATTATACAAGCTATCGCGCTCGACTGGCACAAAGCCTGCCGTACCGATCATATCGATAAAATCGCGCTTGCTCTGCCCTTTTTTGCTGCCGGCGCCAGCGCTGCTTTGAATGCTTTCGTTCTCGATCGTGCCGTCAAGATCATCCGCGCCGAAATCCTGCGCTACAAGGGCTAAGCTTAACGTCGAGGTCGCCCAGTAAGCCTTGATATGCGCGACGTTGTCGAGCAAAATTCTACTAATCGCGATCGTTTTTAAAATTTCGACCGAACCCAAAAAGCCCTTCACGTCCAGATAGTTGTTCTCGCGCTGATACACGAGCGGGATAAAGGCGTTGAAACCGCCGCCGTTAGCGCGAGCTAGGCTCTCATCTTGCAGCGCGCGTATGCGCAATATGTGATCTATGCGGTGCGCGCGGCTTTCGATATGGCCAAAGAGCATCGTGGCGTTGCTCTGACGCCCGCGCGCATGCCACAGCGAGTGGATACGTAGCCACTGCTCGCTTGAGACCTTGCCTTTGCAAATTTTATCGCGCACGTCCTCGTCAAAAATTTCGGCGCCGCCCCCGGGCATCGAATCCACGCCGCTTTGCATCATCAGCTCTATCGTCTCTTCGTAGTTCATCTTCCACTTTCGCCGCCAGTAATCGATCTCCGCCGCGGTCATCGCCTTGATATGCACAAGCGGATATTTTTGTTTTATCGCTTTGAAAATTCCCAAATATTGCTGCGGCGTAACGAATGGGTTGTGCGAGCTTACGATATGAATCTCCTTCGTGCCGCGCGCTACAGTCTCATCCACGATACGCATGATCTCATCATCGCTCATCGTGTAGGCGTTTTCGTTCTTGCGGTGCGCCGAAAATGCGCAAAATTTACAGGTATCTGCGCATAAATTCGAAGGATTGATATGACGATTTGCGTTGAAATAGACGTTTTTGCCGTTTTTTTCTTTGCGAATAGCAAAGGCAAATTTGCCCAGATCGAAAAGATCCAAATCCCATAACTTCACGCCGTCTTCGTAATTTAATCTCTCGCCGCTTTGTAATTTTTCTAAAATTTCCATCGATTTCCCAAGCCAAATTTTGTGCTAATTATATAATTTTTTGCTTACAAAACGGATAAGCGGACTAAATTTAGAGGCGAATTTCGTTAATTTAAAATAGCATAGTAAAATGGGTACCAAATTTTAAACAAGGAAAGCAAAATGTGTGGAATCGTGGGCTACATAGGAAACGCCGAAAAGAAAAAAATCATAATAAACGGACTGAAGGAACTCGAGTATCGCGGATACGATAGCGCAGGGCTTGCCGTGATGGATGAGAGTGCGAATATAAAGTATTTCAAAGCGGTCGGCAAGCTAAATAATCTCGAAGAAAAGATGAAAGATTTTACTTCAGAAGGCTTTGGCGTTGCAATCGGGCATACTCGCTGGGCAACGCACGGAAAGCCTACCGAGCTTAACGCGCATCCGCATTTTGGGGATTTTAGCTTCGTCGTGCATAACGGTATCATCGAAAACTACATCGAGCTAAAAGATGAGCTCGAAGCGGACGGCGTGAAATTTTTAAGCCAGACCGATACCGAAGTGATCGTGCATCTTTTTGAAAAAAATTTCAAGGCTAGTAACGACGCATTTAAGGCATATGAAGCTACAATTAAACGACTAAAAGGCGCATACGCTACGCTTTTAATCACCAAGGCAGCACCTGGCGAAATTTTCTTTGCTAAAAACGCAGCTCCGCTCATCGTCGCAAAAAACGATAAAAACGAAATTTTCTTTAGCTCCTCAGACGCCCCCCTCATTGGGCTTGCGAATACGGCTGCGTATCTGGATGATCAAATTTACGGCGTCGCAAAGCTCGGGCAAATAGACGTTTTTAAAAACTCTAAACCGCATAATTGCGCCTTTAGCGAGCTTCCGAAAGATAAAGGCTACGCGCAAAAAGAGGGTTTTAGATTTTTTATGGAAAAAGAAATTTACGAGCAAGCGCAAGTCGTAACCGAAACGATGATGGGGCGCGTGATCAAGGGCGGCAAGATAAAATTTGACGAGCTTGATGCGGCTATGTTTGATGGTATCGACGAGGTCGTGCTATGCGCTTGCGGTACGAGCTATCACGCCGCGCTCGTAAGCTCGTATCTTTTCGAGCGCATCGCTAAAATCCGTACGAAAGTAGAAGTTGCCAGCGAATTCCGCTACAAGGAGCC
>CAURMQ010000040.1:0-12820 GCA_963525765.1 uncultured Campylobacter sp. | reverse complement strand
AAAAAGCCCCACTCGGCGATCGTGTTGGGCGCCGTGGCTTCATTGAGCCTGTATTGCACGGTGATGTCGATACTAACGGGCAAATTTCGCGAATCCAAAACCGAGAGCGAGTTTTTGCTGATGATACCGCCCGCGGTGCCGCTTTTAGTAGCGATACCCGCGCTCATATCTTCGCTGCTGGTGTAGTTGATGATACGCGTGCGAGTATCTACGACGAATACGTCCTGTATGAACGGCACGAAAAAGTGAAGTCCCGCGCCAAGAGGCGTCGGATCGTATTTACCTAAATTTGACTTGATCCCCACTTCGCCCGATTGGATCGTAACGAAGGGCTTTGCGATCACGAGCAGCGCGATTATCGCGATTATCGCGTAAAGTACGCCGCTAAACTTGCTCATCCCCCCGAAATTAGGAATTTTAAAATTTAAATTCCCGCCTTTTTTATCGCCATTTTTCTTATTAAAATAATCATTCAAATCCGCAGGCATGCGTGTCCTTATTTAACGTAAGTGAGCCAGTGCTCAAATTTCGGGTTTTTGCCTGTAACGACGGCGAAATACGCCTTTTGCAAGCGGCTCGCAATCTCGCCCATTTCGCCTTTGCCGATGATCCTGCCGTCAATGTTGCTAATCGGCGTGACCTCCGCGGCGGTGCCGGTGAAAAACGCCTCGTCCGCGGCATAAAGCTGATCGCGAGCGATGCGCTCTCTGCGGACTTCGTAGCCTAGGTTGCGCGCGATTTCTATGACCGAGTTTTGAGTGATGCTCTCTAAGCTGGTATCGTTCGGCGGAGTGATGATGGCGCCCTCTTTTACGATAAATAGGCACTCGCCCGGCCCCTCTGCGACGAAGCCCTGAGGATCGAGCAGTATCGCCTCATCGTATCCCGCATCGACCGCCTCAAAATTTGCCATCTGCGAGTTGAAATAATTCGCACTCGCCTTGGCTTTTGCCATCATCGAAAATTGCGCCGGCTTTATCCACGATGAAATTTTAGCCTTGATGCCCTTGCGTAGCGCCTCTTCGCCCATATACGCGCCCCATTGCCACGCTGCGACGATGACGTTTACCGGGCAGTTCGTAGATGAAACACCCATCGAGCCGTAGCCGAAGTATGCTAGCGGGCGGATATAGACGGTCTGATCGAAGCGGTTTTTCGCGACGACGTCGATCTGAGCCTTACGTAGCTGCTCGAAGCTAAACGGAAGCTTGATTAGGCAGAGCTTTGCCGAAATTTCAAGCCTGCGAGTGTGCTCGTCCAAGCGAAAAATCGCGTAGCCTTTGTCGGTTTTATAAGCGCGTACGCCCTCAAATACGGCGTTTCCGTAGTGCAAAGAGTGCGTCAAAACGTGAGTAGTGGCCTCCGCCCATGGGATTAGCTTGCCGTCTTTCCAGATGAGCTCGGCCTCTTGAATTTGTGCCATTTCTTGATCCTTTGATGAAATTTAATCCGTAATTTTAGCTAAAAGAATATTAATTTATAAGAAATTCTACCTGCGGGGATTCGGTACGGTAGGCGAAACTCCGCCCGCAAAATTTAAGGCGATTTGCGCCGCTAAATTTTGCTTTTTAAAATTTAGCGGAGCAGAGTAAAGAGCTGCGAATTTTATATTTTATGCGGATAAAATTTTGCCGCAGAATTTCAGGCTTTTTGATCCAAGCTCGCCTCTTAAAATTCTACGAAAGAAAGCCCGATGCCGATCTTATTGACGCTGCGTTTGTAATCCGCGAGGCTCTCGCCGTAGCCGTTAAAGTAGCGCAGATAGCCGTAAAATCCGCTATTAAAGATCGGGAAGCTGTAGTTCAGCTCGATCGCGCCGCGGTTACTGCCGTCAAAATGTAGATTATTTCGCCATAGAGCGCTAAGTCGCTGCTTGCCGAAGGTGTATGACGCGCGCAGATCGCCGTAGCCCATATAATCCGCGATGTCCTCATTCGTGCGGTCCAGCCAAAACGCATACCAGGCTCTGGGGGTGATCGAAAATCCGTCCGCACTCCACGTGCTTTGCGCGTAGAGCCTATTCCATGAGCGCGATTCCTCGCCACCCTTGCCGTTTGATTCGTGCATGGCGCCTATCTTTAGCTCGTCCGCAAACGGCACCGGCGCGCTAACGTATAGCTCGGGGCGATAGTTGCTCTCGCGGAAAGGCGCGCTATCCTGCGTGATCTGCCACCAGGAATTTTGCGCGTAAGCGAATGAAATTTTCTCTCCAAGCCCCAGCGCGTCGTAGGTGATCGGTCGCTCGAAGCTAAACTCAAAATGCAGCTCATCCGCCTTGCGATCGGGTTTTTTACTGAAATCGTGGGTAAAGAGCATATAGATCGGCTCGTAGTATTTAAGCCCCAAAAATCCAAAATTTCGACCATTTTGCTCGCCTTGCGGCGTGGAATCCAGCGAGGCGGAATTTTGCGAGAGCGAGGCGGAATTAGATGATGCTAAATTTGACGCCGAGCCCGACGCAGTCGAGCCTGCGTCTAAGAAATTTGATGCAGCAGAATTTAGCGCGCTGGATTCCACCATGGCGGAATTTTGTGCTAAAGAATTTTGCGGCACCACAGAGTTTAAAACGGCGGCATCATCGTGCGAAGCGCGGTTTTCTGCGGACGAGGTAGAATTTTCTGCGACTTTTCGGCGCGGTTTATCGCCTTTATCCGCTAGGCTTGCCGCGGCGATCTTTTTGTAATAGATCATCGCGTTTTTGTAATCGCCTTTGGCCTCGTATTCGCCGGCCTTTGCGTACAGCTCGGTCAGGTCTTGCGCGGCTAGACTCATGGCACAAAGCGCGAGTGTTAAAGCTTTAAATTTCATCTGCGCCCTTTAAATCGTTTTGATAATTTATATTTAAAAACTGCTCTTTGTTTTTGAAATTTAGCACTTTGGAATTTGCAGATCCGATGAGTGCACCGATCTTATGCTCTCCTGCACGGTAGAGCTCAAGCGCGCGCGGCGCGAGAGCTGCGTCAAAAAATCCGCACAAGCTATGCCTATGCGCTTCGTCGCCCGCCACGCAAATTTGCCCCTCCTGCTCGCTAAGGGCGCGAATGGTGGAAATTTCTACAAATGGCATATCGGCGGGGATGATAAAAATGCGCTCGCCGCTAAATGGTTTCAGCGCCGAATACAGCGCGCCCATCGGCGAAAATTCCTCAAATTCGTCGTAGATCATAGGAAGCGGCGGGTTAAATTTAGAGCTTTTGGCGCAGGCGAAAACCCGCTCAAACTCGCATCTTAAGCGCGAGAAAAGAAAGTGCGTCATGCTGGGATGCCCGCGGAATGGAAACAGCGTTTTGTCGCTGCCGAAACGCGAGCTTTTGCCGCCGCAGAGAATGACGCAGGTTTTCATCGAAATTCCACCGGCTTCCATCGATCTTTATCGCGGCGAAATTTTAAATTTGAAAGTAAAATTTGAAAGAAGCGCGGGCATATTAGTCTTTTTGCATATATTTGGCTTTGCCAAGGGCGTTGTTTGCGATGAACTGATAAAGGCTCGGCGCTTGAAGCTTGGCTAGCTCGGGGTATTTGGCCTTAAGCGTCTTCCATATGTCATAGACGCGCATACCGCTTGCGTAAAGCTTCATAATCTCGCTAAAATGCGGATCATAAAGGCTCGGTTTTTTATACAGCGAGAGTTTGCGGTCGGTATCAAGTACCGCGTTTGCCTCGATAAAAGCAGCAAGATCGCGCTCGCTTACTTTTGCAAAATCCTTTTCGTATTGAGATTTCATATGCTTTAAAATTTCTTTATTGCTAACGCCTTGGAAGTGCATTTTCTTAATCTCGAAGCGATATGCGTATAAGAAATCTTCGCTTTTTTTGGCGATTGCGCGAAGTCTTGTTTTTTCATCTTTGAACGTCACGGAGATAAAGTGTGTAAGCCCGGGCGCAGTAACGGCGTTTTTGAACGCTTCGTCCTCCTCGCCGATCTTTTTTAAGATCGCCTTGACGGTGTAGCCTTGGGCGATGAGGTTTGAAATTTTATCTTTATAAGGTTTATAGTCGAATCGCACGCGTCTAAAGCCCGTCTCGACGCTGATTTTTTTGTATATCCTCGCATGCTCTCTAGATGTAAAATACCTCGATTTCAGCCCTTTGCGGAGTTGTTCGGCAACCGCGGTAAAATCGTCATAATCGGCGATAGACGCGATTAATTCCTTTTCGTTTACGACCCTCCCGTTAACGACCGCGATGGTAATGACCTTCATATTTTCTCCTTTGATTGGGCACAATTCTAACTTAAAACTATAAACTCAAATTTAATTATTTATTATCAAGGATTGCGGAGGATTTACGTTTGCGAGGCAGAATTTTACGCGCTAAGATTTATTATTTTGATTGATTTTTATATCTTTTTGTGCTTGTTCTCACGCCGCTTTTTTATACTTTTTTGCATAAAGATGAAGCGAGCTTGCAAAGATAAATTTTACCCGCAAACTCTAGCTAAATTGCCCGCACAAATTAGCTTTTTTTAAACGAAAAAAGCTTTTTGATCTTTGTAAGTCCTAATTTCATACCGCTATATTTCATTATCTTAGCCATATTTACCCACATTTCGCGCTCGTAGCACGGATGTGGGCAGTGGTGACAGCGCGGCTTTTCGGTATGTGGGCAGGCGCGTAAGCGCGCATAGGCGTAACGCAGCATCCGCTCGCAGTCGCTACAGAGATGAAAGTGCGTCTGCACTAGCCCCTTATCGTCTTTATAGTCATGAAGCACGGCGCCATCTTTTTTAAGCGCATCCGCATGCTTGCCATCGCAGTAAATTTGGATAAATTTCGTCACCGTATTTACTTCGTAAATAAATTTTTCGCTCGTCATATTTGATCCTTTGGGCGGATTTTATCTAAAAGAGACAAAAATACTCTTGAGCGCGCTCAAGTTAGAATTTATAGAATTTTAAAATTCCGCGGAATTTCGCTTTATCTTTCGACCTTGTTGCTTAATAGAGTCGCGATGAAGCGCGTTTTGTCATTTGAGGCAAGCGCGATCTGAATGCTCATCGTAAGCGGCACAGCCAAAAACAGCCCACCGATGCCGAGTACGAAGCCCCATAGCAGCAGCCCTGCAAGTACGCTGATCGTTGAAAGCCCGAGCCCTTGCCCTAAAAATCGTGGCTCGATGATATTTCCGATCGCTACGTTTACAACCAAATAGATTGCGATAGTCCAGATGCTAGAGCTTATATCCATCGTAGCTAGCGTCACGAAAAGCGTCGGAAAGACCGCTACGATCGAGCCTATCGTAGGGATGAAATTTAGCACGAAAGCTAAAATCCCCCACAGCGCGGCATATGGAACACCAAGAGCCCACAGCCCGAGCCCGATAAGCGCACCGGTGCAAGCTGAAGCGATAGTTTTGATTAGTAGATATTTTTTGAGGCTGGAGGCAAATTTCTTCACGAAAGTGTGCGTAGCGCGGCTACTTTGCGAAAAATAGCGGATTTTTTCGTCGATTACGGAGCTTTCAAAGACCATAAATGAAACCATTATAAAAATGAAAAATCCCGTCGAGACTATCGAGCCTGTTTTGCGCAGTAGTGCAGATAGCTGCGCGGCGGCTTCGCTCGGATCAATGCCTAGGCTTGCGGCGTTAAGCTCTATGCCGAATAGAGAGAGCTTCGCACTCACGCCTCCTAGCACCTCTTCAAATTTTGCTTGCAGCTCGGGTAGGCGCGCTGAAAATTCCTTGATCGCATCGAAGATGACTGCGCCGAAAAACACTATAATCGCCACGAAAGCGAAAGTGATGATGAGGAAACTAAAGACGCGCCCGACGCGGATCTTTTGGACGTAGAGCACCAGCGGCGAGACTAGCACCGTGATGAAAATAGCTAGCAAAAATGGCACGACGATAGCCTGCGCGGCTTTAAGACCAGCCAGGATGATTACGACGCAGGCAACCGACATCAAGGACATTTGAAGCTTCAAGGATTCTCCTAAATTTGACATTTTCGCAGAGCTTTTACGCGAAATTTTGGTGAAAGGATTTTAACTAAAATTCTATAAATTTTAAGACGGAATTTTAAAATTTCATCGCAAAATTATAAGATGCGCGTAAATTCTTAGCGGGCGCAAGAAAAGTTAGAATTTTTTGCTAAAATTTTGCGAAATTTACATAAGCAGGATCAAAAATGAAACTTCCCAAACAGCTTTTAGACCGCTACGGCGCCGAGCGTCAAAGCGCGGGCGAGGCGCAACGGACGGCGAACGAGATCGCCTTTGCGCCGGTGGTCTTTCAAGTCTCGCGGCTGATGAAAAAATTTGGAATTTTAAGCGCGCTTAATGAGGCACGTGACGGGCTAAGCATAGAAGAGATCGCGAAGAAGCTCTCGCTTAGCGAATACGCCGTAAAGCTGCTTCTGGAAAGTTCGCTTAGCATCGGCACGGTGCTGCTGTGCGGCGAGAAATTTCGTCTCAGTAAGGCGGGGTATTTTCTACTCACCGACGAGCTCGTCGGCGTGGATATGGACTTCATCCACGACGTTTGCTACGAGGGTCTATTTAGGCTCGAAGAGACGCTAAAATCGGGCAAACCGGAGGGATTAAAGGTTTTTGGGCAGTGGGCTACGATCTACGAGGCGCTTTCGCATCTGCCGCCGCATGTACGCAAGAGCTGGCTTGCGTTTGATCATTTTTATTCGGATTTGGCGTTTGAGTCCGCGCTAAAGATCATTTTCTCGCGCAAGACGGATAAAATTTTAGACGTCGGCGGCAACACGGGGCGCTTTGCTAAGCGGTGCGTAGGCTACGACGAAAATGTGCGCGTCACGATAATGGATCTTGCGGGGCAGATCGCGCTGATGAAAGACGCCGTCGCAGGTGCGCGCGGAGCTGAGCGTATAGAGGGGCTTGTGGCCGATCTGCTAGATGCTGCCACGCGCTTTCCGAGCGGCTTTGACGCGATCTGGCTCAGTCAGTTTTTAGACTGTTTCGGCGAGGAGCAGATCGTAAGCATCCTCTCGCGTGCAGCAGAGTCGATGAGCGCGGAGACGCGGCTTTATATTTTGGAGCCGTTTTGGGACAGGCAGCGCTACGAAACCGCCGCGTATAGCATGACGCAGATCAGCGTGTATTTCGCCGCCATGGCAAACGGCAATAGCAAAATTTATCACTCGGACGATATGATTAAATTTGCGCAGCGCGCCGGGCTTAAAATTTCGCAAATTCACGACGGACTCGGCGTCGGACACACGCTGCTGTGCTGCGAAAGGGTTCGATGATGGACGCGCGAAGCCTAAGCGCGCGGCTAAATAAGCCGATTAAAATTTTACTAGTGCTACTTGGAATCGGAATTTTGGCAAACGTAGCGATGGAATTTTATGCGGAGAAACAACGCGGCGAGCTAGAGCGAAATTTCTGCGAAAGCAAGCAGGTGCGAGATGCACTAGCGCGGATAAACGAGGGCGCGCCGCGCAGGATCGACGATGCTACGATTTTAAAAGGCGCCGCATGCGAAGAGGGTAGCTTCATATACGATTACACGCTAAATAGTTCGTCGAATTTAGACCTTAGCGCGCTGGATGCGGGCGATGCGGAAATTTTAAAAGAGATGCTGTTTGCTAAGGCGAAGGTCAGCTTTTGCAGCACGGAATTTTCGCGGCGCCTGCGGGAGCTTGGTAAAACGATGGTGCTAAATTACGAGATAGAGGGTTTGCCGCCAATACAGCTAAAGCTTGATAAAAATAGCTGCGAACGGTGAATTTTAAAACCCAAGTGAGGCATTTGATGAGCCGCGTTTTGTGTGGCGGCGCGTTGGCAGCTGGTGCCTCTGTAAGCTCGCAAGCAAGCTCATGCTTTGACGCAGAATTTATGCGAGCAGGTCGCGAACGAAATTTAGCAAGATTTCATCGCTGCAAATGTAGCGTAATAAATCATAAAATTCTGACTCAAAATCTACGATGCTATTTCAAATAAAGTTCCGCGCAAATTATAGAATTTCGAGTTAAAGCTTTATGCGGTGTTTGCGTTGCTACACAGATATAATTCCGCGTGAAATAGTAAAATTTTAATGAAAAACGCCGCTGGCAGAACCTGACGCATTAGATCGCGGCTCAAAAAAGACTCGCGCGTTTTAGCGCTTTGTGATGGCGAAATACACGCTGATATTCGCCATGCTATACGCGGCGGCGTGTTAAAAGTCAAGCCGAGATTTTAACATGTTACTTTTGCGCAGGCGAAATCAAAAGCGAAGCGGATAAATTTTAAGCGAATTCGGCGCGGGCGAGCAGGCAAAGGCTCACGCCGCGCTAAATTTTAGATCTCGCGCAAGCGCTACTTGCAGTCGCTAGGCTTAAATTCTACCCTTATAAATTCTTCGCCACTTTTTATCTTATAGCTCCATATCGCGCTGTTTATTAGCGGATGCATTACCTTCATCTGGTTGCAAAAAATTTGCTTATTTTGGCTATCTATGACATTTTGTATCACGGTTTTTTGATCATTTCCAACACTGTCAAATTTCATCCCCATGCCGTCGTTTAGCTCGTAGTTATAGATGAAGCTGCCATCCTTGCACTCAGCACCCGTTAATGTGGTAATCTCATCGACTCGCATCGGCGCACTCTTATTGATACCTTCCACAGCGGCTTTGAGTTGGACATTATCGCAGCTTGGCGCCGCAAAAAGCGCCGCCAAAGCAAACGGAAGCAATAAAACTTTTTCATAATTCTCTCCTTAAAAAATTTAGTAATGACATAAAAATTAATATTAATCGGTGCTTTAAATTTAGGGCGAATTTTTTGGTACTGCGAATATGGAATTTTATGCAAGCGTAGCAGCGAACGCGAAAAGTTTATTTGCGGAGCTTAGCCCTAAAAAACGTAATTAGGCAGTATGTCAAAGTGCGGAATTTGTCGGCTCGCCGCACTTAAATATGGGCTGCCAAGTTAATTTCATAACGCGATTTTTGCGGAATTTACGCAACTTGCGGGATTAAATTTGATGCCTAGAGTGCTGGCAAACTCGATATCAAAATCCAATGCCCCAAATGAGTAAATGTCGCAAGAAAGCGCGTCTATGGGCGCCTTAAAGCCATGCTAATTATATCAAAAAATAAAATTTAGGCGCGACGATCCGCAAGTGCGTGTCGTAAGATCGCCGCGACAAATTTTACCACAAGACGGCGGGCAAAAATAAGCAACCAGATGCCGCTTACCACGCACAAAGGCGCAAGCGCGATTAGTTATCGTTGATTACGTCCAAAATCTCTCTAGCGTGTACGGCGTAGTCGTTCGCCATTGCCTTTTGGAAAATCCCGCCGATCTGCGCGTACGAGCCCTGACCGCCGCCGAAAAACTCCTCCTCGCCGAAGTTGCGCTCGTTTACGGCGATATTTTGGTTGTAGATCGGCTTTCCATTTTTAAACATTTTTAAGCGTAGATTGTAGCGCACATAGGGCTTTGCCGAAACGTCGATGCCGTCGGAGCTGTAAAAGCCAAAGCCGAATGAGCTAAGCTCAGGCGCGATGACGAGCCCTTTGCCTTGTAGCGCTTTTTCGTCGTCGGTAACGCTTACGCGCCTTAGATAGGTGCCGAAGAAGCGCTTTGCCTCGCCTGCGACGAACTCGCCGACGTCGATTTTAAGCTCATCGTCTCTGCCTAGCTTCGAGCTTGCGACGTAGCTTTTCGTCCCCATTAGCTCGCTAGGGATATAAATGAGCGCGCTTTGCATGACGTTAGTCGCGCTTATAGTATCATCAAACGGCGCTACGTCGGCGTTTTGATTAAACTGCGCTTCATATGCGCAACCGCTAAAAAGCGCGCAAATTATTGCGGCTAAAAAGAAATTTTTCATTGTTTGCTCCATGTGAAAATTTTTGTAATTCTACCCCGCGGGTCTAAATTTTACGCTGAAACGGGCGTAATCGCTCTTTAATCCAAGCTAAAAAATCGTCTAAGCTTTCGCTTAAACGTATCTTTTGGAATTTGCGTATCGCCGAAATCATCGCTCCAAATTTCATTTTTATCAGTGAAATAGGTAAAATTTTGCCAATGCGGGATGAAATTTGTTTTCTGCTCTATGGCTATATTTTTGTCCTTGCAATACTGCAAAATTTCATCTAGTTCGCGCTTTGAGTAGATATTTATCAAAAAATAGTTGCGATTTTTAAATCTAATCACGACATTTTTATTTAGCAGATTTATCGGCTCTTTGTTTTTAATCAACATAAAAATTTTAAACGGCAAAACAAGCAAGATAAAATTTATCGTATAGTATAAAAACAGCGCCAGTTTGCCGATATGCACTCCAATAGATGATTTTTTATAAAGCTCGTAGGAGGTAAAGTAGTGAAATCTACCGAAGCTATCCACGAGCTCTGTAACTACGCAAAAGTTTATTTTTTCTATATCCGCAAGATTACATATTTTATTGGGCTCTACACCTTGCATGAAATTATAAGATAGCTTGTCATCATAAAACGTAAAATAAGAGGCTCGGAAATTGCATTTTGCGTACCACCATATCTGTGCTATGAATAGCGCTACGGCGCACAATACCATAAACAAATCGTCGCCTTTTATAATATCCATAAAAGCGGCATTAGTCGTATATGCAGAGTAAAAAAGCACTATGGATAAAAATAGGCTTTTTTCTTGAAAATATACCGCCCTATCTATGATTTCGATCGGCTCTTTGTCGTAATCCCTCATAAAATTCCTTTTCGGTATGATTTTTGACGAAGCGCATTTTATCACCGTCTCGCTTTCGACGCGTTTAAGAGCGCAGGATATTTGCAGAGGCGCTTGCGGCGAGGCGAGTTGCAACGAGCGGCGGCTGTCTTAGCCAAGCGGGCGCTAGCGGTTTATCTGCGACCGCTTCGATAACTGCTTGGGGCGCCGAGCGATCTCATCTGCGATTGCCGCGGGCGGAATTTCGCTCGAAATCCAGCCCCAATCTCGCCGTGAAATACTCGCGCAGCATCCGCCTTTGTGCTTCGTTTACGTTTAGCTGTAGCCAGATTACCCCGCGGGTCTAAATTTTACGCTGAAAGCCAAAAAATTTCACGCCTTAATGTCGTAGCTGAAATTTTTCAAAAAATATATGCGTAAAGCTTCGCGCTCGGCGCGGCTGGGACGGATGCAAAAAAATACCGCCGCGCCCGTATCGTCCCTCCCGCGCAGTAGCAGGCAATCGCGCAGTCGTAGCCCCGCTCGTCCGTCTAGCCTTCGCGCGACGACGAGCTTTGAAGCGATCAAAATCGCAAAAATGCCCGCCGCTGCATAGATCGCAGCCTCGACAAAGCCGAATTTGATCGTCAAAAACACGCCCGCGACGTATGCGAAAAGAAGCAAGAATTTTAAAATTTCTTGCAGTTTCAAAAACCGCTCGTAGCTTATAAGCGGCACGCGAAACGTCCGCACGAAGCCGAACGACGGCTCTATCAGATCGACGCATCCAAGCATAAGATCGTATTTGTCTAGCCCTCTGCGAAAGGATATTTTAAGCTCGTCAAATTCCACGCGCGCCGCCTCTTTGCTACCGCTTCGCAGATAAAGTAACGCTAAAAACATAAAAACGATCGTCAGACTAGGTTTGGCTTGCTGCGAGCGTAGCAGGCTGTCCGTATAAAACAGCTCCCCTGATCCGCCGATGTCCAAAGAGATAAAAATGCAAAAAAACGCAAGGATCGAGGCGGAGAAAATTCTATAAAATGTATCGTCGCAGATGAGGCTGAATTCGGGCTTTTGCATTAGTTTTTGTATAGCGGCGCGTCGGTGATTCTAAATCTAAATTTATTGCCCGCGCCGATAAATTTCATGAAGCTCGCTACATCAAAGCCCTGCTGTGGCGCGCTTAGCGGCGGCTTAGCAAGGATCTCGAAGCTTAGACCTGCGTAGTTGAAAAACTTGCCGCAGCGCCGAAAGCCGTGCCTGCCGTAGAATTCTATACGGCGCAGGCGTTGCGCGAGGTTGGGCGCGCCCTCGTGCGGCGGCTCGACGTCAAGGACGATTTGCGCGCGCGGATTTTGCTCGGAGATGAGCGCGAGTAGCCTTGAGCCGATCCCCAGCCCGCGAAATTTCGCATCGATGCCGAGGTAGGCCACGTAAAAAATCTTGCTCCCCCCACCGCTTGGAATTTCACTCTCATCGTAGCGAGAAATTTCGCTTTCTGCGGTACCTGACGAAATTTTGTCCTCTGCGGCGCTTGATGAAATTTCATCCCTTCTGGCGCTTGATGAAATTTTGCCGCCCGCACCGCAAATCAAACAGTCCTCGTCGATCGGAATTTTGCTATCTGCGCCCACATTTAAAATTTCATCGCCGCTAAAAGACTGCGTTTTTCGGTATGCGATTTTACCAATCGTATAGTTTGAAAATTCTGCTTCTGAAAATTTTATTTCGCCGCCTGGAATTTCATCATCCGCGCCGCTATGGGCTTTGGATTTTAAAATTTTATCCGCATTTAGGCGCGGTGGCGGCTGTTTATGGTGCGAAACCGCGCGCTTGTAAGTTTGCTCGGTTCTATAGACGAAAAAGCCAACCAGCTCCTCGCCCCTTAAATTTTGCGCTGCCGCGTTTGAATTTTCGCCTGTCGCCGCGCCGCGATTTTTACTTTCCGAGCTGGATTTTTCACTCGTCGCATCAGATTTTTTACCTATCACGCTGCGATTTTTGGAATTCAAAGAGGCGAATTCTGCCGCGCCGCAGTTGCTCGCATCGGAATTTTTACCCGCAGCGTCACGATTTTGGCTAGCTTCGCCGCGATCTTTTGGCGCGCATAAATTTTCGCTCGCCGCCGCGCGATGTTTATTTGCCGCGCCACTAGCGCTTAGGGCGCTAAAATCCTCGAAAATCGCCGCGATTTCAAGCTGTCCTTTGCGCGAC
>CAURMQ010000039.1:0-13275 GCA_963525765.1 uncultured Campylobacter sp. | reverse complement strand
CGGTACGAAACAGAATTGTGATTATACAAGAGCGATGCTTAAAGGGGGCTGAATACGCATTAAGAAATTTAAAAACAGTTTTGAAATTTCAAATTTCATTACGAAATTTTGATCACGGCGCGTTTCAACACAAATTTCACAAGCGACCGCACCCAAAGATTCAAAATTTCATCATGTTTGCGACCGATGACTGCCGCCCCATTCGCCCAAAAACCCGCCTACAAAACGCTTAAGCGCACGATTATAAGATTTCGCTATAATCACGTCCGATTTAAAATTTAAAAGGACCTTTATGCGCGCAATTTTTTCTATCTATATCTTCATCATCGCAGCCCTTATCGGCATTGAGCTCTCGCTCGGCGCACTCGTCGCACCCGTGGTGTTTTTCCCGCAGCAGATTATCGGAGAGGGCGTGCTATCGCACTTCCAAAGTGGCAAACTAATGAGCGAGATCTTCGTAAAATACGGCGGCATCCTCATCGCAGTCTCGATCATCTGCCTCGTTTTTGAGATGATAAATTTCAACAACAACAAATCGCAATCCTTTCGCTTGCGCCTTTCGACCCTGATGCTGACGCTTGTAAATATCATACTTGCCCTACTTTTCGTGCTTTACTTTACTGACTACGTCATAAATGCCCAAAAGATCGGCGCAGAAGCGACGATGACGCAGGAATTTGCCCAAATCCACGCGGCTAGCGAGTGGTGCATGAAACTCATCATTGTATTTCAAACGGTGCTGTTTTTCGCAAAAATCATCCCCACCCTTGCCGCGAAAAAGGCAGCACCAGAGCAAAGCCTAGCCGATGCAGATTAAAATTTACTACGAAGATACCGACGCGCAGGGCATCGTGTATCACGCCAACTACATAAAATTTTGCGAGCGGGCGCGCAGCGAGGCGCTTATGCAGGCAGGAGTGGACTTCGCGCGCGCGGACGCACACTTCGTAGTTAGCGAGCTTTGCGCCAAATTTCTGCGCCCCGCGCGCCTCGGAGACACGCTTGAAATTCGCACGAGCCTAGCCGCGCTCAAAAACGCCAGCGCCCTTTTGCGACAAGAAATTTACAAGATCAAAGATATTAAAAATACGGATTTTAGCGAGCTTTTATACGCGCAAGACGTAAAAATCGCCTTCGTAAAAGACGGCAGACCGATCAAATTTAGCGCTGAAATTTTAGAATTTTTCAAATCTTTGAGATAAATTTATCTCGCGGGTTCAAATTTACCATAGTCGTGTGCGGCACAAACATAGTGCAGACCGGTTTTTCGGCGTAAAATCCAAAAAAATACGCAGAGCTCTTGGACGGTAATAAAATTTGCAGGCTAGATAAAATTTTACGACATAGAATTTCGCTCGGCGTTAAGGTTTAAATTTTGATGCTACATCGCGACATAAATCGCCTACGCACCTAGAGATAGCCAGATAGAAAACAAAATTAAAATATCAGAATTTTGCAATGGCGTTAAATTTTGCTCTACTCCGCCGCTTTATGAAATTTCTCGCCATTAAATTTCAACCCGCGCAGATCGAGTCTGTGTTTTGCCTCGATAAAATCCCGCTCGTCCGTGAAATTTAAGCAGGTTAAATTCGCCCCGTCTGCTCGCCGCAATGAAAATCGCGACGCACGTGCGCAGAGCCGCGCGCAAAATCAAAATAGCACGCAGAGCAAGCGCCAAAATGTGCCTCACAGCAGCCTTTTTATCTTTTGCAAATCCTCTTTGAAAAGCTCCGCCTTGCTCGGATTTTGCGCGATGAATGCGGGATCGAAGCTCGGCACGAAGCTGATGCCGCCCTCGTTAAAGACCGAGCCGTGCAGCGCGTCCATGCCCGCCAAATCGCCGTTTCGCAGCACGATTTTGCAGCAGAGCTCGCCCAGGCAGAGCACGACTTTGGGCTTTAAAATTTTGATCTCGTCGGTCAGATAGGGCGCGCATTTTAAAATTATTTCCGAGCTTATGCGCCTATTTTGCGGCACCGCACACCTTATCAAAAAGCTAAAATAAATTTCTTCCGGCGCGCAAATTTGATCTAGTGCCGCTGCTACCTCAGCCTCCAAACCGCCGTTAAAACCTTCGCTAACGCCCGGCGCGAGAGCTACGATCATAAGTTTTACGTCCGCGGGAGTTTTAGAATTTTTAAAATTTTTGATAGTTTTGAAATTTTTAAAATTTTGCTCGCCAGCTCCAGTGCGCGTTTTAGCAAGTTCGCAGAGATTGCACTCGGCGGTAGCGGATTTTAGCGCCTCCAGCGCCTTAAAAAGTCGCGCGCCGCCGCTTAAAATTTCAGCGCTTACGTAGCGATAGCCGAACGCTTTGTAATAAAGCAGCCTGCGTAGTTGCGAGCTTTGCACGGCGCGCCTACGATCTGTTTAAATTTCGCGCGACGAATCCGCGATCAAACTGCGCCAAATCCTCGTAAAATTCCGCGCTAAAGCCCTGCTCGCGCAAAAACGCCGACAGGCTCTGCTTTTGATCGTAGCCCATCTCGCAGGCTAGAAATTTTGCGCGCCGTGCCGCGATCAGCACGATGCGTTTTAAAATTTCATCTCCCCGCTCGCCGCCAAACAGCGCCTGTTTCGGCTCCTGCAGCACGCGCGCGTCCAATGCGTAGGAGTTTGCGATGTAGGGCGGATTTGAGACGATGAGATCAAACTCGCCCGCGATCTCATCTGCGTAGGCGCAGTGCACGAACTCGACGTCTGCGCCCAAATTTGCGGCATTTACGCGCGCCACCTCAAGCGCATCCGCGCTGATGTCGCTAGCCGTGATGCGGCAAGAAGGAAGTAGCTTTTTTAAGCAGATAGCGATTATACCGCTGCCCGTGCCGATCTCGCAAATGCGCGGCTCGCCCAAGCTCTGCGCCAAAGCAAGAGCTTTTTTCACTAAAATTTCGGTCTCGCAGCGCGGTATCAGCACCCGCTCATCGACGTAAAATTTAAAGCCCATAAACTCGCAGCTTTGCGTGATGTATTCAAGCGGGCGGCCGTCTTTAAATTCAACGATCTTAGCGCGAAATTCCGCTTCATGCGCGAGCTCTTCCGAGCATCTTAGCACGAGCTGCTCATCGCTAAGTCGCTCGCAAAGCTTTAAAATTTCGCGCGCGACGTATTTTGAGCCGCACTGCCCCAAGCCCCATCTTAGCGCCTCAGCGATCCTCATCAAGCTCTCTTATGCGCTCATACAGGCTCGGGTGCGAATGATACACCGCGGCGTAAATTTTATGAGCGAGCGGGAATGCCTTGTTTTCGCTGCCCAGCTTCTTTAGCGCGCCGATCATGCTCTCTTTATCCTGCATGCTCGCGCCATGCCGGTCTGCGCTAAATTCGTGCATGCGGCTAAGCTTGGAGATTACGGGCTCAAAAAACGCATGCAAGATCGGCGCAAACAAAATCATAAAAACCAGCGTCGCGCCGCCGTCTGCGTTAAGCCCTAGCGCGCCGAACACGCCTGCGGGAAGGTTTCCAAATACCGCGAACGTCGCGCCCAAAAGCACGAAGCTAAGCGCTAAATTTTTTAAAATGTCGCCGTGTTTAAAATGCCCGAGCTCGTGCCCTAAAACGGCTAAAATTTCATCCTCGCTAAGCTTGTCTATGAGCGTGTCGAAGAGCACGACCTTTTTCGTCGCGCCGAAGCCGCCGAAATAGGCGTTTAGGCGCTTGTCGCGCTTGCTCGCGTCGATCGTAAAAACGCCGCTACTTTTAAAGCCGCAGCGCTGCAAAAGCCCCTCTATACGCTCTTTTAGCTCGCCTTGCTCTAGCGGCTGCATCTTATTAAACAGCGGCGCGATAACGGTCGGATATATTAAATTTATCAGTAAAACTATGCCAAAGCTTAGCAGAAAGCCCCAGACCCACCAGTGCGCACCCAGGCTATTTACGCAAAAAACGAGCGCAGAGGCTACCGCAAAGCCAAAAACCAGCGTGAGCGCGAGCGATTTTAGCGCGTCTTTTACGAAAACGGCGGGCGTTATCGTGGAAAAGCCTAAGCGTCTGTCTTTGACGAAGGTTTTGTAGATCTCAAGCGGAAGCGATATCGCGCCGCCGATGATTAAAAACGCCGTTACGAAGCAGCTCTGCGCCAAAATCCCATCGCCCGCTAGATCATATATCGCGCGCTGTAACGCGCCCGCGCCCGCAAGTATCCAAACAAGCGCCACCGCAAACGAAAAGCAGTGCGAAAATATATTAAATTTTAAATTTACCGCACCGACCTCGCCCGCCTTGCGATAATCCTCCTCGCTAAACACCACCGCAGGCTCTTTTAGCTTGGCGCGAATGAAGCTTAGCTCAAGCAGATCGAGCGAAATTTTATAAATCGTGTAAAGCGCGTATAAAAAGATCAAAAACCAAACCATCGCGCCTACTTTAGGCTCTCGGCAAGCGAGAGTACTTCGTAATATTCATTTTCCATACTGTTTAACGTTCCTCTTTTTTCTTCAAGTTCTTCAAAAAGCCCCTGCATCCCGAGCTTTTGGTAAATTTCAGGCGTCGAAAGCGCGTGATTTAGCTCCTTTATGCGCGCCTCGATAGCCTCGATCTTAGCGGGATACTCCTCTAAAATTTTATTCTGTTTGTAGCTAAGTTTTGCAGCACTCGTTTTTTCCTTTTTATTTTCGCGGCCGCTTTCGTCCGTGCTCGCGCCCGCGTCGACCTCGATCTGGTCAATCTCCGCCATCTCGTCTTCAAACTCCAAATACTGCGAATACGGCATTTGAATTTGATCGATGACGCCGTTTTTTTCAAAAACCCAAAGCTTATTCGTGATCTTATCGATGAAATAGCGATCGTGGCTTACGATGATCACCGCACCTTCGAAGCTTAGCAGGTAGTCTTCCAAAATATTGATCGTCGCGATATCAAGATCGTTCGTCGGCTCATCCAAAATCAAGCAATCGTACTGCTCGGTAAAGAGCTTGGCAAGCGCCAGGCGGTTCTTTTCGCCGCCGCTAAGAACGCCCACGGGCTTATCCAAAAACTCCTTCGGAAACAAGAAATTTTTCAAATACCCGTATACGTGCATATAGCTGCCGCGGACGCTTATGTGATCGCCGCCGTTGGGGCAGAAAATTTCGATTATGCTTTTATCGTCCGTGATGCCGCTGCGGGTCTGATCGAAGTAGCCGATCCTGATCTCGCCGCGTTTGATCTCGCCCGCATCGATCTTACTGCGACCGAGTAGAATTTTAAGCAGAGTGCTTTTGCCCGCGCCGTTAGCGCCTACGATGCCGATACGCTCGCCCTGCAAAACCCGCGCCGAAAAGCCCTTAAAAAGCACCTTACCGTTTAAAATTTTACCGATATTCGTGCATTCAAAAAGCATTTTTTTGCGATTGTCGCCGCCCGTGCCGTTAAAGCTCCTGCTCGCGCGCTCCAGCTCGAGCCGCACGCGACGGATCGCGCCCGGATTTTTCTTTGCATCCTGCCTCATCTGCATGATACGCGCCTTGCGCCCTTCGTTACGCTTTAGGCGTGCCTTTACGCCGCGGTGCAGCCACTCCTCCTCGGCGCGCAGCTGTTTAAGCAGCGTCTCGTGGGACTTTTCGAGCGAAGCAAGCATCTCCTGCTTGCGCCTCAGATAGTTCTCGTATCCGCCGTCGAAATTTGAAATTTTACCCTCTTCGATCTCGATACTGCGCGTCGCCAAGCGGTCTATGAAGTAGCGATCGTGGCTGATAAAAACGATCGTCTGCTTCGAGCTAAGCAGCATGTCCTCTAGAAATTTCACCATATAGACGTCTAAGTGGTTCGTGGGCTCGTCCAGCAGCAGCACGTCGGGCTTTTTAAGCACCAGCGCGCCCAGCGCCACGCGGCGAATTTCGCCGCCGCTAAGCGTACAGACGGAGCGGTTTTCGTAAATTTTAAGCCCGAAATTTTGCAGCACCTGCTCGATCTTATTGTCGATCTGCCAGCCGTCCTTGGCCTCGATAAACTTAATCAGCTCGTCCTGGCGCGCCAAAAGCTCCTTGTTTTCGGGCTGCGCGGCGATCTTACTCGAGATCGCGTCGTATTCGCTAAGGGCGGCGTAAATTTCAGCCAGTTCCCTTCGCAGCGCGTCTTTGACCGAGAGATTGTCTTCAAATTTTGGCGTTTGAGCGAGCATCTGGATATTTAGCCCGTTTTGAGTGATCACGCGCCCCTCGTCGGTCTCGCACAGCCCCGCGACGATCTTCATCAGCGTGGATTTGCCGCCGCCGTTCTTGCCGATCACGGCGACGCGCTCATTAGCGTCCAGTGCGAAATTTACGCCGTCTAAAACGACGTGAGAGCCGAATTTTTTCGTAACATCGATAAGCTCGATCAAAGCCAATTTTAAGTTCCTCTAGTGTTAAATTCGGTGATTTTACACAAAATTCTATTAAATTTTAATAACTTTTAAAGGTTTAGCGATGCAAAGTTTGGAATTTAACGGCCTGCGCGTAGAAATTTTCGCCCCGCACGCGCCGTCTTTCGCGCCTGCGCCCTCCTTTACAAAAGAAGCCGCGTCCGCACCTATCATCTACCTGCACGCCTTGGAGTTTAGCGCGGCCAGTGTGGGCGAAATTTACGAACTCGTCTCGCGACGAAGCGGCGCGGATTTCATGCTTGCGGCGATCTATCTAAGCGAGGCGCAGTGGGGCGATAAGCTCAGCCCGTGGGCGGCAAAATCGCCGTTTAAGGGGGTACGCGATTTCGCAGGTGGCGGCGCGGCGCACTTGGAAAAATTTACGAACGAGCTGATCCCGCGTATCGAGCGACACGTATTCGGCGCGGGTAGGCCTGCGTGGCGAGCCTGCGCGGGATACTCGCTGGCAGGGCTTTTTAGCGCGTATGCGGCATTTGCGAGCAATAAATTTCAAAAAATCGCCTGCGTCTCGGCTTCGTTTTGGTTCAGCGGCTTTGACGCCTTCGTCGCCGCACACTCGCCGCAAAGGGGGCTGGCGCACGTCTACGCGTCCTTGGGCGAGGCCGAAATGAACCCGAAAAATCCGCGCGGAGCACTCTGCGGCGAGACGGCGCGAAATTTCATCGCAAAATGCCGCGGCGCGGGCGCAAAAGCGGAGTTTGAGCAAAATCCGGGCGGGCACATGCAAGATGAGATCGCAAGAATTTCAAAGGCGCTTTTGAAGCTGGTAAACTCCTAAAATTAGAGCAAATTTTAAAATTTAGCGGGACGGGCGATTAAACGGCAGGCGTGACAAAACAGGTGCTGCGAGAGATTGAATAGACGAGCCAAGAAGCGGCATCAAGCGTAAATTTAAAGCGAGCCGCCGCTAGAATTTCTCGCACAACGGTTTTTTGTGTGATGCGATGAAATTTAAAACAAACCCGCATTAAATTTTATAGTATGAGCAATGTCGCAAAAATGGCGTTACGCAATTCGGCGCAAATGGCACAGCGCGTCGTCGGTGCTTTAGCGACCTTGATAAGTGCGATATCGTTTTAGCGTAAATCTCATGTGACGCGGTGCAATGCGGATTTCAGGCGGGATGTCGCTAAATTTTTGCAGGTTGCACTAATGGTTTAAAATTTAAAACGAGCTGTCGTTGTAAAATTTAAAGCATATCATGTCGCAGCTAGGATTTAGCGCGCCTGCAAGTTAAATTTAAACAGCAGCGCGGCGCAGTGTATGACCCCGCCGTTTTGTTTAGTTTACCGGCGGGCTAAATTTACCGCTGAAATTTCAAAATTTACACTGCACCAAAGAGCGCTTCGGCGCTACGATACGCGCCGCTCGGTTTAAATTTTAAAATTTAGCGTCGAGCGAGCAATTAAACGACAGGCTCGACAAAACAGGAGCTGCAAAGTATTTTTAATAGTCCTAAAATATCCGCAACAACAGCAAAAAATTCTTGCAAAATCTCCGCAACGATGATAAAAATTCCTACAAGAATTCCCGCTAAAATTTCATACGAAGCCGCTGAAAATTTATCTGCGTTTAATACCGTAGCCGTCCTTATCCACGCATATAAAGCCCGTAGTAGCGCCTCCGTCGCGCGCCATCACCACGCCGTCTGCGGCAAATCTATCATCACAGCCGATCTCGTAGTCTTTTTTCACCGCCTCGCTCGCAGAACCCTCGAAAATCTCGTAAAATTCCGAGACAAACCCGCCTTTGTAATAAATAGCGGTTTTACCCTCGCCTTCTCAGATGCTTATGCCCTGGGCATTTGCGCTTTTTGCTTTGGCTTTAAGTTCATTAAAAGTCCCAAAATCCCAGCCTAGGATTTTTAAAACAGCGCGCTCGTTCGTCCTTTCGTCTATACTATAAAAACTCGCACTTTGGTTTTTGTCTTTATTCGCGGCTCTCATGCTTGAGACATCGTCGCCGCCAAAACGGACGTCAAAAGAAACTTTTTCAGGTTTTATCTCGCGCGCAAAATCGCGCAGGGCTAAAATTTGAACGCGGTTCCGTTCGTAATTTTTCGCCAAACCGGCTCCGAAAAGAATAGTTTGTAGATTAAAAACCCCGCAGCTAGCACAAGCGCAATGCCTACGAGAAGCTTAAATAACCTAAAAATTTCCGAGAAAAAATATTTTATAAAATTCACGCCCGCCTCTTAAATTTCACCGAATTTCACCGCCTACGCAAAGGGCAGAATTTTTTTGTAATTGCTCCACAGATCGCTGTCCTCGCCGAAATACGCGAGCAGTCCGCGCGCGTTGCGATCGAAAGGGTTGGGCTCTTTATGCAGCGCGATACGCTGCGACAGGCGCAGATCGTAGGTGTTGTATATTGCAGAATACGGCACCGGAAAGTCCGAAGCGTAAAGCAGGCGCGAGTGCACGTCCGTTTGGCTCGCCAGATGCGGCAGGGCTTTCGCGCGCACCGGCGTCATCAGAGCAGAAACGTCGGCGTAGAGGTTTTTGTGCGTGCGCAGAAGCGCCAAAAGCGCGAAATAATCGTGTCCGAAATTTCGCGGGCGACGCGAGAGCGCACGAAAAATATGCGAATACTCGTAGTTAATCGCCATGTGCGCGCACACCGTCGTAACGCCCAGCTCAAGCGGCGCATAGATCATCTCCAGCGCTTCGCAGCGGCGCGTGCTCGGCACCGAGCTTTCGTTGCCGACGTGGATCACCAGCGGCAAGCCGAGCTTGGCGAGCTTTTCAAAATACGGCACGTAGCGAGGCAGCCTCGTATCCAGATCCCAATAATTTTGTAAAAATTTCGCTCCCTTAAATCCGAGCTCGAAGCAGCGATCGATCTCATCTAGCGCGTCCGCTCGCTTCGGATTGATGCTAAAAAACGGCACGATGAGACCTGGGTTTTTTTGATAAATTTCAAACACGCTGTCGTTGTCCGCGCAGACGGTCTTATCGCGATGGATTAGCTCGCCCGTGTCGCTAAATTTAGCATCCACGCCGAAAAGCACCGCCTTTTTAACATATTTCGAAGCTCTAAGCCCGCCGAGCAGAGCGTCCACATAGGCCTCGTATGGCTCTTTGATCGCGCGCGATACGTCTATGCCGAAGCGCCTGCCGAAAAGGCGCAGCGCGAGCCTGTCGTAAGGGCGATCGAAGCGCACCTCTTTGCTTAACAGATGGACGTGAAAATCAAGCGTTTGCATCGGGGATCCTTGGGAAAATTTTGCCGAGTTTATATCAAATTGCGGTAAATGGTTAGAATTTTAAATTCGAGTTTAAATTTACGCACCGCGCCCTGTCGCGCCTTTAAATTTTAAAATTTAAACCTCGCCGCAAGAGCCGCTAAATGATATTTAATGCCGTTTTAAAGCTGCGGCGATATACTTGCGATTTGAAAAGCTATTTCAATTAAGGAGCGAAGATGGAGTTTGAAATTTTAGAAAATTCCGCCGATTTTAAGCCTAGCGACCTGGATGAGATAATGGTATCGATCGGCTGGGATACGGAGCAAAACGCAGCCTCCGTGCCGCCGCACGAGACATACAGGGTGTGGCGCACATATGATTACGTGGCGATCGCCAAAACGCAAGGCAAGACCGTGGGGGTGCTGGAGGCGTTTTGCGACCGCGACAACTTCGCTACGAGCTATCTTTACTGCGTGATAGTTCATAAGGATTATCAAAGGCGCGGTATCGGCACGGCGCTCGTAAATGCCTTTAATAAACGCTTTGCGCACACCACCACCTTTGTCGTGACCCCTCTGAACAAAGCTGAGGGTGCCGGAGAATTTCTACAAAAGTGCGGCTTTAAGGACGCCTCGGAGCACTTCACGGTTCATATGAGGAAGCGAAATTCGATCTAGCGGGCATAAATTTTAAAATTTTATCGAGCTTTGGCTCTAAAACGGTTGGAATTTTAAATTTAGCTATGAGCTGCTATAATCGCTAAAATTTAAGGAGCCAAAATGATCACTATGCAGATCCAAAGCGGCGTCGATCGCGATACTCTCGAAACTTTTAAGAAACTTTTTTTAAAAATCGATCCCTCCGCGCAGATCACTCTAAGCGGCGAGAAAAATTTAGAAACGATTTTATCGGAGTTTAGATCAGGCGAAAGTTACGACGAGATAAAAAACGGAATGGATGCGGACTTAAAATCATACGCGAACGGCGATCTAAGCGGCTTTGAGGAGCTAGGCAAGGGCTGGAAAAATTGAAAATAATCCAGTCTAAAAGATTTCGCGCGCAACTTAGCAAGATCGTATAATTTATCGCAGAGCACTCAGAGGATGCGGCGCAAAATTTTAAAAACGAGCTTTTTGCGCGAGCAGGCAAGCTTGGCTTTATGCCGTATAAATTTCGTAGATCAAAAAGCTTTGACGATGATAGAATTAGAGATTTCATATTCAAGGGTTTCGTAATCCCATATCTAATAGATGAACCCAACGATACAATCGTTATCCTAGCGATATTTAAGCAAAATCTATTGAGATAGCTTGACGCCCGTTTAAAAATATCTGCGTTTAAAATTCCGCGCTCCGTTTATTAAAACCACCCATTCGCCGCCGTCGCAGCGCCAAAGAGATCAACCGCTCGTCTGCGCTAAATCACCGCATATTCGCGCCGGGCGCCGTAAATTTTAATTCTACGTATATCGCACGGCGCGCCAAAGAAACTCCGCTCGCCCCCTGCGTAAAAGCAAACCTAAAAGAATTTTCGGCTACAATTTCCCCCAAATAAAGGCAAAATATGAAAGAAATCTCGCTACTCAGGCTCTCGCTCGCAATCTACGTCGATATGTTTTTGCGCCTAGTAACCACGTTTATCAACACCTACATGATCTCGCGCGTGGACGTCTCGCTAGTAGGCGCGCTGGGCGCGGGCAACGAGATATTTTTGCTCTTCGTCACCGTTTTCGGCTTCCTCGCCGTGGGCTGCTCGGTTCTCGTAGCACAGGCGCTGGGGGCGAAAAACAAAGTCCTAGCCATGCGCGCGATCCACACGAGCATCGCATTTAACGCGCTAGTGGGGCTTTGCAGCGGCGTTTTCGTCTTTAGCTGCGCGCCGTTTTTACTGCACGCGCTGCAGGTGCCCGCCGAGCTTTTGAGCGAAAGCGCGATCTATCTTAAGGTCATCAGCATCGTCTTTGCGATAGACGCCGTCGCGATCGTGCTTAGCGCCATCGTGCGCGTCTACGGATACGCAAATTTCATCATCGCGGTCTCTGTGGTGATGAATTTAGTGACACTCGCGGGCAACTACGTCGTGCTATTTAGACCCTTCGGACTGCCGTACTACGGGCTTGAGGGCATCGGCGTAAGCACGATCGCAGGGCGTATGATCGGCGTATTTTTATTCTTTCTCATCATCACGAAGGTACTAAAGATAAAATTTTACCTCACGATGTTTTTAAAGATCAAGCTCGCCACGCTGCGTAAAATTCTATCCGTAGGGCTTCCGAGTGCGGGCGAAAACATGCTGTGGATCGTGCAGTATCTCGTCGCCTTCGCCTTCGTCGCAAGCATGGGCGAAGCGAGCCTTACCGTGCAGACGATCTATTTTCAAATTTCATCATTCATCTTCTTCGGCGGAAGCGCGATCAGTATGGCAAACGAAGTGATCGTAGGCCGCCTCGTAGGCGCCGCCAAGCCGCAGGAGGCGTACCGACACACTTTTACCGCGCTGCGCTTCGGGCTCGGGGCGACGGCGCTTTTCGTCGCGATCGTGTTTTTAGCGCGCGAGCAGATCATGGAGATGTTGAGCCTAAACGAGGCGCACAGGCAGGTCATGCGGCCGCTTTTTTACCTCACGCTGGGGCTTGAGTTCGGACGGACGCTTAATATCGTGTTCGTAAACGCCCTGCGCGCAAGCGGCGACGCGAGGTTTCCCTTTTCGATGGGCGTGATCTTTATGTGGGGCGTCTCAATCCCCGTGGGCTGGCTTTTGGGCATTCATCTGGGATATGGAATTTTGGGCGTTTGGATCGGGTTTTTCTGCGACGAGTGGCTGCGCGGCAGCGCGAATACGGCGCGATGGATAAGCAAAAAATGGCAGAGCAAAAAGTTAGTCTAAATTTGCTAGGCTTGCCGATAAGTCTGCGTTTTAAGCGGATGAAATACGCGCGCATCCGCATTAGCAAGGACTGCGAAATCAGCGTGAGCGTGCCGCGCTCCTACACCGCGGCGCAAGCGAAAGACTTCATCCTAAAGCACGAAAGCTGGATCCTCCAAACGCTAGAGCGGCTGCAAAGCAAGCTACTAGCGAGCGATCAGGTTAGAATTTTAGGCAAAATTTACAAGCTGAAATTTAGCCGCGAGGTCGAGCTGGGTACAAACTGCGGCGCAGATGAAAGTTTAGGCGAGAGCGGCGCGGGGGGCGGCGTAGATGACGATGCGAATAGTCACACGGGCAGCGTAAATTCGGCTCATTTACAAAGCGGCGCGGGCATAAGCGGTAGCGGCGGCGATGTGAGCGGCGGCACGGGAAGTGAAATTTTAAAATTTCACTCGGGCGGGCGCACCTCGCAAAGTGACACGGCGGGCGAGAATTTGAAATTTGACCTACCGGGCGATGCTGTGCAAGGGCTCTCGCAACAGAGCGAAATGCGACAAAGCGGCGGGTTTATAGATACAGCGGCGCGAAATGGCGCAGCGGACGCAGATTTGGAATTTAATCTCGCGAGAGAGGACGCAAGCCCGGAAGGCGGCGAAATTTTAAAATTTGATCCTGCCACAAGGGACGGAATTTTAAATTTTAAACCTGTCGCGAACGGAGGAATTTCAAAATTTAGCTTTGGCGTGAGCAAAAGAATTTCAAAAGCCGCGAGCGAAAACGTGTCGCAAAATGTAGCGCAAGGCGCGCAAGCGGCGGAGTGCAACGAGCCCGATTTTACGATCAAAAATTTTATCCAAAGCTCTAAATTTAAAGATAA
>CAURMQ010000038.1:0-13368 GCA_963525765.1 uncultured Campylobacter sp. | reverse complement strand
ATTTTCATAAAACCTCCTATTTAGGCGCTAAGCGCATAACATTTGCATGCGTAAGCGCGATAGCTATGGCATCCGTAATATCAAGCGGCTTAATCTCCTTATTAATCCCCAAGATCCGCTTCACCATGAAAGCAACCTGCTCCTTCGCCGCCTTTGCCTTTCCTGTGACAGATTTTTTTACCTGAAGCGGCGTATATTCGGCAAAATTCCCAAAAATTTGTAAAATTTTAAGAGCCAGCGCGCCGCGAAACTGAGCGAGCTTTAAAACAGACTGCGGATTATAGGCATAAAACATCGATTCTATCGCGACCTCATCGATCTTATGAGCGCTAAAAATTTGATCAATTGCCTCGCTCATCTGCGTCATTTGAAATTGCACGTTTTCAGCCTTCATTTTCACTAATCCCGCCTCTATGAGGGTGATTTTATTCACATCTTTTTCCAAAATCGCATAGCCTAAATTTCTAGTTCCCGGATCAATTCCTAAAATTTTCATAACCACCTTTCGCACTTATTCACAGTTTAATCACCGGTGAATAAACTGAAATTTACCGCAAATTTAGTGAAATTTAGCTAAAATAGCGGCTTAATTTATAAGGGAATTCAATGGCGACGTCGCAAGCACAAGAAATTTTATCGAATTTAGAGAAGGAAATTTTACCTACCGAATACTCTAGATACATTAAAAATTTGAAATTTAACGATAAAAACTCGACCCCGGAATTTTTCATTTATAACGCAACTAACGAGTTTATAGCCAAATATGCCCAGACAAAATACGGCACTAAAATAAAAGAGCTTATTAAAAAACAGTTTGGGCTCAACGACGTGATCGTCAAAATCACCTCAAAGGCTAAAATTTCGCCGAAAGAAAAGGTAAAAATCATCTCCGAAAAGCCCAAGAGCACGATTCTAAGCGAAAATTATAATTTTGAAAATTTTATCATCGGCGATTCAAATAAATTTGCCTTCGAGTGTTCGGTCTCCGTCGCAAAAGAACCCGGAATCCGCTTTAATCCGCTCTTTATCTACGGACCTAGCGGGCTTGGAAAAACTCACCTGCTTCAATCGATCGGAAATTACTGCATCAAAAAGGGAAAGACCGTCATTTGCGTCACCAGCGAGCAGTTCGCCAATGATTTTGTCTTTAATCTCAAAAACAACTCGATCGATAAATTTAAACAAAAATACCGCAATTGCGACGTTTTGCTCATCGACGATATTCAGTTTTTAATCGGGCGCGATAAAGCTCAAGAGGAGCTTTTTTATACATTCAACGAGCTAAAAGACAAAAACTGTCAAATCGTCCTTACCAATGACCTGCCGCCAAAATTTCTAAAAGGCTTTGAAAGTCGCCTGACAACGCGGTTTGAAAGCGGCATAATAGCAAACATTACCCCGCCGGATCTCGAAACAAAAATCGCTATCATCAATAAAAAAAGCGAAGAAAACCGTGTTAAAATTCCACACGACGTCGTAGAATACATAGCCGCAAATATGGGCGATAATATCCGCGAAATCGAAGGCGCAATAAATAAACTAAATGCATATTCCTCGATACTTCGCACAAAGATCACACTAGAATTTACCAAAAGTACACTGCAAGATCAGATCCATCAAAAATATTCAAGCGTGAGCCTAGAGCACGTCATCGAAGTCATTTCAAAAGAACTGAACGTAAAACCTAGCGAGCTAAAGAGTAAAACGCGAGCTAAAAACGTCGTCGAAGCGCGCCAAATTTGCATATATTTAACCAAACAGTTAACTCAAAACTCAATGCCTAAAATCGCCGCATTTTTTAATCTAAAAGATCACAGCGCCATCAGCAAAAATATCAAAAAAATCAACGAACTCATTCAAACCGACGAGATGTTAAAAATAAAGATCGAAGAACTAAAAAACAAAATAACCAAAAAGGATAAGAATGAAATTTAAACTTTATGAAAATAAAGCAAAAATGGTGAATGAAAGTGAATAAAACAAAGCTACTTACTCACTGGATAAACTACCTAAAGACAAGCTTTAGGATAAGTTTTTCACAAAAACCACTTGCCAACTACTACAACGATAAAAATTTAAAAGGATAAAATATGAAAGTGTTAATCACTAAAAAACTTTTAGAAGAGATAGTTTCAAATACTAGCTCCTATCTTGATAAAAAAGATCTAAGCTCGATAACATCACATCTTTTAATGAGTGCAAAAGATGGAATTTTTAGTATAAAAGCTACCGATCATGAAATTGGTCTAAGCTATAATCTACAAAATATCTCAATAGAAACAGATGGAGAAGCTACAGCAAATGGAGGCAAGCTCCTTAGCGTTATCAAAGGCTTAAGCGACGATAGCGTTACTTTAGAAACCGTTAACGGAGCGCTCTTCGTAAAGCAAAAAAAATCTAAGTACAAGCTTCCGATGTTTGAGACGAGGGATTTTCCGAACTTTCCTACAATAGATGGTAAAAACAGCTTTGACGTAAATGCTGGAATTTTAGGCAGAAGTCTTAAAAAGATTTATCCATCAATTGATACGAACAATCCAAAATATGAGCTTAACGGCGCTTTAATCGACGTAAAAGAGGGCTTTTTAAATTTAGTCGGAACCGATACGAAGCGACTTAGCGTTTATAAGCTGATCACTCAATCAAAAGCGGGCGAGCTTGATACTAAAATTTTAATCCCTAAAAAGGCGATAGGAGAAATTCAAAAGCTATTTTCGGATAAAATTAAAATTTACTACGACGAAAACGTGCTGCTAGCGGTGAGCAAAAATTTTGAGTTTTTTACAAAGCTTATTAACGGTAAATTTCCAAACTACGAGCGCGTTATTCCAAGCGATACGGCGTACAAAATTTCAATTCCGCGCGATAAGATGGTAAGTGGAGTGCGAGCAATAAACGCAATGTGCGAGGAGATGAAGGTTACCATTAAAAAGGATGGAATGATTTTTGAGAGCATCAACGAGGATAATTCCGAGGCAAAGACCGAAATTGAAGCGCCAATCGATATAAACGGAGAGATAGTTTTTGGCGTGAAAAACCGCTTTCTGCTTGATTTTTTAAGTAACATAGAGAGTGAAATTTTTGAGCTTGATTTTAACAGCTCCGATACGGCGTTCGTACTTAGCGCGGACGGCTTAAAAACGGTTGTTATGCCGATAAATAATATTTAAAGGAAAAATATGAAACAAAATTACGGCGCCAGTAATATTAAAGTTTTAAAAGGTCTTGAGGCTGTTAGAAAGCGCCCCGGTATGTATATCGGAGACACCAATATCGGCGGACTTCATCATATGATTTATGAGGTTGTAGATAATTCGATCGATGAGGCGATGGCAGGGTACTGCGACATAATCGACGTCGAGATCACGAATGAAGGAAGCTGCATCGTTAGCGATAACGGTCGTGGAATTCCCGTCGATATACACCCGACTGAAAAAATTCCTGCCGCGACGGTGGTTCTTACGGTGCTCCACGCAGGCGGTAAATTTGACAAAGACACTTATAAAGTCTCCGGCGGTCTGCACGGCGTGGGCGTTAGCGTTGTAAATGCGCTCTCAAAAAAGCTCGTTGCTACGATCAAACGTGACGGAAATATTTATAGACAAGAATTTGCCAAAGGAATTCCTACTACCGAGCTTGAAAAGATAAAAACTACTAATCGCACGGGTACTACGATCGAGTTTTGGCCTGACGGCGAAATTTTTGAAATTTTAGAATTTGACGATGAAATTTTATCAAAAAGATTTCGCGAGCTAGCGTATCTAAATCCAAAAATTACGATAAATTTTAAAGATAATCGCACGGGCAGGGACGAGCACTTTCACTTCGAAGGCGGTTTGGAGAGCTTTGTAAGCGATATGAATAAAGCGCCTGCCATATCCAAAGCTGTATCGTTTAGTGATAGCGCGGATGATGTTATGGTCGATTTTGCGCTGATGTATAACGAAACATATAGCGAAAATTTATTAAGCTTCGTAAATAATATCAAAACTCCGGACGGCGGTACGCACGAGGCGGGTTTTAGAGCGGGTCTTACGCGCGCGATAACAAATTATGTCGCGGCAAATGCGGCTGCGCGCGAAAAGGACACGAAGATTACCGGCGACGACGTTCGCGAGGGACTCATCGCGGTAATTAGCGTAAAGGTTCCCGAACCACAGTTTGAAGGACAGACGAAGGGAAAATTAGGCTCCAGCTACGTTAAGCCGATCGTGCAAAAGATGGCGTTTGAAGTGCTTAGTAAGTATTTTGAAGAAAATCCGATTGAAGCGCGCGCTATTATGAATAAGGCTCTTTTAGCTGCGCGCGGTCGTGAAGCGGCGAAGAAGGCGCGCGATCTAACGCGCAGAAAAGACAATATAAATTCTGTAGGGACCCTTCCCGGAAAGTTAGCCGATTGCCAGAGTAAGGATGCGAGTATTAGCGAAATTTATCTGGTTGAGGGCGATAGCGCGGGCGGTTCGGCGAAGCAGGGAAGAGACCGCGTATTTCAAGCGATATTGCCGCTTAGAGGTAAAATTTTAAACGTAGAAAAGGCGCGCCTGGATAGAATTTTGCAATCCGAAGAGATTAAAAATATGATAACGGCCTTTGGTTGCGGTATCGGCGAGGAATTTAACGAAGAAAAGCTTCGCTATCACAAAATCATTATTATGACCGATGCGGATGTCGACGGTAGCCACATTCAGACTCTGCTTTTAACATTTTTCTTTAGATTTTTGCGCCCTATTGTCGAAAATGGCTATGTTTATCTGGCACAGCCGCCGCTTTTTAGATATAAAAAGGGCAAAAAAGAGATTTATCTGAAAGATGAAAAAGCGCTGAGCGAGTTTTTGATCGAAACTGGCATCGATATGGGCGAGTTTGAAGGCATCGGCAACGAGGATTTGATTGATTATCTAAAAATCGTCTCAAATTATCGCTCGCTTCTAAATGAGCTTAAAAAGCGCTTCAGCGTGCTTAGCGCGATCAGATTTTTGATAGAAAACGACGAAGCGCGAAGCCTTGGCTATGAGGAGCTATTTAAAATTTTAAAACCGCGCCTAGAGAGTGAAGGATTTAACATCTTAAATTCCTACGTAAATGATGAAGGCATTAGAATTTATGTCCAAACTCCGAGCGGCTTGGAACAGCTTGTGATAGATGATAATTTATTCGGCAATTATATCTTTGAAGAGGCGATCAGAATTTATTCAAAGATCAAAGATCGGGATGTAAATTTTGGAAAGGATTTTATTGAAATTTTAGATGAAATCGAAAAAAGCTCGAAAAAAGGCGCTTATATTCAGCGCTATAAAGGTCTTGGAGAGATGAATCCGGAGCAGCTTTGGGAAACCACTATGAGCCCTGAAAATCGAAGATTACTAAAGATAAATATCGCCGATGCACAGAGCGCTAGCGATACTTTTAATCTTTTCATGGGCGACGAGGTCGAGCCGCGCCGAAACTACATCCAAGATCATGCAAAAGATGTAAAACATTTGGACGTTTAGATGCTATTTAGTGAGACCAAAGAGCGCGAAAATCGTTTCATAACGGCACTTAAAATTTCGGTGCCGTTTACCTGCGTTTTGATTGTTTTTGGAATTATTTTGTTTCGAAACGGAGAGTTTAAATTTGATGACGTAATTTTGTTTTTGATACTTTTAATCTGTTATGTTTATTATGTCATCTATCAAATTTATTTTGGCTTTCAAAAAACGCTGATTGATCCCGTTACTCACGTATTCGTGCGCGAGGAGATCGAGAAAATTTTAAGCAACGATCTAGTCAAAAATCGTCAAATAAATATCGTTCTTTTGCGAATTAAAAATATCATCGACATAAACGATCGATACGGTTATAAAAACGGCGATGAAATTTTATATGAGTATTGTAAGGAACTTTCAAATTTTATGGCGGAACAGGGCTTTAAGGACCTTCCGATCGGGCGCTTTATAAACGGCTACTTTGTATTCGGCGTAGAATCAAAAGCTACAAATTTAAGTCATATTTTGCGAATGTTTGAGCATAAAATTTCAAGTCAAACGATTAAAAACGTAGAGATAAAAAGTGAATTTACAATGCTTCCAAGTTCATATGACCGAAATCTAAATAATATCGTAAATGCTCTATTTTATAAGATAAATCACCTGGACGACGAAGAGCACGGCGAGAAGGCTATTGACGTAGAGAAAGTATTAATTGACGTATTTTCCGCCGACGTAATGGAAGCGATCGATAGTGAAAATTTCAGCTTTAAATATCAGCGCGTTGCAGATAAAAACGGCGTAAAATCACATATAAATTTAATTCCGAAGCTCGATCTAAGAAGCGGCGAAAAGATCACAAAAAGTAGAATTTTAGATATTTTGCTGCTAAATCATTACGATATTAAATACGATATTTCGATGATGAGACAGATTTCTAGAATTATCTATTTTAAAGATATCGATGCTAAAATTTTTATCGAGATCATGCCTCAGACCCTGCGAAATAACGAGTTTCGCAATGAAATTTTAAAGCTCATCGATAATAATCTGATCGATCCGAAAAAGATCGTGTTTGAGTTTAACGAAAAGCTTATCTATTCGGAGATTAAGCGCTTTGATGAAATTTTAATTAAATTCCGCGAACTCGGTTTTAGCTTCGCGCTGTCGCAGTTTGGTGGCTCAAACGCTAGCTTTGAATATTTAAAATTTTTAGAAGTGGATTTTATCGTTTATGATATAGAATTTAACAAAAATTTAGACGATGAAAAGATTAAAAATATATTTATAGGCATCAACGAAGCCTGCGCAAAATCGGGCGTCAAAACCATAATGCGCTTTGTAGATAAGCAGGAATTTCAAATGCAACTTTATAAAATGGGTATCGATTATATTCAGGGATTTTGCGTCGAAAAGCCGAACGATATATCGAATTTAAGGAGAGTGCAGTGAGATACGGCGAAGAGGAGATAAAAAATTTTAACATTGAAAATTTAGAAGTTTGGCCCAATAAACAGAAGCGCGATTATCTGATAAAAATTACCCTGCCCGAGTTTTGCTGCCGCTGCCCACGCTCTGGCTATCCGGACTTTGCGACGATCTATTTGGAATATATCCCTGACAAGCTAGTAGTCGAACTTAAAGCTATCAAACTTTACATAAATTCCTTTATGAACCGCTACATCAGCCACGAAGATAGCATAAATGAAATTTACGGCGCGCTGCAAAGTAAGTTAAAGCCTAAATTTATGAAAATCAGGGGCGATTTTAATCCGCGCGGCAACGTCCACACCGTAATCGAAATAAACTCGGATCAAATTTACCGATGATAAGCTCAAATTTAGTCGAACAAATTTTTAAATCCGCGAGCATTAGCCGCTGGAACGATTACCCAAAGATGGTGAGCTTAGTTGAGCTTGACAAACAGGCACATAAATTTATCATCGCTTATTTTATCGCTAGCTTTGAGCGCGATGTGGATATCAACTACGTAATCGAAGCGGGGATTTTCGAGTTTTTAGCGCGCATCGTCGTAACCGACATCCGCCCGGACGTCTTTCATCAGATACAAAAAACCAAGAAAAAAAAGATCAACGAATGGGTTTTAAGCATCCTAGAAAGCGATCTTTTGCCTATTCAAAATGGCGCTTTTTTCGAGCGATTTAAAAAATATCTAAATTCCAAGGATCATAAGAAAGAAGCGGTGATCTTAAAGGCGGCTAGTTATCTCTCTACGCGGTGGGAATTTAACATCGTCTATCAAACTAGCCAGTTTTTAAACGATATCGAGGAGTTAAAAGCTAAGGTTGAGGAGGAGCTTGAGGATTATTACGAGCTTATCGGCGTGCGAAAGATCGTGATGAATAAAAAACTTGCCCGCATAGTCGATCTTAGCGGCAGACTTCGTTTTCAAAAGCGCTGGGCGCAGACGCCGCGCATCCCTGAGACATCGGTGCTTGGGCACATGCTGGTAGTTGCGATTTTAAGTTACTTTTTCTCGCTTGAGGTGGATGCGTGCCGCTCGCGCACGGCGTATAATTTTTTCTGCGCGCTATTTCATGATTTGCCCGAAAGCCTAACTCGCGACATCATTAGCCCCGTAAAATACGGCGTCAAGGGCCTTAGCGACATCATCGGCGAATATGAGATGCGGCTAATAGACGATAAAATTTTACCATTCGTGCCGGAACATATGCGAGATGATTTCAGTTATATTTTGGGTATCCGTAAAGAGGGCAGTAAATTTATAAAAGACGAGTTTGAAAACCGCACCTTCGAGCTAGGCAAGGAGCCTAAATTTGCAGAGGGTAGCCTAAAGATGTTTAACGAAGATAAATTTCGTGCAATCGACGGCAAGGCGCTTAAGTATTGTGACAAGCTAGCGGCATTTTTTGAGGCTGGAATTTCGATTAGCTACGGCGTGAAAAGCAAGGAGCTGCTTAGCGGGTATAATTCGATGCTGGAATTTTTCAAATCAAAGCCAAAAATTGAAGGCGTCAATTTTCAGAGTGTTTGCGAGGATTTCAAAGAGCATTTCGGACTTAATAGGATCGATTTATAAAACCCCTTCCCAGATGGCTGCGGCACATGCGAGATCTAAGTGCTCTGCTGTATTCCTACCCTGAAGCGGTGCCTAAAAAAAGCATTGCACAGGTCTAAGAAAGGGCAATCGGGATTATATGGAAATGTTTCTTAAAGTAAGGTTATAAATGAATTTCAAAAATCATCTTCTATCCGTATTTCGCGAGGTCTTTATCCCTCATCATCGTTCTATCGAGTTCAGAGCTAAAATTTTTGCCGCGATGCTACTTGCTAAAAAGAAGCAGACCGACGAGGATTACGACGCGATCAAAGATATAGCGGGCGAAATTTATCCGGGCGACGAGCAGCGCATCGGCGTGCTAGTTTCTATCGTAAAAGAGTATATCTTAAAGGCGAAAACTTATAAAAGCTTAAATTTAGACTCGCTTCTAAAAGAGATCGACAGAGATATCAAAAATAACAAAAAATATATCAAAAAGATCGATTTTTCGCATCTGCGCCGTCTGATCGGAGATGATGACGAGGATGCGCTAATCCAACAGCGCGTTTATGAGTTTTTTGTCTGCGAAGTCAAAGAGTACTCGTAAATTTTTATCTTAAGAATTTTTTTAGTATAATCATCAGCTTTTGAAATTAGAAACGGAGAAAAATTTGGAAAATATCAGAAATATTGCGGTTATCGCGCACGTCGATCACGGCAAGACCACTATCGTAGATGAGCTTTTAAAACAGTCCGGCACATTTGGTAATCACCAAGAAGTCGGCGAGCGCGTGATGGATAGCAACGACATCGAGCGTGAGCGAGGCATTACGATACTATCCAAAAATACCGCCATCCACTACGGCGGCGTTAAAATCAATATCATCGACACTCCGGGCCACGCCGATTTCGGCGGCGAGGTAGAGCGCGTGTTAAAAATGGTAGATGGCGTGCTTTTGCTCGTCGATGCACAAGAAGGCGTTATGCCGCAGACTAAATTTGTCGTAAAAAAAGCGCTATCTTTGGGGCTCAGACCTATCGTAGTCGTAAATAAAATCGACAAGCCCGCAGCCGATCCGGACCGCGTGGTAAATGAAATTTTCGATCTTTTCGTAGCGCTTGACGCAAACGACGAGCAGCTTGAGTTTCCGGTCATCTACGCCGCTGCTAAAAACGGCTACGCAAAATACGATCTAAGCGACGAAAGCGCCGATATGAAGCCGCTTTTTGAGACGATCATCTCTCACGTCCCTACTCCGAGCGGTAGCGATGACAATCCTTTGCAGCTGCAGGTTTTCACGCTCGATTATGACAACTACGTCGGCAAGATCGGCATCGCTAGGATTTTCAATGGCACGATAAACAAAAACCAAAGCGTTATGCTAGCCAAAGCCGACGGCACGCATATCAACGGTAGAATTTCAAAGCTCATCGGCTTTAGCGGGCTTGAGCGCACCGACATCGATGCGGCGGGCACCGGCGACATTGTAGCGATTGCGGGCTTTGATGCGCTTGACGTAGGAGATAGCATCGTCGATCCCAATAATCCGATCCCGCTTGATGCGCTGCATATCGAAGAGCCCACCCTTAGCGTAATTTTCAGCGTAAATGACGGACCGCTAGCGGGCACGGAGGGTAAATTCGTAACCTCAAACAAGATCGACGAGCGCTTGGAAGCGGAGATGAAAACCAACATCGCGATGCGCTATGAAAACGCGGGCGAGGGCAAATTTAAAGTAAGCGGTCGCGGCGAGCTGCAGATCACGATTTTGGCTGAGAATATGCGCCGCGAGGGCTTTGAGTTTTGCCTCGGGCGCCCGGAAGTTATCATCAAAGAGATCGACGGCATCAAATGCGAGCCTTTCGAGCACTTAGTTATCGACGCGCCCGATGATTGCACCGGCACCGTCATCGAAAAGCTCGGTCGTAAAAAGGCCGAGATGAAGGTGATGAACCCTACCGGCGACGGGCAGACGCGTATGGAGTTTGAGATCCCCGCGCGCGGTCTTATCGGCTTTCGCTCGCAGTTTTTGACCGATACTCGCGGCGAAGGCGTAATGAACCATAGTTTTTTGGAATTCCGCCCTTTCATCGGCGCGGTCGAGAAGCGACAAAACGGCGCGCTCGTAAGTATGGAAAACGGAGTGGCGCTAGGATATAGTCTATGGAACCTGCAAGATCGCGGCGTGCTTTTTATCGCTCCGCAGGCAAAGGTTTATCTGGGTATGATCATCGGCGAGCACAGCCGTCCGAATGATCTGGACGTCAATCCAATCAAGGGTAAAAATTTAACCAACGTCCGCGCCAGCGGTAGCGATGATGCGATCAAGCTCGTACCGCCGCGAGCATTAAATTTAGAGCGCGCTTTGGAGTGGATCGAGGAGGACGAGCTTGTGGAGGTTACGCCCGTAAATATCCGCGTGCGCAAGCGATACTTAGACCCTACGACGCGCAGACGAATGGCGAAAAAATAGAATTTTTAAATGAAATTTTAAAATTCGGCGTGGAATTTAGCTTTTAAATTTCACGCCTTTTTTATAGATAAATTTTAAAATTTGTGCTTCTGAAATTTTGCTAGGAGAGGCAATGAATCTTGTTTTATTCGACTTTGACGGCACGATCACGCGCGATGATTCGCTGCTCGAGTTCGTCGCCTACGTAGTCGGATTTAAGAAATTTTTTCGCGGGATTTTGGTGCTATCGCCCATTTTAGCGGCGTATAAGCTAGGCCTTGCGAGCAATAATTTTACGCGCAGAAAACTCTTGGGCTACTTTTTTGCGGGCATGAGTGCCGATAAATTCGATAAAATTTGCAAAAAATACTCCACCACTCACATCGAAGATATCCTAAAACAAAGCGCGATGGACAAGATCGCAAGCTACAAAGCCGCGGGCGATAAAATCGTCATCGTCACCGCCTCGCTCGAAGACTGGCTGCGTCCGTGGTGCGACGCGCAGGGTTTGGAGCTTTTAGGCACTAAAATACGGCGCAAAGGCGGCATCATCACGGGTGAGATCGAGGGGCAGAACTGCTACGGCGCGCAAAAGGTCGCTCGCGTGCGCGCAGCATACGACGTGCAGGCTTTCGATCGCGTCATCGCTTACGGCGACAGCAGGGGCGATCGCGAGATGTTAGAATTCGCCGACGAGGCGCACTACAAGGCGTTTGAGTAAAATTTAACGGCTGAAAGCTTAAAATAGCATCTGCGGCGACCGCGCTTTTGCCAAGAGCTATATTTCTCCTCACGCGGAATTTTATCCTTTTAAATTTATCGCGCTTATCTGCGGAATTCTACACCGCACGATAAATTTTATATTTTATTGCAGCGCAAAAGTCCTGAACTATGAAATTCTGTTGCAGCACGGGATTTTAAAATTCTTGGTGCGGGTAAAATTCTAAAATTCCGTCATGCATAAAATTTTAAAATTCTATCATAGCGTGGAATTTTGCTCCGAATGGAATAGATGTTTTTAAACCGAGCGTAAGATAAAATTTAAAATTTTACGGAATTTATTGGTTACTAAAATTTCAAAATTTGCAGGTTTCAGAATATCTACTCGCCGCGTGCGAAGCGGAATTTTAAAATTTAAAAATCCCGCGCCTTAGAATTCTAAGGTCTAAAGCATATTATAAATTCCGTCTAGCAGGAAATATTTTTTATCCGCTGTGCCGCGATAAAACGGCTCGAAAGTATCCTCATAAGCCTTTTTGAAAAAGCCCTCTTTGCTTAGTTTGATTAGATCGGCATTGATGAAATCAAGCAGGCTTTGATTGCCTTTTTGCACGCCGACGCCTAAGAATTCCGCCGCGCCTAGGTTTTTAAACGGCACTTCGAGCGTATCGTCCACGACAGCATAGGCTAGGACGATGATGTTGTCATTGGCGTAACCGTCGGCTCTGCCGTCCTTCATCATCGCATAGCACTCGGAGGTATTTTTGCAATAGACTAAATTGCTAAATTTCTCCTTTCGCAAATAGCGCTCGGTCATTGAGCCGTTGGGATTTTTTTCGATTGAAATTCTCATATCGCGAACTTGCGCAAAGTCCTTCACTTGATCCTCTTTACGCGTTACAATGCCAAAATTTACCGATAGATACGGAAGCGAGAAATCCACCTGCTTCTTGCGCTCTTGCGTAATCATAAAGGTACCGATAACCATATCGACCTTGTTATTTTTCAAAAACGGGATTCTATCGCCTGCGGTTACGGCTACGAACTGTACTTCGCCCTTTTTATCGCCGAAAATGTCTTTGGCGATTGAGCTAGCAAGCTCGATTTCAAAGCCCTCAAACTTGCCGTTATTAGACTCGCTTAGCGGCGGACGACCTTCGCGCACGCCCACTCTGATAACACCTGCCTGCCTGATTTCATCTAGTGTATTTGCAAAAATGCTAGCGCAAAATAAGGCTAAAATAAAAAGTAATCTCATAAAAAGCCCCCTACTTTTTAGTTTTGAAATAATTATAGCACTATATATTTTAGAGAAAATAAATGCAAGCGGTTTAAAATTTAATCACCGCGCGTATGCAAGTTTGAAATTTAGGGGCGAAGTGGGGATTTAAAATTTTGCAAATTCGCTAAATTTTAAATCCCAAGATTTATTAGTTATACAAGCTACCTGCGATAAATTTTATATTTTGATTCCTAGCTCGCTTTTATAGCAAATCATAAATTCCGTCTAAAAGGAAGTATTTTTTATCCGCCGTGCCGCGGTAAAAAGGCTCGAAGGTGTCCTGATAAGCCTTTTTGAAAAAGCCCTCTTTGCTTAGCTTGACAAGCTCTGCGTTGATGAAATCAAGCAGCTCCTTATTTCCCTTTTGCACGCCAATACCGATGAAATCGGGCTTGCCGAAGTTTTGAAACGGCACTTCGAGCG
>CAURMQ010000037.1:0-13409 GCA_963525765.1 uncultured Campylobacter sp. | reverse complement strand
TAAATTTACGATATTATTTTGCCGTTTTTATTCACGATCGTTTCGCGACCGTCTAAATTGATCTTGACGTAGTCGTCGCTCAGAATTTTAATAACTTCTATCTCGTCGTAAAACATCGGCTTTACAATTTCATTATCCTCATTATCGAGCAGCCCCCATTTACCGTCTTTTTTAACTTTAATGTATCCTTCGCAATATTTGATTTCGTCATAATATCCGCACAAAGTATTGTCAAAATCCCAAGCAAGCTCGTATACACAAGACACTACCTCTGTGCCCGTTTTATCGATAAAGCCCCATTTGCCGTCCTTTTCAATCTTTGCTAAGCCTTCGCAAAAACTCCCGGTCCGATCATATATGCAAGGAATAACTTCTTTGCCCGTTTTATCGACGAAGCCAAATTTATCGTTCTTTCTAACGCATGCTAGGCCTTCGCTAAAATACGAAACGTCATCATAGATACAAGAAGCTATTTCCTTTCCCGTTTTATCGATAAAGCCCCATTTATCATTTTTTTTAACCCAAGCCGATACCATCTCGATCTTCCGAATTTAAATTTTAATCTCCGCGTAAGCCGCTTTTAGCTTCTCAAAAAGCGGGGCGAACGAAACGCCGTTTACGCGGACGTTTGCGATCGTCGTGATGAAATTCGTATCGCGCTGCCACCGCGGCACTAGATGATAGTGCACGTGCTCGGCTATGCCCGCACCCGCGGCGGCGCCGAGGTTCATGCCGATATTTACGCCGTTTGCGCCCAGCGTGCGCTTTAAAATCCCCACTCCGGCGCGCACGTAGCGGCTCATCTCCGCCCACGCATCATCGCTAAGGCACTCGATATTATCGACATGCTCGTAAGGTATGACCATAAACGCGCCCGGGCTGTAAGGGTAGAGGTTCATCACCCCAAAGCAGTGCTGCGCGCGAAAAAGCACGCCGTTGCGATCATCGAACGCCGCATCCGCCGCCGCGTCGCAGAAGGGACAGCCGCTTCTTTTTTCGGTAAAATACTCGCTTCGCCAAGGGGCGCAAAGATAATCCATCTCTTTTCCTTTCCGAAATTCCAAAATTCTATGGAATTTTAAAATTTGCGTTTCGCAAAATTCTATGAAATTTGGAATTTAAAACTTCTAAATTTCATAAAATTTTATTTACGCGACCCGCACTGCTCGCACGATGCGGAGCTATGCACGTGGCAGGGCGCGAGCCGCTTTGCAATCGCGGGGCACTTCGGCGCAATACGCACTCTGCGGATCGAAGCCCGCGGCGGGGCGTTGGTGCGCATTTGTCGAACACTCATCGCGCGGCAAACACAGCGTCTAATCCGCACCGTAGCCGTTTGCGCGGTGCATTATAACAAAACTTTGACGCACTCACAGGCACGGTACGCGATGCCAAACCTGCGCCGCAATCACCATCGCAACACGCGGTAAAATTTAACGCGGCGCAGTCACGGCACAGCTGTAATACAGCTGCGGCTTAATCGCGTCGTATCGCAGGGTATCGCAGGGTATCGCAGGGTATCGCAGCCTTGCTAAGCCCCTACGCCGTCCGCTTTTGTGATAGCTCGCTTTGCGCAGTTATCGTACGCGCAAGCTCCTCTGGGCGGCTTAGATCGCGAGCTGCGATTAAATTTACGGCGCCGTATATAATCGCCAAGACCGGGCTTGCGTAAGCGTACGACATGTAGGGCATTGCGGCAAACGCGCAATCCTAAGCAGTCAAATTCCGCAAGCGCAAACCCGCCTGCGCGAAGCTATGCGAAGCGTAAATTTAAACCTCGCTCCGCAGCCGTTTGCGCGGCGTGGAATAATAAACTCACGATGCTAAAGCGCAACGTGGAGGCTTACGCGGCATGCGATATTAGATCGCAGCGCGGCGCTAACTTTAAAGAGCCGTTAAATTTTAAAGTCCGCCGAATTTTACGAATTTTACGAATTTTAAAATTTACTGCCTTAAAATTTCGCTTCGTTCGCTAAATTTAACCGCTCGCTTCGGGTTTAAGCTTGCGCGATCAAACGAGCCGAATTTAAATTTTGCCGCCCGCGCCGAGCTTTATCTCGCGCAGTGCCGCGCCGACGTCATTTTGGCGCATAAAATGCTCGCCGATCAAAAACGCATCGACGCCCGCCTCGTGTAAACTTAAAAGCTGCTCGTGCGAGTGCAGACCGCTTTCGGCTACGATGATCTTGCCGTTTGGAATCAGCGAGATCAGCCGCTCGCTCAGACTCGTATCGACCTCGAAAGTCTCTAAATTTCGATGGTTGATGCCGATAATACCCGCACCTGCGAAGATCGCCTTTTTAAGATCGTCCTTATCGTGGATCTCGCACAGCGCCCGAAGCCCCAGCCTGCGGGAAAACTCAAGCAGTTCTCTTAGCTCCTTGCGCTCAAGAGCTTTGGCGATCAGCAGTATAAAATCCGCGCCGTAAACCAGCGCCTCGAGGACCTGATAGCGATCGACGATGAAATCCTTGCGCAAAATGGGCGTGCGAGTGTAGCGGCGGATCTGCGGGATGAACTCCAAATCGCCTCTGAAATAATGCGGCTCAGTAAGCACCGAAAAGGCGCTCGCACCTGCATTTTCGTACTCCACCGCAAGGCTTAGCGGCTCAAAATCCTCGCGGATGATCCCCTTGCTCGGGCTTGCCTTTTTGATCTCGGCAATGATGCGAAGCGGATCCTTCTCATCGCTTCTAAGCGCACTTATGACGTCACGCGGCTCGTAGGGATTAGCGCTTAGCGAGCGGCCGAGCAGATCCTCGGGCAGCCTTTCTTTACGAAGCGCGAGATCCTCGCGAGTGCGTTTTAAAATTTCATCCAAAATCATCGCTACTGCTTTGGTGTCTGGATTTTAGAGCCGGTGGGCTCTTTCGACGTAGAATTTTGCTCTGACATAAAATCCTGCCTCGATACGGAATTTTGTCTTGACGAGGCAGAATTCTGCGCGGCGGAATTTATGGGCGTCGCAAAATTTTCAGAAGCCGCAGAATTTGGTGTCTGGTTTTGAATCGCGGAATTTGCAGACCCAGCAGAATTTTGCGAAGCGGAGTCTTTTGGCGCCAAATTCTGCGTTGTGGTGGGACTTGGACGCGCGGAATCTAACGCAGAGCTTTCGGGCGCCGTAGATTTTATGGAATTAGGCGAAGGAGTTTTTATTGCCGGGCTTTGCGGCGCCTGATCTTTCGGCGCGGAGCCTTTTATCGTAGCGGGGTTTTGCGATATAGAATTCTGCGGCGCTACGCCTGTGCCAGCGGCGCACGCATCGATCGCCTCCAAATGCTCTTTGCCTTCGGGGGAATTAAAAAATTCTGCGTCTTTGATCTTAGCCATTTCATTTTTAGCCTTGTCGCACTCGCCAAGCTTGTAGTATCCCCAAGCAAGCGAGTCCAGATAATACGGTGAGTCGGGGTCTTTTTGTAGAGCGCGGCGGACGAGCTCGATGCCCTTGCGAACGTCCAAATCGTGATCTATTAAAATGTATCCGTAGTAGTTTAGATGCACGGGGTCTTTAAGCTGCGGCGCAATATTTTCAAATTTTGCCACTACGCTAGATAGGGTCTTGGCATCCACGTTTTTGCCCGCACTTTCATATTCATAGATCGCCTCGATCGCCAAAAAGTCGTAATTTTTGGTCTTCATAAACTCATCGCGTGCCATTTTAATCGCGGTTTTATAGTCTTTCTTATGCGCGTAGGCATCGATTAGAAGCTCGCGCTTGTAGTCGTATTTCTTCAAAAGCTCGATTATTTTATCAAAGTCGTTTGAGTAGTAATAAATCGCTATCATATCGTCCAAGAATTTATTATCCCCTTTGGCTTCATACAGCGCTTCATCGATCTTAGCGACATCCAAATAGCGTTTATTCGCGCGATACACATCAGCTAGCAGCTCGCACGCCATACCCTGGGCGCAGCCGTAGATGCGCCTATGCGTCTCGATGATGCGGATCGCTCCGTCCGAATCATTGAGTTTATTTAGCAGCACGTCGCATAATCTGATGAGATTTTCGTCAGTTTTGTCTAGCTCATAGGCTTTTTCAAAGTAGGTTTTGGCTAAAGTAAAATTCTCCATCGCATAATATGTCGCCGCTAAGATCGCGTAACTACGCGAAACTGGATCTACGGTGACCAGCTTAAGAGCAGCGGTATTGGCGTTTAGATTATCTTTAATGCCTAAGTAGTAGCCGATTTTTACTCGCAGATACTCGGAGTCTGAGTTTAGGCTTTTTTCGCCGAGCTTTAAATAGCGCGCCGTATTTTTACGATCTTTGATCGCAAAAGCAGTCTTTAGCGCTTCTAGCAGATAAACGGACGAGCCTGTTTTATTGTATGCCTTTTCATATAAAAACATCGATGCGACGGGATCTTTATGCAGTAGCTCCAAAGCTGTAAGCAAATCGAAATTTAGCTCGGCGTCTTCTTGCGCTCGCATCGCGTGGCTTAGCTTTTCTTTGGTTATACTTTTAGCGCTTACACCGCGATTTATCAAGCTCTTTTTAATTGCATCTTTTGCACCGTTTTTTGTGCCAATGCTGGAATTATGATCAGACGCCTTTTTATCCGTAACGGACTGCTTCGCTACTGCAGCATTCGCCCCCCTCTCCGCGCTTAGATACTGCGGCGCTAAAATCATCGCCGCGATTAAAATTCCGCTTAAAACCTTACCCCGATACATTCTTCCTCCAATTCTTTAGTATGCGTTTTAAAATATTCCCAAAACGGAAAGCTTCGGCACTGCTTCGGACGCAGCTCGTAAATCCCGCAGTTACGCTGCGTCTCGTCAAAAAATACGCACGCCAGGCCGCCCTCAAAGGGCTTTTCTTTTACACTAAATCTAGCGCCTATCTTGTCCAAATACGTCCTTTTAAGCTCCGCGGGCGAAATTTCAAATTTTACCGCAAGTGCCGCGATCTCACTCTCATCTATCCAGATGTAGCCGCTCTCTCCCGTGCAGCACTTACCGCCGCAGCGCTCGCACGCGCTTGCATCGAAGCTAAAGCCAAACTCACTCATAATCCACGCTCGTAAGATCCGCGCTTTTGTAGATCGCGTGGGCTTGCGCGGTGCGCTTTCCGTGCGCGCTAGCGTAGATCGGAAGGACGATCTCACAGGGCGAGCGCGAGTTCTTACGAGCCTGCAAAAGCGCGAGCTTAGCGGGCTTTGAAATGTCGGGATAGACAAAACCAAGCCTCGTCAAATTTAGCCTAAACTCGCCCAAAAGCTCGCAAATTTTAGCTAGCTTGCCCGCCTCATAGCAAAAAATAAGCGTACCGCCAGGCTTAAGATGAGCATTCGCAGATCGCACGAAATCCCGTAGGCTAAGGCTTGCTGCGCTCTTACTAAGCGCCATATGAGGCTCTTTGCTAAGCGAAATGCGCTCTCGATAAAAGGGCGGATTTGAGATGATAAAGTCAAAACGCTTTTTGCTTTTAAACTCCGCGAAATCCGCGTGCAAAATCTCGGCAGGCAGATCGTTTTGCAAAGAATTTAACCTTAAGATTTCTAAATTTCGCTCTTGAATTTCTAGCAAGCTTAGATTGATGCTTTTAAAATCGCGTTTTAGCAAAAGCCCTAAAATTCCACATCCTGCGCCCACATCCAGCACGTCGCCGTATATCGCTCGCGGATTTAGCGCGCCTTTTAGGCTACGCTCATTGCAAGCGGCAAACCCGCCGTCACGCAAGCACTCCGCAGCAAAATCCTCGCGCACCTTGGCGTCTTCAAATTTGCTCGCGAAATCTTTATCGTGCGTCTTTTGAGATTCTAAAGACTGCGCGATTTGCTCGTCACAAAATTTAAAATTTTCACCGCTTGCGATATCAGGCTTTAAAGCATGCCAGGCTTCGTCGCTTTGGAAATCGGAATTTTTGCAGCGCTCGCTTTGAAATTTCTCCTGAAATTCCGCTTGAAATTCCATTTTAAATTCCGCCTTAAGTTCAGCGCAGCCCTTACTTCCAAAATCGCGATCATTCCCCACGCTATGGTTAGCGGCATACGACTCTTCTTTGCTAAAAGCGCAATCCTCGGCGCAAAATTCCGCTTCGTCGCCTGCGAAATCCGAAGCGCAAAACTGCGCATTAAAGCCTCCATCTGTCGCGTCTTTAAATTCCGCGCCGCAGCCCAGCGCCCAAGAGCCATTTTGCGACGCTACGTCAGCTTTACGCAAGCCAGAGCTTCTTATAAAATTCCACAAAAAAATCGTATCGCTCGTGTAGCGATAACCCTTTTTTGGCTGATAAAGCCTCATCTGCGGATATTTTTGATGATGGTATGAGCGTGATTTATCGCTACTACGATTGATCCGCCGCTTCTGCTGATGAGATCTCCGCCGACGTAAAGCCCGCTAGTGGCGGTCTGGAGATTTTCATCCACGATCGGCACGCCGTTTTCATCGTAAGCGATGCCGCATTTTTTAAGAAAATCGATCGGGCTCGTGCCGCCGATCGCGTAGATCACTCGGTCAAATACGAGCTCGGTGCCATTATCAAATTTTACCAGCACCTTGCCGTTTTCATTCTCAAGAGCCTCTATATCGATACCTAAGCGCAAGATGATGTTGCCGTATTTGGTCTCGCGCATTACGTCGCTTTCGTTCGTCTCGTTTAGGCGGGTAAATTTAGGCTTGCGATAGCAAAGCGTCACGACATTGGTTTTACATAGCGCTATAGCGTATTCCGCAGCTGAGTTACCGCCTCCAACGACTAGAATTTTTTCATTGATCGTGCATTTATCGAGATTGAAATTTACTCGTTGCGTGATCGAAGGTGGAATTTTATAAGCGGGCTTATTAGGCTTTCCCATCCTGCCAATTGCGACGATGACGTTGCGGGCGCGGTATCCAGCCGAACTAGTCGTGATATAAAATTCATCTGCGTGCTTTTCGATCTTTTCGACTTCACTTTTGAAATTCGTATCGATTTCATCGCTATCTAAGAGCTCGTCGAAATAATTTAGCACGCTCTCTTTCGTGCCGGTTTCAAACGAAATAGAGCCACGCGTCTCGCTGTCAAAGCCCTTATATTCTTTATCGACGCGCTTTTTATCTTTGTAAAACTGCCTAATTGTTTGAGAGTGGTTGTCGCCTTTTTCAAGCAGAAGCACATGCGCAAGCCCGTTTCTTTTGGCTTCTACTACGGAAGCGATGCCGCAAGGACCGCCGCCGATCACCGCCAAGTCGTAAACGTCTATCATAAATTTCCTTTAATCTTTTAAATTTCATATAAAATTATAGTAAAAATTCCATTAAAATCAGTGGAATTTCCTAGCAATTTCGCAGCTTAAATTTAAAATTTTAACGCTTTAAGATGCTTGCTTGGCTAAATTTAAAAAGACATAATTTTCTACGTTTAAATTTTAAATTTCACGGCGCCAATCCGTTTGTAAAAACTAGCGCGGCAGAAGCGGCAGCAAGAGCAGTAAATTTTAAAATTTCACTTTGCCAAGATGGAATTTTGCGAGCTAAGATAAAGCGGTAAGGGCGGCAAATTTTAAAATTTCACCGCCCAGGCAGGGGTTTTTAGTAGAAGCTTTAAGGCTAGTTGAAATTTAGCGTATACTTTATGCTAAAGTTAAATTCCATATCTTTCTCGACCTTTGGAAAGCTACCTTTTGTGCGCTCGACCGCGCTTAACGCGCCCTCATCAAGCGAATCGACATTCGAGGAAGACGTAACGCGAAGACCCTTAACATCGCCGCTTGCCGTATAGGTAAAGTGCACGCCTACGACGCCGATTTTACGCATACGTTGGGCATTTTTAGGGTAGTGCGACTGCGCGTAGCGAGAAATAATGGCGAAAATTTTCTTGCCAACATCGCTATTGCTAGGATCGCCGCGGCTTGTTATAGCGTCACTACCGCCACCTGCGCTACTGGAGCCGCCGCCCCCGCCGCTACCTAGCGAAATAGGCTTTGTCGGGTCAAACTTTGCCGTTAAATTCCTATCGCTGCTTTGAACTTTATGCTCTTTTTTAGGCTTAGGTTTTTCAACCAGTTTTGGTTTTTCTACCGGCTTTGGCTTAGGCTTTTCGACCGGTTTTGGTTTTTCGACCACAGGCTCTGGTATAGGCTCCGGTTCAGGAATCGGCTCTGGCTCCGGTATTGGCTCCGGCTCAGGCGGAGTTGGTTCAGGTTCAGGTTCGGGCTCCGGCGGAGTGGGCTCTGGCTCAGGATCCGCTTCAGACTGATCAGAAGGAGGCGGGATATTGGGCTCATCAGAAATATCGCCCTGCTTGGCCTCATCCATTATGCTATCGATAGAAAAAGCTATCATATCGGGCATGCTAGGCGGCTTCGGTGCCGACGATAAAAGAGCAAAAACACCCACAGCGATGATGCAATGTAGCACCAAAGATACGATAAAACCTACTGCACTATCTTTATTCATTGCTCTTTTTCGGTCACGATCGCAAATTTTTCATGGCCCGCCTTTTTTAGGACATCCATGATCGAAATGAAAGAGGAAAATTTCGAGTCTTTATCATTTTTCAACACGACAAGATCGTTTTTATCGAGTGCGGCAATTTTTTTCTCAAGCTCATCCTCGCTTATTGCGACATCGTCTAGGTAAATTTTAGATTCGCTATCCACTTTAATGGTAACTTTTTTATCCTCTTGCGGATTTTGCGAGCTTGAAGAAGATGGAAGATTTACCTTAATATGCCCCTGCGCAATGAAAGTCGAGACACTAAGCACGATCGCTAGCAGCACCAGCATAATGTCAATGAACGGGACGATATTTAGCCCGTCTCGTCTAGGGATGCTCATTTATTTAACCTCATCGTAGCGGTTTAGAAGCACATCAACTTTACGGACGAAACCGTTGTAGATGATGAGCGTAGGCACGGCGACGACTAGACCAGTAGCAGTAGCTTTAAGCGCGAGCGAAAGACCTTGCATGATAGCCTTGGTATCGATACCGCTTGCAGTACTCATATCAAAAAAAGTGATCATAATGCCGATAACTGTGCCTAAAAGACCGATGTACGGAGCATTTGAATAAACAATATAAAGCGTCGTTAAATTTTTTGTCAGAGCCTCTTCATATAGCGCCTTGCTTTTGTAATCGCTCGCCTTAACCTTCGAATAAAAAAGCAGCCTTTCGATAGTAAACCACACGACTAAAAAGCTCATAAATCCGAGGATCGCAAAGATAATGTAATCCACGTAATGCGCCAAAAATTCCATAATGCCCATAAGCTCTCCTTAAAAATTTTAAAAATTTTTATAAATTCAGCAAATCGCCTTGCCAAAAAATGAGCGATTTTATCAAAAGTAGATTTAATTTTTACTAAAATTTTGATGATCGATATTTAAATTATATTTTATCATTTAACTTTATTTAATGATAATAAAGCATTCGGAGATAGAATTCTAATGATTTTAAAATGTCTTGATAATTAATATAAAATAAAGGATTAATTTTATATTATCTGCCGTTTTTTAATCTCATTATCATTTAGGAGTTTCGTATGAAAAAATTTCATCTGGCTTTGTCTTTGTGCGCGGTTCTTTGCTTAAGCGCACAAGCAGACGAGAAATCAAGCGCTACGGACGTATCCAAAAGCAAAGATTCAAATAGGCAAAGCCTGGGCGTAATCGAAGTTACTAGCGATTCTAGCACGCCTAGCACCGTGGATGATATCAAAATCAATACTCGCAACGCTACGCTCATCAAAGATGTATTTCGCGACATCCCAGGCGTTTATGTGGGCGGCACCAACGGCATGAATCAAAAAATTTATATGCGCGGCGTGAGCGATCGCGGTCTAAATATCACGATTGACGGCGCGAAGCAAAACGGCAATACCTTTCATCACAACGCCGATTTACTAATCGATCCGGATCTTATCAAAGCCGTAGAGGTCGATGTAGGCGCGCGCTCAGTCGTGAACGGCTCGGGCGCTTTGGGCGGCTCAGTTGCCTTCAGGACGGTAGACGCTTCTGACATGCTTGAGGACGGTCAGGATATCGGCGCCAAGCTCAAAGTGGGCTATACGAGCAATAACGAAGGCTATTCGCAAAGTGCGATGCTCTACGGCAGAGCGTTTGATAGCCTAGATATGCTTGCTGCGTTTAAGCACTACGGATACGGCTTCGGCGAATCGGGCAACGGCAAGCCTACGGGCGGCGACGGCAACGATATAAATTATTTATTAAAAGCGGGCTATAGCTTTTTGGATTTTCATAAAATTTCGCTCTCTACTGAGCATATGCAGTATAAAGGCTTGTATCCTTTGCGCCCAGAATTCGGCTCATGGCTAAACGGGCAGCTGGATAACCGCAAATACGAGCGCGATACACACACGATCAAATACACGTATAATCCAAGCGACCTGCTAGAGCTCGACATCACGGGATATTACACCAAGCATCAACGCATCGGATCGACTTCGACGAACGTAAAATGGGGCGTCGAGACCAAAGGCGGCAAAATCGGCGCTAAGAGTAAATTTGAAACGGGCGATCTGGCTCATACGTTGCGTTATGGCTTTGATTACTACCGCTCCGAAAACTACGTTAAGCCCGGCAATCTACGCCCCGAGAAGGTCGATAATTATAGCTTTTATATCGAGGATGCTATGCGCTACGGCGGGCTTACGGTAACTCCTGGCGTGCGCTACGAAAGGCACGAGCTAAAGACTTACAACGGCAGAGGTGCTAATATCTCTAGCTACAAATATAAATTCAACGAAGTAAGCCCTGCTTTAGCGCTTGATTACGAGATCGGCGCAGGATTTGGGGCGTTTGCGAGCTATGCGCGAGTATTTAGAGGACCTGACGTAATGGAGAGCATGATGGCTGCGGGTACTAGCCGCGGCAGACCACTAAGCTGGATGGCTAACGAAAATTTAAAAGCCACTACGGGCAACGCCTACGAAATAGGCGGTCGCTACAAAAGCGAGCTAGGAGCGAATTCCTCGGTAAGCCTAACCGCAAAATATTTCAGGACGGAATATAAAAATCTCATCGTAGATAACAATGCGGCGGGCGGAATCGTCGGCTGCCCGGGAGGCGCACAGGGCACCTTATGCAGGGCTAATGCAGGCGGTGCGGACATTGACGGCGTCGAGCTTTTCGCAAGATTGATATTAGATGATTTGAGCCTTGCTGCGGGTTACACCCACCAGCACGTAGAATATAAAGACCGCGTGCGCAGCGGCTCGGGCTATCTAAGCTCAAACATCATCGGCTACCGCGACTATGGCGATAAATACACCTTCAATGCCGAGTACGCAATCTCTGCGGCGGATCTACTGCTGGGCTATAACTTACTCTTTTTCGACTCCAAAAACGTAGCCTCCGCAAATAGCGACGAAAAAACCAAGGTGCCTAGCTACGCAGTTCACGATCTATATGTGACCTACGCTCCGGATAGCGGACGATTTAAAGGGCTTGAGATCAACGCGGGTGTTTACAATCTCTTTGATAAAGCCTACGCGTCGCACTCGCAGCGCAGCGCCGATTTCACCGGTGATTCAAACGCTATCGACTGGGAGCCGGGACGAAATTTCAAGCTAAGCGTGGCGTATAAATTTTAAAGCTTACGCGAGATGACGGCACGAAATTTTGCACGCTAAAGCGGCGAAATTTTAAAAATTCTAAGCCCTTGGAATTTCAAAATTCCTAGGGCTTTAAAAGCTTGAAATTCTTAGACTTAGAATTTCAAGCTTTTTAATTCTACTAACAGAAATTTTCTCGTAAAATTTTTGCGAATAGCAAAATTCTCATTCGCAATGAAATTCTAGCTTACGGCAAAATCCTCAAAATTCAAAGCGATATCCGTAGCGCTTCACATCCAAAGTTCGTTTAGAATTTATAAAATTCCTCCCGCTTCAAGCGCCGTCCGTTTACTCTTCGTCGTTAAAATTCTGTTTTAAATTTTACTTAAAAGGAGAGCCTTTGTTAAATTCTACTAAAAACGCCATCCGAGGGGCGTTTTGGACGAAACCGTTCATAGTTTTAGTGCTGCTTTTGCTGCTGCTAATCCCGCTAAGCTTTATCGATAATCTTACCTACTCCCGCTCCGAAACCAAACAGCTCGCGCAGGATTCGATCCTCACACCGGTGGGCGGCGAGCTGCAAATCCAGGGCCTTGCGATCGTAGTGCCCTACGCAGAGATAATCGAAGCGATAGACAAAAGTAACAACGAGCTCATAAAAAGGCGCGTAGAGAAAAATTTCATCATCGTGCCTAAAAACTACTCCCTCGCGGCGGAGATCGACCCCACCTATTTAAAGCGCGGAATTTTTCGCGTTCCGATATATAACGGCGACTTCGCGCTAAAGGCAGACTTTGAGGCGATAAACTATACCGAGCTCGGCGTCGATCCATCAAGGCTAAATTTCGACGAAGCCGTGCTAGTGCTCGGCGTAGGCAATCAAAAATCCTTCACCGCTTCTCCCGCTTTAAGCTTAAACGGCAAGGAGCTTAAGCAATATCACGGCAACACCGAGGCTAAAATTTTCGATCGAAGCCTAATCTATAAGCTCCCCGCTTCCGCGCTATCGTCTGATTTTAGCATCAGCGGCACGCTTAAAATCCAAGGCGGCGAGGCGCTTCATCTAGCTCCGATCGCGCAAAATAGCCGTTTTGAAATTAGCTCTACTTGGGCATCGCCTAGCTTTGGCGGCGGCTTTATCGCCAAATCGCGCGAGGTAAGCGCTAGCGGTTTTAAAGCTTCGTGGGAAGTTACAGGCTTAGCCGCAGGCATTGCTCCTGCGTGGCTTGCAGATCAAGATGACCGCGTCGCTATGACGAACTGGCGCAGCAACGACGATAGAAATGACGCTGTAAGCATCGGCTTCATCGAGCCCGTGAACAACTACTCGCTGATTAAGCGCTGCACGGATTACGCTCTGTTATTTTTAGCGGTGCCGTTTTTAGCGATCTTTTTATGCGAGGTTTACACTCACGAGCGCATCCACCCGATCCAGTATCTACTCATCGGGCTTGAGGACGTCGTTTTCTACCTGTTGGTGCTTTCACTCTCCGAACACATGGGTTTTGCGCTTAGCTATGCTGCTTCGGCGATCGCGGTTAGCGCGATAGTATTTTTCTACGCAAGCGCGATTTTCAAAGGCGCGCGCTGGGGCATTTTCATCACCTGCGTTCAGCTCGTCTCATATGCGATCCTCTATGTCATCTTAAATTCCGAAGACTACGCCCTATTAATGGGAAGCCTGATGATATTCGCGGTGATTTCGCTGGTGATGTATTTTACGCGCAAGCTCGATTGGTACGACACGGCGATCCCAAGCGGCGAGAAAAAGCAGGAGCAAGAGCCTGAAATTTAGCCTTTAAATTTGCCGCTAAATTTAATCGAGACGGCCTTTGGAGCTTTAAAATCCAAAGGCCATTTTAAATTTGCTCGCTAAATTTCAACTGCCAAAATTTCATCTATTTAAAATTTA
>CAURMQ010000036.1:0-13689 GCA_963525765.1 uncultured Campylobacter sp. | reverse complement strand
CGCTCGGCGATGAGCTATGCGCTCGCAGGCGCCAATGAAAAGCTGTTTGCGTTCGGATTCTTCGATAGTTTGGGCTATTTTTTAAGCGATCTGGCGGATGAGCGCAAAGAAGACTTTGACGTTTTGATCTTCGGCGGAGCAATGTTTAGCGGGCGCAAATTTGCGGATTTGATGCTTAAGCTTTGCAAAAATTTTGACGCGAGCTTTAGCGACAGCTTCGCGCTTCAAGCTCGCTAGATCGGGCATATATGCGAATTTTCGGCAAAATTCCTAAGTCTTATCCGCAAAATAGCGAGTTGCGCGGACATTGCGGCGCCGATAGCCGCGCCATACGGGCTAAGCTTAGCACAAACGAGACCTTGCGAAATTTCAAAAAAGCGGCAAAGGGCGCGGACGTGAAGGAACAAATTTTATTAAATTTTATTAAATTTAGAGCACATTTTGCAGCGTCCGGAACGCTTTGTCCGCCCGCCGCGAGCGCATTTTGCTCGCAAAACAGCTCCGGCGTCGCGCAATTTATGAAAGCATGTACATGAAAGCGGCTAAATTTGAGATTTTTGGAGCGGTGCAGGGGGTTGGGTTTCGCCCATTCGTCTATAAACTTGCCGTGGATTTGGGGCTGAAAGGCAAGGTTTATAACGACGGCGAGGGCGTTAAAATCATCGTTTGCGCAGACCTTTTTGGGGCGCAACAGAACTCAGTCGATAAAAATTTCGCCCCTTTAAATTTAGATGAGCCAAATTCTAACGAAATTCAAGCACAGAAAGTATCGTTATCGGCTGCTCGGTCTTTAAATTCTACCAAGTCGGATTCTAACGAGACCGCAAGCTCGTCACTAAATTTTACGGGCTTAAATTTAAATCTGAACTCCATTTCGCCGCAAAGCGCACCGAACTTACCGAATGATTCGGCCGGCTCGCTACGTGATCTAGCAAACGATTTAGCAAATCCACCTGATTTGACGAGCTTGCCGCACGATTTGGCGAGAGATTTTCAAGCCGCAGCGAGCGAGAAATTTTTACCCAACTTATCCGAGCTAAATTTAAACGGGCAGGGCTCTATCTCGCCAGCTTTACCCGAGCAAAACCTCCGCTCGCAGGATTTGCAAGACTCCAAGCGCAATCCTCAAAGCGCCGAGCAAGATCCGCGCGAAGAAGAAATTTTAAAAATTTTTGAGCAGCGCCTTCGCAGCGAGGCGCCGCCGCTTTGCCGAATCGACAGGATCGTTCGCGCAGAGGTAAATACACAAGATTTTGCGCAAAATTTTACTGATTTTAAGATCACGCAGTCCAAAGAGGGTCGTAAATTTAATCCGATTTTGCCCGATTTTGCGATCTGCGATCAGTGCAAAAAAGAGTTTTACGACCCGCAAAATCCGCGCTTCCACTATCCTTTTATAAACTGCACCGATTGCGGCCCGCGCCTTAGCATCATCGCCGCGCTGCCGTATGACCGCGTAAACACCACGATGAGGGCGTTTGAGATGTGCGAGTTCTGCCGCGGCGAATACACGGACCCGCTTACGCGCCGCTATCACGCCGAGCCGATCTCCTGCCCGCACTGCGGCCCGCAGCTGTTTTTATGCAGCGCGGACGGCGAAATTTTATCTAGCGGCGAGGATGCGATAGCGCGCACGGCAGAGCTTTTGCGGCGCGGACAGATCGGCGCAATCAAAGGTATGGGCGGCTTTCACATCGTTTGCGATGCTACGAACGAGCGCGCGGTACGCATGCTGCGAACGCTCAAAAAGCGCCCGAGCAAGCCTTTTGCGATCATGTGTCGCGATGCAGCGCAAGTAGGGCGCACAGCGAGCCTAAGCGCGGAGGAGGAGGCGCTGATAGATTGCAACGTCAAACCGATCGTGATTTTAAAAAAGCGTGAATTTGTTTGGCGCACAGAGGCGGGCTTTGCGGCTGATTTCGGTACGCAAAATTTAAAGGCGCGAGGCGAAAATTCTATATCGCCGAAATTTGCTGGCAATCCAGAGGATTTGGCGCAAGAGCAGGACTCTGCGTTACAAATTTTACGCAATTGCGCGGCGCAAAATTTCAGCTCGCAAAATGCTGGAGTTTGCGCGGAGCGGGGCGGATTGCATAGTGCGCAAATTTTCAGCAAAACGGTGCGCCGTAATTTTGCCTGCGACGCGTCGGTTGCGGGCGACTCGCGGAGCGCAGAAAATGAGCAAGGACGCGCATCGAATGGGTCTGGTTCGCAGTACGCGGCTAAAAATTTTAACTCGCCGCAAACAACGGGCAGGCTGGAGCCGCAACGTACAACTAATGATTTAAATTTACAACTCGCAGTTGATAACAGAGACTCTCAATGCGCGACAAAGGAGTCTGATTTTAGACTTGGGGCGGACGAGTCTATTTCGCAAAATTCGGCGAATATGCAGGGCTTGCGACATGCTGAGGATGAGGTAGACTTGCAGCGCGTGGCATGCGAGTCTGATTTGCGACAGAAAATAAATTCGCAAGGCTCATGCTCTGTGCAGGCGTGTGTGGCGGACGCGCATGGCGCATGTTCCACTAACAGGGGTGGTTTCGTGCGTTTGCCTGCGAGCTTTTCAGCGATTTTTAAGGCGAGTACGATTTTTATCGCTCCAAGCGTGGCGCCAAATCTTAATAAAATCGGCATTTTCCTAGCCAACACCGGCGTGCATCTGCTGCTTTTTGAGTACTTCGATCGCCCGATCGTCGCCACAAGCGCAAATATCAGCGGCGAGCCCATTATTTTTAGCAGCGAGGAGCTGCGCGCGAAGCTGGGCGGCGTCATCTCGTTTTACCTGGATAACGACCGCGAAATTTTAACGCCGAGTGACGATAGTATCGCCTTTTTGCAGGAATTTAAAAAAGAAGCTGCAAGCGCGAGGGCAAACGATCGCACGCACAATATATACACGCTTGAGACCCGGGCTCACAGCGAGAATATGGCGCAAAATTTTGAAGCACCGCATGCTATGTCGCTTCCCTCGATCGATACGAAGTCCGATTTGAACGTGATTATAAAGCGGCAGCCGAATGAAAATACGTCAAACTCGAAAAGCGATGATCTGAAACGGGCAAATTCCAAGCAAGGCTCGAAGCGTGATCCGAGTGAAGGTCTGCAAAGCTCGCAAGTAGCCGTTTGCGAGCTAAAAAATTCGCAGAATTTATCCAAAAAAGCAAAAAACGAGCAAGAAAGCGCCGCACTAGGTAGCATCTGCGATGCGGCGGCAGCCGATGAAAGCGCCGATGCGGCGATAGATAGTTGTGACACGCTCTCGGATGACGGGCACAACGTCGTGGCATCAAACGATGAACGCGACGGTGCATCTTTAAATTTTAAAAACGGCATGGCATTGATTGATATGAAGCGCCGCAGCCCCGAGAACGCGAAAAATTTCAAAAAAGCAAAAGGCGAGCAGGGCGCGTCAACATTGAGCGATAAATTTGGCGCCGCACCTTCAAATTTAAAAAGCGACGTAGCGGCGTCAAGCGAAGTCATGCATAATATCGCAGTCCTGGATAGCGAGCGCTTTGCGACTTCAAATAGTAAGCGAGGCGCGACCCCAGGCAGCCAGGACACAACATTAAATTTTAAAAACGGCGTCGCAGCGTTAAATTTCAAAAGCGCGAACGATCAAGCGAGCGGAATTTTAAATCGCGCGCTGTTTTTGCGAACATCTCGCGGAATGAACCCGAAAATTTTCCCTAGCAAATTCCAGCTCAAAGGCACTTTCCTGGCGCTCGGAGCGGAGCTTAAAAATCAGTTTGCGATCTACAAAGACGGGCAAATTTTCATCTCGCCCTACATCGGCGATCTTAAAAACGTCGCCACGAATGAGCGATTTTTCGCGCTTTTGGATATGTTCGTGCGCGCCTACGAGCTGAAGTTCGACGCCGTCATCGCGGATCTGCACCCGCAGTTTTCGCACACGCGATTTTTCGAGCAGCGCGGATATCCAGTGATCCGCTACCAGCACCATTTCGCGCATCTGGTGTCGAATCTAGCGCAAAATGAGCTGCTTTTTAGCGGCAAAAAATACCTCGGTTTCTGCTTCGACGGCACCGGCTACGGCACGGACGGCACGATCTGGGGGGGCGAGGTGATGGTGTTTGACCCGCACGGCTACCATCGCGTCGCAAAATTCGACGAGATCGCGCTTATCGGCGGCGAGAATGCTATCAAAAACATCTACAAGCTTGCGCTCGCGCTCATATTTAAATTTAATACAAAGGACGCTGCGTGCGAGTTTTTGGCAAAATTTAATGCAAGCGAAGTCGCAAATTTAGAAAAAATCGCGCCGCGTTCCGTCCGCTCAAGCTCGTTAGGGCGGCTATTCGACGCGTTTGCTGCGGTCATTTGCGACTTGCGAGCCGTCAGCTTTGACGGCGAAGCGGGCATGCGACTTGAGAACCTATATATCGACGGCTGCGAGCAGAGCTATAAATTCGCGCTAAAAAAGGCGGGCGCGGCAAGCGAAGCGGGGATTTTTGACGAGATAAAAAGCTCTATCGACTCTGCGGTGCGCATGCCCGAGAAATTTGGCGCGGCAAAAAATCCTATCCGCAGTGCAGAACGCGAAGATAAAAGCGGCGTCTGCAGAGGAAATTCTATCGATGCCGCGGTGCGAATAACGGAAAATTTTAGCGGCTCGATAAATCGCGATAGCCGCGCGACGAATTCTAATAGCGGTGAAAGATTTGCAGCCACGAACGCCGCGAACGTTTGCGGCTCGGCTAGCGACGCGGAAAATTCCGCGGCGAATTCCACAATCGGCGATACCGAGCAAAATTTTATATACGCGCCGAATTCGACAAACGCTCGTAGTTTAAATTCCGCGGGCGAGATAAATTATGATTTATCAATAAACACAGCGAATTCTACGGCGAATTCCATATCAAACGCCGCGGCAAATTCCTCAGATGGCGAGGCGCCGTGGAGCCTTGGCGGCGAATGCTATGTGATCGATTACGAAGAGGCGTTTTTACAGGCTTTGCGCGATGAGCCGCGCTTGGCCGCGACGAAATTCATCAACGGCTTGGCGAACTTCATCGCGGAGTTTGCGGAGGGCTTTGGGCTCGAGGTCGCGCTAAGCGGCGGGGTCTTTCAAAACGCGACGCTTCTAAATCTTACGTGCGAAAAACTGCGTGAGCGAGGGATAAAATTTCATCTAAACCGCGCCGTTCCTTGCAACGACAGCGGCATCGCCTACGGACAGCTCGCGGCGTATCTAAGCGAAATTTCGCGCTAAGCTCGTCCACAAAAAACGCAATTATAGCCGTTAAGCTCGCTCTTTATGAAATTTATTAGTCTCATCTCGCCGCTAAATTTATGAACTCTGCACCCTACCTGCGCTTTGCGTAAATTCTAACGCTGCGAGCAATAAAATCCACCGCAGCTAGCTTTTCTAAAATCGCAAAATCAGCGAACAAATTTACGTCTTGCCGCCATGGCGATCTATGCAAGATTCCATCGCAGAGCGTGGCTAGATACTGCGCAAATCCCAAGCCAAGACGCTATTTAGCGCTTGACTCTTAAAATTGAACGCAAGCTCGCGGTAGAATTCAAAATAACGTAGCACCGGTAAATTTCATAGCGCTAGCACTAAAATACAACGCGAAATCGTGAGCAAAATTTCAAAATACGCACGATGCCTTGGAGCTTTAAATTTTAAAGAATAAGCCAAATTAGCGCGAAATTCTTACTATTTGAGCGGAATTTCGGTAAAATTACGTTCAAAATACGCGAAATAGGGGGAGCTATGAAAAAAGAGGAAAAAGAAAGCGCCGTAAGATTTAGCATTTCGCTGCCGACGAAGCTTTTTGAGGATCTCGATGAGATGGTGCGCGCCAAGCAATACCTAAGCCGCAGCGAGTTTATCCGCGATCTCATACGCGAAAAGATGGTCGAGGGCGTGCTTCACGGAGATGGCGAGGATGACTGCGTGGGCGTGCTTTGCATCGCTTACGATCATCACCAAAGCGATTTGATCGAGCAGCTCGTAGAGATCGAGCACCACGCAAACGTCACCATCGTCAGTACCAGCCACTTCCACATCGACGAGCGCCACTGCTTCGAGGAGATCACGATGCGGGATAAAATTTCAAAGATCGAGCGACTCAGCGCCAAAATCGGCGCGCTAAAAGGGGTGAAATTTTCCAAGCTCGTAAAGGCGGTCATCACCGAAGCGTAGGGCTTTTGCACGTTTTTAAAAACAGCGCGTCGCACTAAATTTTCGCGCCCCTATTCGTGCGCTTTTAAAATTTAAACGCAGGCTGCGCGACTTTTGCGAGTTGCGAAGCGCGATTTTGCGGTCGCGTAGTGAAATTTAAACGCAGCGTCTGTGCGAAGGCAGCAAATAAAATTTGTTTAAATTTAGCCGCGGCGAGCGCAAATTTTATAAATTTTAATCAAAAAGCATTCTTGCCGCGAGTTTAAATTTTACCGCACAGGCACGAAACCGGCGCAGCAGCTCGCGACTAAATTTTATAGGCGCCGCTTTCGTGTCGCATTTGCAAAGCCGAGCTAGCGTAAAATGGATATGAGCACAACCGCCGCATTGATGATGTTTGGCACGCCGGAGAGCGCGCGCGAGATTGTAGAGCACTGGGATAAAATCCGCTCGCAAGTCCTGAATTTCGCACTTCTATCTACGGCGATCTCTGATTTGTTTTGAGCCGTTGATAGCCATGGCGTCTAAATTTGTAGCGCGCGGCTTTGCAATCTGCAGGTAGGCGATTCAATTTAAAGCAGTGCTTTACTCGTGAGCTTTAAAATTTTGCGTCGAGCCTTCGCAAACAACGCATAAATTTTAGATAAAACCAAAGTGCATAAATTTTAAGCGCTGTTAAATTTCATAAAATTTCGCGCTTCGATATAAAATTTATTAAATTTACGCCGTTTAAAGCAAAAACGTGGTATTTTACGCGCAAAATTTATTTTCCAAGGATAAAAAATGTGTAAAGATTGCGGCTGTTCAGTAGGCCATACTCATGACGCTCATTCGCACGAGCATCTCCACACCCACGCGGACGGTACCGTCCACTCCCACGCTCATATGCACGAGGCGGGGATCGATCACGAGCACGACGCGCACGATCACGCCCACGCAAATGTCGCTATTAGCGACGCCAAGACGATCGAGGTGATGAGTAAAATTTTAAGCGCCAACGACGAGGAGGCCGCTCACAACAGAGCCCATTTTGACGAGGATAAAATTTTATGCTTAAATTTGATGAGCAGCCCCGGTAGCGGCAAGACGACGCTACTTGAGGCCACTATCAAAAGCGGCAAATTTAAAATCGGCGTCATCGAGGGCGATCTAGAGACCAACCGCGACGCCGATCGCATCATAAAAGCGGGCGCGCAGGCGCATCAGATCAGCACCGGCGAGACCTGCCATCTGGACGCCTTTATGGTCCACGAGGGGCTTCATCACATCGATACTAAAAATTTAGATCTGGTTTTTATAGAAAACGTCGGAAACCTCGTCTGCCCGGCGGCATTTGACGTAGGCGCGCACCTGAACGTAGTGCTTCTAAGCGTGCCCGAGGGCAGCGATAAAATCGCAAAATACCCGGTAATATTTCGTCACGCAGACTGCGTCGTAATCACTAAAACCGCGCTGCTACCGCATTTTGACTTCGATATGGAAGAGGTAGTGCGCGAGGTACACAAACTCAATCCGAAAGCCGACGTCATCGAGCTTGATAGCAAAAGCGGCGAGGGCGTGGAAAAATGGCTGAAATTCCTACAATACAAGAAGGAATTTCGTTAATGTGCCTTTCAATCCCTTCAAAAATCATCTCGATCGACGAAAATAATTTCGCGACGGTGGAGACTCTGGGCGTTCGTCGCGGCGTGAGCTTGGATCTGCTCCCCGAGCCCGCGGCGGTCGGGGAGTACGTGCTGATCCACGTGGGCTTTGCGATGGAGAAGATCGATACCGAGCGAGCGAAGGAGAGTATCGAAATTTACGAGCAGATCGCAAAGCAGATGAGGGCGGAAGAGAGCTTGGTGTATGAAAGCATAGAGCCGAAAACCGGCGCAGAAAACTAAAATGCTTGCAAACCCGTAAAATTTAAGGTAAATAATGGATCTAATCAAGGATTTTAGGGATAAGGAGCTGATTTTAGCACTTAGCAAGCTGATAATTTCCAAAAGCAAAAAGCCGCTAAATATTATGGAGATTTGCGGCGGACACACGCACTCGATCATGAAATTCGGCCTTCCGAGCCTGGTTGGCAAAAATATAAAATTTATCCACGGCCCCGGCTGTCCAGTGTGCGTGATGCCGCGCAGTCGCATCGACGAGGCGATCAAGCTCGCCGCGATGCCGCAGAGTATTTTTTGCACTCTAGCAGACATGCTTCGAGTTCCTGGCTCTCGCACGAGCTTACAGAAGCTGCGGGGCGATGGGCACGACATCAGAGCGCTTTATAGTCCGCTTGATTGCATAAAGATCGCGCAGGAAAATCCGCAAAAAACGGTGATATTTTTTGCGATCGGCTTTGAGACGACGACGCCGATGAGCGCCGTGCTTATCGATAAAGCGCTAAGCTTGGGGCTAAAAAATCTCTTTTTTCACATCAACCACGTTACGGTGCCCGCGCCTGTGCGAGCGATCTTGGACGATGCGAACGTGCAGATAGACGCGTTTTTAGGGCCTAGCCACGTAAGCGTGATCACCGGCGCGAAGGCCTACGAAAGTATCGCGCGCGATTATAAAAAGCCGATCGCCGTAAGCGGATTTGAGCCGCTTGACATAATGGCGGGCGTATTAAATTTGGTGGAGCAGCAAAACGCCGGTACTTACGAGGTTTTCAATGAATACGAGCGCGTCGTAAAAGAGGGCGGCAACCAAAAAGCGCAAAATTTAATAGATAAATATTTTGAAATTTGCGATTTTCCGTGGCGAGGGCTCGGCGAAATTCCAAAAAGCGGTATGGCGCTGCGACCCGAGTACGCGGCGCTGGATGCCAGGGTGCAGTTTGATTGCAGCGTACAGAGCGTGCCCGAGAGCAAGGCCTGTATCTGCGGCGAAATTTTGCGCGGTAAAAAAAGCCCATATGATTGCAAGGTCTTCGGCAAGCACTGCACGCCGCAAAATCCGATAGGATCGTGTATGGTCTCAAGCGAAGGGGCGTGCGCGGCGTACTATAAATACGGCGACGTCAAAAACGCGGGCTAAATTTTGCACGCAATATCCGGCTAGCAGAGCGCAAATTTTAAAAATAAGTCATGCTTTAAATTTTAACCGAAGCAAAAAACGTCGAGCTAAAATTTACTTTGAAATTTTGCGCGGCGCCGTAGCGGCACGGCTTGTTCGGCTGCGGAATACGGGCTTATAAATTTAAAACCGAGTGAAAAGGAAAAATTTGAACGAAACTATACTTTTAAGCCACGGCGGCGGCGGCGAGGAGATGAATAAGCTCATCAACGAGACGATCTTTACGGCGTTTGACAATGAAATTTTGCGCGCCAACAACGACAGCGCGATACTAAATTTAGACGCCGGGCCAAATTTTGATCGCGCGGCGAACTCCGCTTTGAATTCTACGAGCTCTAGCGGCGAGCTAGCTTTCAGCACCGATAGTTTCGTAGTCACGCCGCTGTTTTTTAACGGCGGCGACATCGGCAAGATCGCCGTTTGCGGAACCGTCAACGACCTTGCGATGGTGGGCGCCAAGCCGCTGTTTTTAAGCTGCGCGCTCATCATCGAGGAGGGACTTAGCCTAAGCGAGCTGCGACGCATCCTGGACTCGATGGCAAGCACCGCGCGAAGCTGCGGCGTTCGCATCGTTTGCGGCGACACGAAGGTCGTGCCGCGCGGCAAATGCGATAAAATTTTCATCAACACTAGCGGCATCGGCCGTGTTTTGCGACCTGCGCGCGTGCAAAACATCAAAGCGGGCGCAAAAATCCTGCTTAGCGGCGACATCGGGCGGCACGGGGCGGTGATACTCGCGGCGCGCGACGAAATCGCGCTAAGTAGCGAGCTGCAAAGCGACTGCAAACCGCTTTGCGCTGCGGTAGAAAAGCTGATCTCTCAAGGCGTGAAGATCCAAGCGATGCGAGATGCGACGCGCGGCGGGCTTAGCGCGGTTTTGAACGAATTTGCAAGCTCTAGCAGGCTTGAATTTTTAGTGCGCGAAGAGGATATTAAAATCAGTGACGAAGTGGTGGGCGTGTGCGAGCTGCTGGGTTTTGAGCCTTACGAGCTTGCAAACGAAGGCACTTTCGTAGCGATCGTAGAAGATGACGCCGAGGCGGATAGAGCGCTTGAGATACTGCGCGAATTTGACGCAAACGCCGTGATCATCGGCGAGGTACGCGAAGTAGGGCACGGTGGAGGCGAATTTGAGGGCTCTTTGACGCCAAAGCTTAGCGCGCAGGGCGAATTTACGGGCACAAGCGATACGGACGCGGCGTCAGAAAATAGGGCGGGGCAATTTCAAGCTCCGCATGCGGCAAAAGGGCGAGTGATTTTGCAAAACGCCTACGGCTCGCAGCGATTTTTGGAGCTTCCGAAGGGCGAGCTGCTGCCGAGGATTTGCTGAATTGGCGTGCAAATTCGGCAAATTTAAGCCTAAATTTCAGAGCACATTTTTAAATTTACAACAAAATTTCGCATAAAATACAGCGCGGCCGTAAAATTTAGAGGGAAAAATGCATGAACTATCGATCGTAGCGGATCTTGTAGCGCTATGTGAAAAGGCGCTAAACGCCGAAATAGCAAAGAAAAAAGGTGCGGCGCAGCAAGGCGATAAAAATCGCTGTAACATCGCCAATACCGCCAATGAAAATACGGATTTCGCAAATACCGACATAGGCACCGAGAATACCGAAAATACGGGCGTTGCGGATACGGACTCGAACAGCAAAAACGGTGATTTTTATAAAAATTTAGGCGCGAATCCACAGGCGTCTTACGATGCATTTGGTTCGAAAAGTCCACAGATAAGGGAGTTGCACGTAAAAATAGGGCGGCTAAGCGGCGTAGAAGCGCATTATTTGCAAAACTGCTACGAAGTCTTTCGTACAGGCACCGTCTGCGAAAATGCAGATCTCATCATCCATACCCAAGAAATCGTCGTAAAATGCAAAAACTGTGGGTTTAGCGGAGATTTGACGCAGAACGACTTTTCTTGCCCGCGCTGCAAAAGCTCCGAAATCAGCGTAATCGACGGCGAGGATATGTATTTAATGCGCCTGGTTATCGAATAAAAGAGGGCGCTCATCTTGGCGCGATAACTTCTTATATTTCAAATTTAAACTCTTGTCATAAGCAAAATTTCATTCCCACCCAATTCAAATATCATCTATTTTAATTCTTGCAGAAAGCACATCGTCTTGCTGATTTCATTTGAAGTCACATAAATTATCAAATATAGATTTATGTAAAAATTATTCTAATAAAAAATCACTAATAAAAACACCAAATGCGTTAAAAATGCATGAAATTATTCATACAATTATACGTGAATTTCGTATTGAATTTTTACTTGAAAATTATAGTTTTCAATATAAAATATCTAAGATTATGGGAACTATAGCGCTTTTCAACACTATTTATCGTATATCGCCTCAAAGAACCCAAAGAGACAAAATGCGAAAATGCGAGTTTTCTCTATATATGAGTTTTTTACTTTGCTATCGTTCCATTTAGCTTTTAAATTTAAAGTCAATTACTTTATGATATAGACACGCCGCGCATGATAAATAAAATTTCATAATTTACTAACGCAAAAGCCAAATTGCCCTACGTTTACTCGTAGATTGATAATTTGCCCTATTTCGGAATTCAACCTTTTAGGCGAGATGGATTAAAATTCCCATTCAAATTTTAGCTTATACCCTCCTCCTCGTATCGCTCTTAGTAAATTTATCGCACTCGGCGCTAAATTTTAAAATTTGGTAACGCGGGGTTTCTAAAATTTATCTAAATTTCAAACCCCGCAAGTATAATCCGCCATAAATTTCAAAAATCCAAAGGCAAAAAATGAAGCACGATACCTTAAACGTCATAAAATTTCGCGGTATAACCTCTAGCGTTTTGGCAATCTGCACTTATCTGATCATTTGGGTTTGTTGCGAGTTTTGGCATGACGTTGAAATAAGCAAATTTTTAGGCGTTGCCACCGTAATTGTTGCCATAATTTTCGCTTCGATGATTTTTAAACTCTCGGCAACCAAAATTATCTCTGATATCTCCGATAAGTAAGGTCTTTAGGACGTATTTAATTACCTTTATTGCTCGAGTGCTTTGGACTATCATGGTTATCGCATTTTTATTGTATGCTATAAATATCGCGAGCTCGGAAACTCTCAATTACTTCTTTCATAGCCATAGAGAATCTTTTGTAGATACATTCTATTCTGTTATTAGAACAACTCAAAATATAGGGTTTAGTTATCAAAACGAAGCGACGCTGATTGCCATATGGAGCAATATCTTTCTTGTTGTAATTCCAGTACTTAAAACTATTAATTACGTAGTGTTGATACTAGTGTATTATAAACTAGGCAAAGCTGCTACAAATAAGATTTTTTACTTCTGTGGAGGATTATATTTTATGTATTGGATACTTCTAAATATTATGAATGTATTCGTTAATCTTCCGAAAATAAGCAATGTAACAGCGGTATGTATCATACTTATAGCGATTTTTTTATCTGAAATTTTAGAACTTATCGCCTGGATTAGGATTAAAGGGATTTCGGGCGCGGAGCTTTGGAATAAAACCTTATGGACGACGCCTGCAAAATAAATCAAAAAACCAATCTATAATTGCGCGCGAGCCGTTTAAAATTTCATAAATTTACTTACGAATTCCATATCGCACCGCAAATTCTATGCGAAATTCATATACCGATGTAAATTTTTCAAATTCGCCCTACTTTAAAATTTCATCTTTTACCTGAAATTTATCATTAAAAATCTATAATATTTCAAAGTATATTTTCTAAATGCAGACGCCTAAAAAGCACGCAAAATCGGGCGTATTAAGAAGTATATAATCTAAATTAAAGGAAAAAATATGAGTAAGCCTCACTCTTTCGCGCTAGCTCTTGGGCTGTGCGCGAGTTCGCTTTTTGCAGATCGGCTCGTAACCGATCAGCTAGGTCGCGACGTCACGCTACCCGACGAGATTAAGCGCATAGTCGTGCTTCAGCACCAAAGCCTAAACGCGCTAAATGAGCTAAACGCGCTGGATAAGGTTGCCCTCGTGCAGGAGTCGTGGGAGAAGTCGCTCGATAAAAACTACATCCGCCTAGCGCCGAGCCTAAAAGATATGCCGACCCCCGGCGATCTAAAGGTCATCAACTACGAGGCGGTGCTTAAGCTAAAGCCCGACGTCGTGATCGTCACGAACTACATCCCGCAAGAATACATCGACAAAATGACGGAGCTCAAAATCCCAGTCGTCGCCGTTAGCTTTCAGCGCAGCGACGCCGCCGATAAGGGCAAGCTAAATCCAACCTTCAAAGACGACGAAACGGCCTACACGGAGGGCTTTTACGACGGGATCAAGCTTCTTGGCAAGGTCGCAAACCGCGAAAAAGAGGCCGCCGAGCTAATAAGCTTCGTCAAAACCTCGCAAGAGCAGCTAAAGGCTAAATTTAGCGACTTCATCGTCGATAAAAGGCCTAAAATTTACATGGCAAATCCCGATCTCACGACCTACGGCAGCGGCAAATACA
>CAURMQ010000035.1:0-13719 GCA_963525765.1 uncultured Campylobacter sp. | reverse complement strand
TTAATGGACTTGCGCGCGGCGCTAGGATTATCCGCCGCCGCGCATAAGCTCTATTTCGATAAAATCTCGCTGAGACAAAGGTCTGCCGCAGCGCGAAATTTTAAATTACCGCAAAATTCCATTAACACGCGCGATAAACATAATCTGCGCCGAGACAAAATTTCATTTTAAAACGCAAGCGCCGGACGGAATTCTGCCGCATAGGAGGCCGAAATGCCCGTCGATGCAGAATTTTACGGCGCGAAATTTTACGATTTTAAGCGCGACGAAATTTGGAGTAAGATTTTGCTCCTTCGGGCGCAGATAGAATTTCGCTGCGGCCGTATACAAATGAAATTTTGCAGCCGCAGCCCAGTATGAAAATAAAATTTATTCGACCGGGTAGCAGAATTTAGCGCTATTTTGTGCGGCGACAAGTCTCGCGCGGGCAGATGAAATTTTACGCGATAAAAGGAGTAAAATTTCAACTCCGCAAAATTCTACGCACGGGCGCGAGGTATTTTCCGCGCCTTTTGGATTTTAAAGCGTTTTTAGATATAATCATAAATATTTATTTTTAAATTTCAAAGGATAAGAAATTTGGACACGGACAGTTCGGTTTTAATGTTAGTTTTAGCTTTTGTATTCATCTTTATGAATGCTTTTTTTGTTCTTTCGGAATTCTCAATCGTCAAAGTAAGAAAGTCTCGCCTCGAAGAGCTTATCAAGGATAAAATTCCAAACGCAAAGCTCGCTTTTAAAATTTCAAACTCCCTTGACACCTATCTTAGCGCCACTCAGCTAGGCATTACGATAAGCTCGCTAGCCCTCGGCTGGATCGGTGAGCCAGCAGTATCGAGACTGATCGAGCTGCCGCTAAGATCCATCGGCATAGGCAGCGGAGCGGCGGCACATACGATCGCTTTCGTCATATCTTTTACGCTCGTTACGCTATTTCACGTCGTGCTTGGTGAGCTGGTGCCAAAATCCATCGCTATTGCCAAAACCGAGAAGATCGTGCTTTTCATCTCTAGACCGCTTCATATTTTTTGGATTATGTTTTTTCCGATCATAAAGGCGTTTGACTTCATTGCTGCCGTCTCGCTTAAAATCATCGGCGTAAAGCCCGCTAAAGAGAGCGAGCTTGCGCTTTCTGACGAGGAGATCAAAATCATCGCAAGCGAGAGCCTAAAAGGCGGCGTACTCGATAGCCTCGAGACCGAGATCATCAAAAACGCCGTCGATTTCAGCGACACCGTCGCTAAAGAGATAATGACGCCGAGGCGCGATCTAGTTTGCCTAAATAAGCAAAAAAGCTACGATGAAAACTACGCGACCGTCTTGCAGTCGAAATTTACGCGCTTTCCGTATATCGACGGCAGCAAAGATAACGTCCTAGGCCTCATCCACATCCGCGACATCATCCAGCAAAAGGGAGATAAAAGCTTCGATAAAATCGTGCGCAAACTCATCATCGTGCCTGAAAACAGCCCGATCTCTAAAATTTTACCGATGATGAATAAACAGCGCATTTTTGCCGCGCTCGTCATCGACGAATACGGCGGCACGGCGGGATTTTTGACGATGGAAGATATAATAGAAGAAATTTTTGGCGACATCAACGACGAGCACGACGCGAATGCGCAAAATTTCAAACGTATCGACGAGAACACCTTTGAGTTTAGAGGGCGTTTCGAGATCGAAGGCGTCGAGGAGGTTATGGGCATTGACTTCGACGAAGAGACCGAGCAGCTAACGATCGGCGGCTACGTCTTTAATCTCTTCGGCAGCCTACCTGAAATCGGCGATAAAATAAGCGATGAAAACTGCGATTACGAAGTGCTACGCATGGACGGCACTAGGGTCTCGCTCGTAAAAGTCACCAAAAGGTGCGAACAGGAACTGCAAGAAAGAGACGAGAATAAAAACGAGTAGAGATGAGGCACATTCGGTGCGGCGTGCGTAAATCCGGTCGCTTTGAGCGTGGCGCAAAAATTTCGGCGCAGGCTCTGAAGCGATCAAAATAGCGGTAAAACTTAATCGGCAAAGCATTTCGAGCTGCAGCGAATAGTATGTCGCCGTCTAAAATTAAAATTCCGAAATTTCTCTTAGAAAGGATTAGTTATGGAATTTCGTATCGAAAAAGACACGATGGGCGAGGTTAAGGTTCCGAATGAAAAATATTGGGGAGCGCAGACGCAGCGTAGCCATGAAAATTTCGAGATCGGAGTAGGGCTGGAGACGATGCCTAAAGAGGTCATAGAGGGCTTTGCCTATCTAAAAAAGGCGTGCGCGCTTGTTAATCGTAAGCTAGGCCGCCTAGACGAGCCTCGCACCGAGGCGATAGCGCAGGCGTGCGATGAAATTTTAAACGGCAAACTGGACGGAAATTTCCCTCTAGTCGTGTGGCAGACGGGCTCGGGCACGCAGTCGAATATGAATTTAAATGAGGTCGTCTCAAACCGCGCGATGGAGATTTTGGGGTTAAATTTCCGCGACAAAGCGGAGCTGGACGTCAAAGATGCAAAATTCGTGCATCCAAACGACCACGTAAATAAGGGCCAGAGCTCAAACGACACTTATCCGACGGCGATGCGAATAGCCTTTGTGCTAGAGCTTCAAAAAAAGCTGCTTCCTGCGATCGAGAAGCTTGAAGCGACGCTGGATAAAAAGACCGTCGAGTTTGCAAAAATCGTAAAGATCGGTCGCACCCACCTGCAAGACGCCACGCCGCTCACGCTAGGGCAGGAATTTAGCGGCTACGCGTATATGCTAAAGGCGAGCAAGGCGCAGATTCTCGCTACTATGCCGTTTTTAGAAGAGCTTGCTATCGGCGGCACCGCGGTGGGCACGGGGCTAAACTCGCATCCGAAATTTAGCCAAATGGTAAGCGACGAGCTAAACGCGCTAACGGGCACGGCATTTAAATTTAAATCCCATCCGAATAAATTCCACGGCCTAACCAGCCACGACGCCGAGGTGTTTTTAAGCGGCGCGCTAAACGGCCTGGCGGCAAATTTGATGAAGATCGCAAACGACGTGCGCTGGCTGGCAAGCGGGCCAAGATGCGGTATCGGCGAGATAAACATCCCCGAAAACGAGCCTGGAAGCTCGATAATGCCGGGCAAGGTAAATCCGACGCAGTGCGAAGCCGTCACGATGGTAGCGGCGCAAGTAATGGGCAACCACGTCGCGATCTCCGTCGCTGCAAGCCAGGGCAACTTCGAGCTAAACGTCTTTAAGCCGGTGCTTACCTACAACCTCATCCAAAGCATCCGCCTGCTAAGCGACGCGATGGTGAGCTTTGAAAAACACTGCGCTTGCGGCATCAGCGCAAACGCCGCGAAAATCGACAAGCTACTGCACGAGAGTCTAATGCTAGTAACTGCGCTAAATCCGCACATCGGCTACGCAAATGCCGCTAAAATCGCCAAAACGGCGCATCACAACGGCACTACGTTGCGCGAGGAAGCGATAAAATCGGGCATACTAACCGCCGAGGAATTTGACGCGTGGGTGGTGCCTGAGGATATGATCGCGCCGAAGGAATAAATTGACGCCTTACTTTTGGGCTCGGCAGGGTTTGCTCGGCGGAATTTCTCTTTGGCTCGGCGAGATTAGGGCGTTTCGGCAAAATTTGATCGCTTCGATAAATTTTGATTGTTTCGACAAAATTTGATTGTTTGCGTGATGTGCTCGCCTTGAGCGATTTCGCTGAGTTTGCCTTGCGCAGTTTTGCCGAGTTTGTTTTAAAATGATTTCGCCGAGCCTTCTTTAAAATCCGTAAATTTGAGAGCGAAATTTGCGGATTAAATTTGCTTCGATAATGCAGCTTTTGCGGTTCGCTAAAATAGCGAAATTACCGAAGCGGAAGCCGCTTTTTGTCTTTAAATTTTCATCTGTCATTTTATATCTCACCACGCTAATATCAAAACCACCGCTAAGATTAAATTTTAAATGCTTCGTAAGCGCCCAAACGATAAAATGCGCCAAAATTTTATAAAATGGGGATTTTATGAGGGACTACGATAAAGAGCGGGCGGATAAACCATTGATCGTCGAGAATAATTGGTTTTTACGCGCCGAAATTACCGGTATGATTTCATGCATTATATTTTTTGTCCTAGCCCTACTAATTTTGATCTGTTCATCTCCTGAAGATGCTATGAGGGAGTTTTCTAGAAGGACTGGAATAACGATAGCATGTTCTGGAATTTTATATGTTATTTTCGGTCATTTGAAATTTTTACGCTCTTTAACTAAAAATAAAACTTGCAGCAAAATTTATGATGATCGCATAGAATATGAATTTATCGACTATCAGGGCAACAAAGATCTACTAACCGTGCCGTTATCCGGGAGCGAAATAATTACACATGCCTATATTCCGATTTTTGGAACTTTTCATCCAGAAAATCGCGACTCCGTAGATAAGATGTTCTACCCGTTAAATTTTATTCTAAATTCCATTAGAAGCCTGATTTTTTACACCCTATCTCTTTTTAAAATACGGAAATATCTAATATTCAGATTTGACGACTTATTTATCTGCGTAGAAAGCAATCCGTCTATAAACGAGAGATTTAAAAGTGCGGGATTCAATAAAGGTACTTTAGTATGCAGCTTAATTAGCCATAATACAAAAATTTTTGATAAGGAGATTGAGGATGCCTGAGAACAATGCAACGCGACACGAAATTTCTGATGAAGCAAAAGCCGCTATTTCAATGGCAAAATAGTAACCGCTAGTAGATTGTTTCTATGGACTGAAGAGAAATTAGGGCGCTATGGCGCCCTAATCCCTACTTCGCCCCTTTAGGCGGCATAAACGCGGTTAGTTTGATATCCTCGCCCGCCTTGTGTTTATAAAGCTCGATATTTACTAACGCCGTGTGAGAGATATTGCCGTTAGCAAGCTCGCTCGTAGGCAGGTCAATCGTAAGCACGTTCGGATTTCCATTTTTGCAAAGACCCTCGGCATTAGGATCGTACCACGCGCCTTCGAAGATCTGCACCACGCCGCGCATTATGTCATCGCTTACGTTGGCTCCCGCCAAAATTTCGCCGCGAGCGTTATAAACGCGCACCAGATCGCCCTGCTTGATACCGAGCTCCTTAGCGTCCTCGGTATTTATTAGCACCGGCTCACGATCCGCGACGGCGTATCTCTTGCGATTTGAGGTGTTACTCTGCTGCGAATGCAAGCGATCGAGCGGATGCAGGCTAAGCAGGTGAAATTTCGCAGGCTTTTCCTTCATACCCAGCCACTCTACGGGCTCGAACCACATCGGATGCGCGCCGCAGTTTTTGTAGTTCATCGCAGCAATCGTATCGGAGTAAATTTCAATTAGCCCGCTAGGCGTTCCCAAAGCCTCCAAAACGGGATCGTTTCTAAAATCCTCAAAGCTCACGTATGCGGCACTCTCGGGCGTCTCGTAAAATTCCGTCGGCTCGTTTTTCTCCCACCACTGCTCAAAGCTCGGCATCTGAATGCCTAAAGCGGTGTTTGCATTCACGGCGCTCGCCGCCCCTTCGTAAAATTCCTTGATCCAGTCCATCTCCGTTTTGCCGCCGTCCGTATAAACCTCGGCAAGCCCCTCTGCGTAAGCCTTGCAAAGGTCGGTAAAAATTTGATAATCGTCCTTCGCACCGTGTTGCTTGGCGACGACCTGCTTCATCGGGATGATATGCATATTGGAGTAGTCTCCGCTCATCGTGATGTCGTTGCGCTCATACTCCGTCGTGGTCGGAAACACGATGTCAGCCATCTTCGCAGTCGGCGTCCAGTAAATTTCATTTACTACGATGGTGCGCGGCTTGCGCCAAGCCTTGATATTGGTGTTGGTATCTTGATGGTGCACGATAGGATTTCCGCCGACCCAGTAGATGAAATCGATCTGCGGATAGGTGATCTTTGCGCCATTCGCGTCGATCGTCTTGCCCGGATTTAGCAGCACGTCCGCGATGCGAGCTAGAGGGAAAGCGACCTTCGCCGTATTTACCAGCCATGCTTGGGCTGCTTCGCCGCCTTGCTTCTGATCCTGCGCAAGCCCTAAAAATTTGCCGTCCTTAACGACGCCGACGCTAGCCGCGTTCATTCCGCCGATCACGCCGCCCGCGCAGGTAGGCGCGCCGCCGTTAGCATAATGGTAGCTAAAACCGAAGCCGCCTCCTGCAAGTCCAATCTGTCCTAGCATCGCGCACAAAGTCACGATCATCCAGTGCGCCTGCTCGCCGTGATGAGCGCGCTGGATACCCCAACCCGCCATTATCATCGTGCGGTTTTCGTAAAATTTTATCGCAAGCTCTTTGATCACGTCCGCGCTAATGCCACAAATTTCACTAGCCCACTCGGGCGTCTTAGCCACGCCGTCGCTCTGCCCCGTGAGGTACGGTACGAATTTTTCAAAGCCCACGGTGTAGTTTTGTAAAAATTCCTTATCGTACTTGCCCTGCGAGTAGAGGTGCTGCGCCATGCCTAGCATCATCGCTACGTCGGTGTTCGGGCGAGGGGCGATCCATCGCGCTTTACCCTCAAAATACTTGCCGCTTACGGTTTTGATCGGATCGATGATGATGATATCTTTGTCGCTGTTTTTTAGCTGCTCGAAATACTTAAATCCCTGCTCGTCAGAGCTCGTCCATGCCACGCGAAGCGTAGAGATCGGATTGAGCCCCCAAAAGACCACTACTTTGGAGTTTTCAAGCACCACCGGCCACGAAGTTTGCTGCTCATAGACCTGATTTGAGCCCGTTACGTACGGCATTATGACCTGCGCCGCGCCCGTAGAGTAATCGCCCGTGACGCCCGTAAAGCCACCGCTTAAGTTCATAAATCTATGAAGCAGCGTCCTTGAGACATGCACGTTGCCCGTGCTCTGCCAGCCGTAGCTGCCCGCAAACACCGAGCTCGCGCCCTTTTGCTCGCGCGTCTTTTTAAGCTCGCGCGCGACGAGTTTGATCGCGTCTTCATATTTTACCTCGACCCATTCGTCAAGCCCTCGAAGCTCGGGCTTTGGATTATCGGGATCGGCGAGGTAAGATTTTCGCACCATCGGCGCCTTGACGCGCGTGTTATAAACGAGATCCGCCATCGTATTTTGAAGAGTATTTGGAATTTTAGAGGTAATCTTCCACGGCGCGGATTTTACGATCTTGCCGTTTTTAACGCTCGCTTTTAAAATTCCCCATCGCGCCGCGGTTAAAATTTCGCCGTTTTTCTTAAGCGCGGTAAGTTTATCCGCCGCGAGCATCGAGCTTGGGATGAGCGGAAGCGCCGAAACCGCCGCGCCGAGCTTTAAAAAATTTCGTCTTTTCATTTCATATCCTTTAAATTTACGTCCTTGGAGTGCTTTTGCAGATACTGCACCACCGTCCAGCTCTCATCCTTGCTAATAGGCGTGCGCGAAAGCATCGATTTTATGTAGCCGGGCCATTTGTTTGCCTCGTAGCTTGCGGGCTGATGCAGAGCGTGACAGACACTACACGAGGCTTCAAATTTCTCTTTAGCGCCCGCGAAAATTTTATCCACGTCGCTGCTTAGCGCGCCCTCGTCGGTGTAGGCGGTTATCTTAACCTTATTAAAGCCGTCCTCTTCGCCCAAGCTCTCGCTTTGAAATTTAGCCTGCTTCGAAAACGCCACCGCGATTATGCGCGCTTTAGGCGTGAAATAAATAACGTTGGGCGCCTTTGGATTTTGATAGCCGGTGAGCGAAAATTTCACTACTCCGTCCTTAACCTCCAAAACCTCTATGGCGTTTGTGGGCAGCAGCCTGCCGTCCTTGTGCGACAAATCGCCGCTTACGCTTACCTGCTTTAACACCGTGCCGTAAAGCGTCTCGCCCGCCTTAACCTCGGCGCCAGCGTAGCTTGCGATCGTAGCCGCAAGAGCCGCCGCAGCCGCAATAGAATTTAAAAACTTCATGCTTATCCTTTCTTAAAATTTTAAAAACTTCTCGTAAATCTGCCGTATAAAAAACTCGCAAACATCACGGCCAAAACAGCCGCGAATGCCGCAAACGCTACCTGCGCGCACTGCGCCGCGTCTGCAAATTTAATGCTCGGCACCAGATAAAACCCCTCGCCATAAAATCCGCCGAAAAAGCTCTGCACATCGCTAAGCGCGGTGCCTGCGGGAAAGGACGGGGTGCCCGTGCAGCTTGCGGGGCGAAATAGCTCCGGCAGCAGGCTATCAAGCGGCGCCGCAAAAGGAAATGCAGGCGCTGCGAGGCAATTTGCGGTATCTGCGGCGGTGTGCGGCGCGGAGCTTTGTAAATAGCCGTATATCGCGCCCGTAAATCCGAGCAGGTAAGCAATGAGCCTTGCTATGAAGCTAAAGGACATCAGCAAGCCGATGAGCGCGCCCACGCCCGCTACGGCAAAGCCCAGACGCACGAGGGTGCCCATCTGCGTAGGCGACATAAAAAGGCAGCGCTGAAAGAAAAAATATGATGTCGCAAGATAGCCTGCGCTTATCACAAAAAGCCAAAACCACGGCGTAGCAGTATTTTGCCACGCGTAAATCTTTAAGATCAATCTATTCAAGATCTCCTCCATCTTATAAAATTCTTAAGAATACTTTTTAATCTTAAGATTTAAATTTATGATGGAATTATAGCAATAAAAGATAAAAATTCGAGTCTGTATTGCCCTAAATATCGGAGTTTAATAAGCCTTAAGCTTAACGTATAAAATTTCAATTTTAAAATTTAACGCTCTTTGCGTAACGGCGAAAAGTTTTTGAGATATAAAATTAAAACGGTAGATTTTATAAAATTTATCTTTATTCGGGTCTGTTTTGATAAAAAATATAACCGATTTAAAACCCCGGGTAACCCCGACGCTCAATAAATATTATGAAGATGATATAATGAGCCGAAATTTTTAAAAATATTTAACTTCATATTCAAGGGCGGGACGCTATATGAAATTTAACATAAATGCCGTTATCGGCGGGGCGGATGATGTGCCGATCTATATGCCGGATACGATAAGAGCGGCAAGAAAAGAAATTAAAAGGATTTTTAGCAATTTTGAAATGCACTCGCTGCAAAAGATCGATATTTGCCTTTGTTTGAGTGGGGAAGTATCGAGATATTTTCCAAAATCGGGAATTTATCAGCCGAGATATTATCTTAAAAGCAAAAAAATTATTGCGTATATTCATTTTAGCTCAGACGAGTGGAGCTCCGACAAAAAGGCAAATGCAGATAAATTTTTAGAAAAGTTCAAGCGGTATCTTATGGAGCTTGGAGATATTGCCGGGCGAAAGATTGCGAATAATAATTTGGAATTTGACGATAATCGATTCAAAGATAATATAGACCTAGTTTTTGAAAATTTAGTAATAGATTGTTGAAAGTAAATTTGAAAAGAATAGCTATTTGAAGCGGCAAAATTCCGCTTCAAATAAAACAGGCGCGAGCTGGGCTAGTGAAATTCCAAACGCCTTTAAGACGCAAATAGCGACGAGGTGAGTTTGGAATTTCATCATCAACGATAATTTAAAATTTTGCCCGAAAGCTTATTGGCCAGCTTAAAGCGCCTTGGTTGGCGCCCCGTAGAATTTCAACGCGTCGTTAAGCAAGCGATGAGCGAGCCGCGCAAGGCGGCTCTTGCGCGAGCGTGTAGAGGCGCGCGAGTGTTATTTCGCAGTAGAGCTTTACTGATTTGATCTCGCGCGCAAAAGGCGAGATCAAGCCCAAATACCCGCGCAAGGACAAATTTTACGCAAGCCGCGCAAGATGGGCCTTGCGCGAGCGCTAAATCGCGGCTTTTAACGCCTCAAATTTCGCGTCTTGCTCGGCTAGCAGCTGTCCTTTCTCGTCGCGCGAGACGTAAATTTTAAAGATATTCTCGCCCGCTTTGTCGTAAAAGCCCACGAATTTCGAGAGCATCCCCATGAAAGTCTGCGTCACGAGGATAATCTTATCGATCTCATCCGTCTTTAGATGACCCCCCAAAATGCCCAGCCCGTGCGCCTCATCGCCGTTTGCGCCCATGCCGAAATTATAATATCCGCGCGCGCTCTTGCCGCTTGGGATCTTGGTTTTAAACTCGATGATGAAGCTCGGCGTATTTTTCACGAAAAGCACCTCGCCCCAGCCCTCAAGCTCCCTAATGACCTCGCAGAATTTATCGCCGCCGGCGCTCTTGCCGAAGCGCTCAGGCAAGTTTAGCAGCACGTCGATCTCCTTGGCGCCGAGCTCCTTGCAGATCTGCGCGATCGAAATTTTAGGGTTTTGCGCGAACAGCGCCTCGATTCTCTCTTTCATTTTCATCCTTTCTAAAATAAAATTTTGAGCGTCATTATAATATAAAAATTCTAAGTTACAGATAATGGCAATCAATTAAAGAGGATTTGAAAAGCTTATTTGAAGAAAAATTTAGCGCTACAAAGTGCTTATGCATAGAATTTTAAGTGATAATACAAAGAATTTTATCTGCACGGAATTTTATAATTCTAAAATTCCGCAAAGCTTTAGAGCTTTATCATAGCGGATCGTATCCGAAGCGATTGGACCCACTATCGCCGCGCTGCACGAAAAACACAAGCAGCACTATCCAACCCACAAATGATACCAAAAGCCCGATATCGCCGAAAAAAGCACCCACGATCGGCGTTAAAATAAGCAGAAAAAACCAGCCGCTTCTATCCGTGTCATGTAGTCGCCTGACCGATACGGCGATGGCTGGCACGAGCATAGCTAGCTGAAAAAGCGCATCTATAATGCCGATTTCTTGATGGACGATTTTGCCGGCTATTATTTGATTATATCCTATCGTAGTGCCTAAAACGCCATCTATCAAACTCAAAACAATCCCGCCAAGCACGGTAAATAGAAAAAACCACCAGTACTCCGACCTTGATGCTCGCCCGCTAAATGCGGCGTATTTTTGCTTGACGCAAGTTTGCACGGACTCCATAAAAGTCATTTTAAACTCCTTTTTTAAAATAATGTAGGATTATACTAATCGCCCCTTAAATTTAAATACCTAAAACTCCCGCCCGTTCATCTGCCTTACGTGATACGCCAGATGCACTAGGCCGTAGCCGCCTTTTGAAGCGGTAACCTCCCTAGTACCATAAACCGCCGAAACATTTAAAACTACCGAAGCTAACCACCCTATGGCAAATACTAAGGCAAAAAGCTGCGAGTCAAGCGCTATCAGGACTAGAGTTACTATCTCCGTAGCTGCAATAACATAAAACGCTCTTAGATAGTTTTTCTCTCCGCTGCAATCGTAAAGCTCTTTACTAACTAGCAGCTGATAGATCAGATATACCGCTGTGCATACGCAATAAATGCTTATCATAAAAACTGATGGTTTAAACAATTCAAATCCTACAAATATAGTGCTTACTGCGCTTATAGCCGAGGAAACCCCGACTAACACGGCGTTTGATAGTAGATCCGTGCTGCGTATAGCGCGCGCTAAAAAATATAGCCCCACAGCTAGGCATATCATCGATATAAGTCCGACACCCTCCAACGCGCCCACTTTATCTACATTCTTGATATATCTGCCTACCGCATTTAACGCCTCAAGCCCAAACGCTATGTAAAGGGTAGTTTTGGCAGTAGATAGATTTTCGCTCTGCTCTTTAGCGTCATCCGCATAAACATACAGGATTGCTCCCGCGCCTACGGATACATTTAGCTTTCGCACCATATCAGGCAACCTAAAAAAGTCGCTAACAAGCCAGATTAAAAACAAAACATTGGGCACCGAGAAAATAACCATAAAATGAAAAAAGCCCTGTTCTATATCCTTTAGGTCTGATGCTTGCACGCCCAAATCCGGACGAGATGAGTTTACAAGCGCCAACAGCTCGTTACCTTCTATACTCGTCCATATGACAGCAACCACTACTAAAAAAAGCCAGATGAGAAATGGCAGCCCGCCTAAAAGCTGAAAAATCGCGGAGATTATACTCCCAAGATAAAATCTATGCGCGCCGAAAGGCCCGAGGAACATATAAAATACGTAGGCTTTATTTAGATCGTAAACCTTAGCTGAGCTTTGCGTAGAGTTAATTCTATCGGAATTTGAGGAAGCTGAATTTTGCCAAGTGGAATTCTGCTCTGTAAAATTCTGCGAGTTTGCGGCATTCTCGGTAGAATTCAAGCCTTTGGCGTTAGAATCTTGCTCGCCAGAGCCTGTCGCAGCAGAATCCCGCAAAATAGAATTTTCTTCATCTAGGCCTTGAGCTGCAAAAGCTAAATTTTGCTCCGCAGAATTCTGTGGAGTAAAATTTTGCCTTATGGAAGTGGAATTTTGCTCTATAGAATTCTGAGCCGCGAAATTTTGCTCGCTAGTATCATCCGCCGCAAGTTCTTCTTGCACTAAATCTAAATTCTCAGATTGCTCCTGTGGTTTCTCATCCAAGGGCTTTTTCTCTTCGCCGCTTTTACGTCTTATACTGGCTAGCGATGCAGGATTGCTGTTGCTGCCCCAAATATCTTCGCCCATCTGCTCTCCTTGATTTTTAAAGCAATTTTACCTGAAATTTAAGGAATTTTTGTATATTCGCCGCTACAAATTCAAAACAAAGGACAAAAATGTCAAAAGTAACATTTCAAGGAAAGCCCGTAGAGCTAAGCGGGCAAGAGATAAATCTAGGCGATCGCGCGCCACAAGTGCGCTTAGTAGCTCAAGATCTAAGCGAAATCGAGATCGCTAGCGGCAAGCACGTGCAAATTATCGTCGCCGTGCCGTCGCTAGATACGCCCGTCTGCGCGACGGAGGCACGCAAGTTCAACGAGCGCGCTGCATCGCTTCCCAACACCGAAGTAATCGTCGTTTCGATGGATTTGCCGTTTGCGATGGGGAGGTTTTGTACGACTGAGGGGATCAAAAATCTACGCGTTGCAAGCGATTTCCGCGATAAGGAATTTTGCCGCCGCTACGGCACTCTCATCGCCAGCGGCGCATTGGCAGGTCTTAGCGCCAGAGCAATCTTCGTCATAGATACCGCAGGCGTCGTGGTTTATAAAGAGCTCGTAAGCGACATAGCCTCTGAGCCCGACTACGACGCAGCCCTAGATTTTGCGGAGCTCGTCGCTCGCAACAGCTGCTCTAACTGAGCAAGATAATAGATCCAAGGTTTGGATAATTTTAGCCTCGCTTTAGTTCACTACTTTAAGCAAATTCGCCCTACTGCAAGTAAAAAACGAAGTAGGGCGCTTAAAATTCTACTTCAATTTTACATTTTGATTTTATGCTTTAATTTGCGCTCCAGCGTACGCAAAGCTGTTAGCGCACTGCGATAGCAAGCGGATGAGAACAAAATTTATAGGATCGCTCGCCGCTAGATTTTAAATTTAGCAGCAGGCGAGAGTTAAAATTTTAAAATTTGCCCGCTTAACTACTCCGCGCGATAAATTCGCTAAAAGAGATCTCCCGCGCGTAAAATTTAACTCCGAGCGAGGCGAGTTTGTCTTGTAGCAGTAGCGCCAGCTCCTCTATGCCGCTAAATACGCAAAGCGGCAGGTTTTGCGTCCTCTCTTTAGTCGCCGCAAAGCTCTCGTCCTCAAAAAATTTCTTTAAAAACACGAGCGTTTTTACCTTGTCCGCGCCCAGATCCTCGATGAAAACGCTAAAATATTTATATTCGGGCTCCGCACGCGCTTCATCTTTCCGCGCGTAATCGTCCGCCAGCTCGCGGTAAAATTCGTTGTTTAAATCAGCAAGCGGCGCGATCGCTTCAAGCGAGCAAGGCGCCTCAAGCGCGGCAAG
>CAURMQ010000034.1:0-13769 GCA_963525765.1 uncultured Campylobacter sp. | reverse complement strand
TAAAAATGCGCGGCAAAGTGCCGCGCCATATTTTGTTTATATCGTGCTGAAGTGCGATAGATTAGTCTTTCTTTTTCATATCGTATTTATTGACCATAAATCCGACCAAGCCTACGAAAAATAGACCGCCGCAGATGTTACCTAGCGTAACTGGGATCATATTTTTAACGATGAAATTTCCCCAGTTTATTGAATCTATTTGAGCTGCCGTTACACCGTGAAGCGAGCTTGCAAGAGCATTTACATCGCCACCAGCAGCTGCTAAATAGTGGCCTTTAGCGATGATACCTTCGGTTAGGATAAACATATTTGCCACGCAGTGTTCCATAGAGCAAGCTACGAATGCGCCGATCATCCACATAATTGCAAAGAATTTACCTGATAGATTGCTCTCGCTGGTCGCAGTCCAGATAGACATACATACAAACACGTTACAAAAAATTCCGCGGATGAATAGCTCATGAAAAGGTGCGTTTATTTTGCCTGCTGCTGCAGGAATGAAGTGCTGCAAGATGTAGCCATCATATTTAAGCGGAAGTCCTGAGTAATAATACATATACGCGATTAACGCGCCACCTACAAAGTTAAAGCACCAAACGATAGCCCAATAGCCGATAGTTTTACCTAGCGGTAATTTGCCATCGGCGGCAGGTACGCCCGTTAAAACCGAGCTGGTAAATAGATGCCCACCGTAAAAAACCACCATCATCAGACCGCAGCTAAAGGTAATACCGCCGATGAAATTCGATAAGCCAATAGATTGCTTTTCAGCCATTCCGACGGTCGAGTGAGCCCAGAAAATATCACCCATAGCGATTGCAGCGCCCGCCATTATAGCTAGAAAAATTATGCTAATTAGCGGGGTATGCGCCTTGTGTTGCATCGAACTAGACACCGCTTGCGCGGTTTCTGCAGGATTTAACATTTACTCCTCCTCATTTAAATTTGAATCAATTTCTAAGATACGCTCATAAGCTTTTTGCGCACTTTTTTTTGCGCTCTCGCTTAGCCCTTCTTTAAAATCAAGGACGTTATCGAGCAGCACGCTTATGCCCAAAAACAATGTCTTTGGGCAAATTTTGCGCAGATAGCTTAGAAGCACCGGCGTAGGTAGGTTATGCGTCGAGTAGATATAGTCGCGATCGTTGCTGAGGTCGAAAAATTCTATCTTATCCTCATCAAAGCCGCTCATCGCATCTACTACGATTAGAATTTCAGGGGCAAATTCCCTAAGGGCTGCAAATTCGTTTTCGGGCACATCCTGCCCATAAAAAACGCGCCAATCTTTTAAGTTTGCCTCGACTATTCGCCCCGTTTCATTGCCCACGTCGTCGTCGCCGCGAAGGGGATTGCCGATACAAAGCAACGCCTTTCGCATCAAAAATCCTTCCTTAGCACGAAATATCCTTCGCGCATATTTTTTAGCAGATCTTTAAGCTCACATTCGCAAAGCTGAGGGATTAGCTTAGCTGCGTGCTCGGCAAAAATTTCAATCTCGAAATACTTGCTTAGATTACCGATCTTAAATTTAACGTAGTCGCCCGAGTTCTCGATGATGCGTTTAAATTCTTCATCGTCTATCTCAAGTACCTTTTCGCTAAAATCTATCGTACCCACGCCGTGACCGACGCAGGTGGAAAAAACCTTGATATCCTTTAGCTCTTTAGGTAAATTTTCGTTTTCGTCCATATGCCGCTTTGTAAGCTTAAAAACTTCAATCATCGTTTACTCCAGACCTCTTTTTGCGGATCGATCTTAAATTCCTCCGCAGCGCGGGCGTATTTTATATATACGTCATTGTGCAATAGTGCCATGCACTCCGCGTATCTAGGATCCTCTTCGGTGTGGATAGCGTTAAGTAGAGCCTCGCGAGAAGCTTTTGGATCGTGAACGTCAGATGAGGTTTTGATCGCATCCATATATTTTGCAAATAAAACTCTTCCGAAAATATAGCTCATCAGCCTCTTAGCTTCAGCTTGCAGATCGCGCTCGAATAAAATATCGCCGATAACTGAACTCTTAACCGGTGGCGGAAGAGTGCTATCTTGCTCATAGCTCTTCTTTTGAAGCTTTTGATCAATGATGCCAAGCGCCATGCCAAGACCATAGATGATGCTAGCAGGATGCGGAGGGCAGCCTGGGATATAAACATCTACCGGTACAATCTTATCGATGCCGCTCCATACGCTATATGCGTCATGGAAAATTCCACCAGTGCTTCCGCAGGCTCCGAGAGCTACTACGATCTTTGGATCAGGTGCAGCCTCATAAGCGCGAAGCAGCGGATAATACATCTGGCGAGTAACCGGGCCGGTGCAGACTAAGATATCTGCGTGGCGAGGGTTAGCTACGAGTTTAAATCCGAAGCGCTCCGGATCCCACATCGGCGTGATAGAAGCAAAAATTTCAATTTCACAGCCGTTGCAACTTCCGCAGTCGATACGATAAACGCTGAAGCTTCGTTTGATATTTTTCAAAAGCTCCAATTTTGCGGTTAGATCGTTTGCGTTTTTAATATTTTCGGGGACTTGATACAAACTCATTTTATTGCCTCCTCTATACCTTTGGTTACTCTTTCGACCGCTTGAGCTTTTTTGCATTCAGGACAGATATAGAGATATTTTTTAGCTTCTTCTAATCTGCCTGGGAGCAAATTTGCAGTACTTAGCTTTTCTAGCGTGTAGTTGATGAGCCTTTTTGGGGTCATCGGCTTGCCGCAGCAGCTGCATTTCTCCATCTCAAGCTCGCCGTGTTGGATAAGCGCGCTTTTATCAAATTTTACCGCTAGCTCAAAGCTATTGCCTAGCCTTACTGCTCCCGTAGGGCATACCTCGTCGCAGCGACCGCAAAATATGCAGCGTCCGCAATCAAATTCCCAAATTAGTTTAGTTTGGGCTTCGTTCATCTTAAGCTCAATCGCATTGGATGGGCAGGCGATTCCGCACGCAGCACAGCCTATGCAAAGCTCATAGGTGTATTCAGGCTGCCCGCGAAAATTCTCGGGCACGATGTATGGCTCAAACGGATAAGCATAGGTCGCCTTACCATATTTTTCGGTAATGTCGAATAATTTCATCATCTTAAATCCTTTTTGCTAACCTTGCCGTCTTGGCAAAATTTCTTAAGGTCTTTTTCGGTTAGAATTTTACTCTTTCCGCTATTAATATCGACTAAAGTTACGCGCTCGGTGCATGAGTAGCACGGATCCATCGAGCATACGATTAGCGCCGCATCGGAGATGTTATTTCCGCGGAATTGAAATCGCAAGCTCGGCCAGTTGTTATACGTAGCGGCGCGACATCTCCAGCGGTAAACCTTCTGAGCGTTTCCTTGCATGATCCAGTGGACATTTTCGCCGCGCGGTGCTTCGTCGTGACCTAAAGCGTAGTTTTCCGGTCTGATCATAGTCTGTGGATCGATCATTATCGGAGTTTGCGGCATTTGATGCAAGCACTGTCTGATGATGTGGATCGATTGTTTGAGCTCTTTATATCTTACGACTTCGCGGCTGAATACATCGCCACCGTGCTCTACGGCTACTTCGAATTCTATCTTGTTGAAGAAATCATAAGGATGATCGTAGCGGTTGTCGCGTTTAAAACCGGAAGCTCTCATATTTGGACCTACCGGGCTGAAATCGCGCGCTACTTTGCGATCTAATACGCCCACACCTTTCCAGCGACCGATTTGGCGTTTATCCTCCATAACAGCGTCCCAAATTTCAGAAATTTGAACATCAAGTTTATTGATGATCTCGATGCTCTTGCGAATTTCATTATCGGTCATATCGCGGCGAAGTCCGCCCATAATGACATTGCCGTAGGTCTTGCGGCCGCCGGTTACGAGCTGAGCTAACTCCATGGAGTATTCGCGCACCCTAAAGATATGCATGAAGGCGTTGTAGTTACCCGTTACCTCGCAGGCTAGACCGATATTTAAAAGATGGCTGTGAAGGCGCTCGATCTCAAGGCAGATGACGCGGATGGCTTGCGCACGAAGCGGAATTTCAAGCTTGATGGCTTTCTCTGCTGCTTCAATACACGCAATCGCGTGAGCGTAGCCGCAAATTCCGCAGACGCGCTCTGCTAAATAGCCCATCTGATCGTAATTCATTCGGTTTTCAGCTAGCTTCTCCATACCGCGGTGCTGATAAAACAAGCGGTAGTCTGCATCGATAATCTCATCGCCGTCGCAAAATAGTCTAAAGTGTCCCGGCTCATCGCTCGTTACGTGAAGAGGTCCAAGTGGAACATCTACTACGCCGTCGCCGCTAGGAAATAAAAACTCTGCATTAGGCTCGTCTTTATGATCTACAGGATCGGGCCTATAGCGATAGTCCATCGCGTCTTTGCGAAGTGGATGAAGCCCATTGGGCCAATCGTCGCTTAACACCAAACGACGTTTATCAGGCAAGCCTTCGGCGATTAAGCCGAACATGTCGAAAGCTTCTCTTTCGTACCATACGCAAGCAGGTACTAAAGGAGTAACCGACGGGAATGTCGGATCCGATCCAGGAATTAGCGTCCTAACGGTGATGAAGCATTTATCCTCTGCGGCGAAATCCTCCGCTTCGGTCATCTTGCCACCTTCCATAGATATCGCATAGTAAAGCGCGAAATTTCCGTTTAGCTCGCGCTCATCGTTAGGAATCATCGTGCTGATAAAACCGCCGATGTCATAATATAGCGTCTTAACCGCAAGCGGCAGATCATTTCTATCCACTAAAACGGTGATTTGATCCTCGGCTTGGCGGGTAACTTCTAAGACCTTGACTTTAGTCTTTAAAATTTCTATAAATTTATCGCCTCTCATTTTTAACCTCTCATCATTATTCTAACGCCGTTTTCGACGAGCATCCAAAAATCACCTACGTGCCATACGCCGAAAATTATCACTAAAGCGCAAAGCAAGATTAGCGGTAAATTTTCAAACAAGCTCATCTCTTTAGCATAAACCACTTCACCTTTAGGTGTACCGAAGCTCGCTAGATTAAAGTGCGCGAAGTCCGCGATGAAAATAATTACGAGCGCGATCGCAAATAATGCTACGGCTATGTATTGACCGCTGGCTATCGCGCCTTTGAAAACGTTAAATTCGCTCACGAATATCGCAAACGCAGGAACGCCTACGAGCGAGCAAACCGCAGCACCAAACATTATCGTAGTAAGCGGAGCGATTTTTACCATACCGCCCATTCTAGTCATATCTTTGTGACCGTAAATTCTAGCGATATTACCGGTAGAGCAGAATGCAAGAGCCTTAGTAAAGCTATGAGCTAAGCAGTGAAAGATCGCGGCAAGCAAGCCGAAATATCCGCCGATACCTAGCGCAAATGCAATTACACCCATATGAACGACCGAGTGGTAAGCAAACATCCTTTTCACGTCGTGCTGACGAACAAGGAAAATTCCTGCTATAAATAGCGTGATCGTGCCCGAAATCAGCATCACGTGCTTAACGAAGTCTGGCCCTACCGCTTCGGCGGTTACCGCGTAATATCTAAATATCGCTAGCATCGCACATTTTAAAAGCACACCCGAAAGTAGTGCCGAAATCGGAGCCGGACCTTCTGCGTGAACGTCAGGAAGCCAAGTGTGAGTAGGAGCAAGTCCTGCTTTGGTTCCAAAGCCTATTAGAGCGAATATAAAGATAAGCTTAGCGGCATCTTTGTTTAAGCCTTTGGCGTGATCCATAATGCTAGTCCAAAGCATCGAAGCCTCGCCGTCGCCTGTGATTTTGAATGTAGCCGCATATAGTAAAACGGTCGCATAAAGCGCAAACGCTAAGCCGATCGAGCAGATAACGATATATTTGTAACCGCTCTCGGTGGATTTTTTATCTTTGTGAATAGCGACCAAAAATACCGATGCTAACGTAGTAGCCTCTACCGCAGCCCACATAAACGCAACGTTGTTACAGATCACGCTAAGCGTCATCGTAAAAACGAAAACGTGGCAGAGCGCGTAGTATTTTCTAAGATCGCTAAGATCCAGATGGTCGCCCTGTATCTCCCATTTCATATAGGTGGTGGAGTATAAATTTACCAAAAAGCCCGTTACGGCGATTAGCACTAAAAATACGCAACCTAGGCTATCTAGGAATAGGAATTTATCGTATGCGTAAAACGCCTCGAAGTTGCCGCTGATAAGCTTGCCTACGTTACAGAGTAGTCCTGCGGATGTAACTGCGGAAATCAAAACGTGTAGCGAGCTTAGGAGCTTGAAATTCTTAGGGCATAAGAATAATATCAGCGCTCCGAGCAACGGAAAAATTAATATAAAAGCTAAACTATTCATCATTAACCCCTTAAATTCGAAGCTTTAGACGTATCAAGCCCGTCATAAGCTTTGTAAAATCTAACCGCCAAAATGCTCATAATAATAACCGCAAAGATTGCATCGGTTAAAATTCCAAGCTCGACTAGCTCGTGAGAGTTGTAAGCCATAAGTGCAAGGCTTAGGTGGATGCCGTTTTCAAAGAGGCAGTAGGCTAGAATTTGCTTGATGAAAGAATTTCTTAGCATGAAGCCGAAAATTCCCATCATAAATACGGTTACCGCCGCTATTAGAACGATTCTTTCTTGAATAAGAGAGAATTTAAGCAAGATCGGATTGATTGTCATCGCAATCGCTAGCGAAAATCCCATCGCAATAACGGGGCTTACGAAAAAGCCGCCTACCGGCTCATCCTCGCTGATCACATCCAGCTTTTTAACTAGCCAAAATAAAATTCCTGGCACGAAAATAACCTTCGTAAAAAACGCCACTATCGCCCAAATTCTAAGCTGCGGCGCATTGAAGTTAGAATACAGCATAAAAAATATGCTTACCAAAAATAGCGTCTGAATCGCGTAAATTCCGATCGAAAGTTTTAAATTTCTAAGTCCGAATACCGCGAGTGACGTTACGATCATACAAATTGCTAAAATATCGATACTATTCATCTTAAAATCCTACTACGTAAAGCGTTAATGCCGCAAAAGCAATGGCAAGAGCGCCGCATGAAATTTTGCGCATGCTCGAAGTCATTCTGAAGCGTGGTCCAAAGTTGTCGATGAAAACGGCTGCTACGTAAAATACGCCAGTTTTTAGCACAAAAATTATGATCGCCAAAAACGGATTGCTAAAATTCCACGGCTCAAATATCGTTAGGAATAATCCGATCATCGCAAATTGCTTCAAAATAAGCGCCGCTTGCACTAAGCCCAAATCGCTACCTGCATATTCGCCCAAAAGTCCTTCTTGAAGCTCTTGCTCGGCTTCGGCAAGATCAAATGGCTTTCTGCCGGTCTCGACATACATGCACCATAAAAATGCAATCGAAGCGACAGCAAAGCTTGGAATTTGATAGCCGATCTGACCGCTGCGTACCATCCCCTGAATCTCAACTAAATTTGAAGTTCCCGCAGCCATCATTACTACGATTAGGCACATCATCATCACAGGTTCGACAAAAACGGCAAGCATCTGCTCGCGTCCGCCGCCGGTTGCGGCAAACGGGTTACCGCTATCTATCGAAGCCGCACCGAATACGAAGCGCAAAAGCGCGCCTAGATATAGGATAACGAAAATATCCGAATATGCTCCGAAAATTTTATCGGTGGTTGGATCGCTGTATGTAATAGGAATAGCCGCCAAAATCGCTGCCGAAGTAGCGAATAGGAAAAACGGAGCCCATCTAAATACCCAGTGGCTGCACGCAGGAACGGTCCTGCCGCGTTTAAAAAGCTTAATAATATCGCGGTAAGTCTGGAAAAAATCGCTTCCTTGTTTCGACTGAAGTTTGGCTCGAAGTTTTCTAGCCATACCGTCGAAGAGTGGAGCGACTAGGACGATAACCGCGACTTGAAATATCATTAAAAATATAGTTTGTATAGTCTGCATCTCAAACCTCCTAGATCAAGAAATATCCGACGCCCAGTATCGCGCAAAGATAGATTAGGATGTAAAGCGTATATAAATTTGCATAGCCGCTTTGAATAATTCCTATCTTATCGGCGATCTTCTTACTCCAATCGATTACCGGTTGATAAATCATCGTCCACCAAATGTCTTGTGGGTGGTTGTGATACTCGATCGGTCCGAAGTAGCCGTTTTGCTCTATTCTGCGTTTATGACCTCTAAATAACCAGTCCATAATCTTTCTTAAATCGCCGGTAAAAGGACCGCCAGTTATCTGCATGCGAGGGCTATATTTAAAGCCGCACGCCCAAGGATCGGTCTCACGGGGTTTGTCGCGATTTGCTTTCATAACCGCTAGGATGATAAACGGAAGCAGCATTGTAGAACACAAAATCACTGCAATAAGAGGAGTTGAAACGATACTTCCCAAAGGCGAAGTGATTGACGAAGCGCCTAGGCTTGCGACAAATTCTCTATTGGAAGTGATAGAATTTACCGCCTGCATTATGTAATCGACTATGAAGTGTGCGCCTACGCCAAATCCCACGCAGCCTATCATCAAAATGATCATTCCTAAAACCATTCCTAATGGGCTTTCTTTCGCATTTTCCAAAATTTTTTCATCCCTTGGGGTTCCTGCGAAGATTACCGCATAAAGCTTAAGGTGCATACCGACCAAAACGCCGGTAAGTGCAAGAGCGACCACTGCTAAAGAGAAGGCATATCTAATGAAAATTCCGCTTTCCTTAGCACCTTGAAGCATTCCTTGATAGGTAAACCACTCTGAAACGAAGCCGTTTACCGGAGGAAGTGCTGCGATACCCATGATACCGATAAACATACCGACGGCAGTTAGAGGCATTTTTTTAGCTAGTCCTCCTAGCACGTCCATATTCTGCGTATGAGTAGCGTGGATTACAGAGCCTGCACATAAGAATAGCAAGCCTTTGAATATCGCGTGATTTACTACGTGGTAGCAGCCTGCTAAAAATCCGACTGCGGCTAGTGTTACATTGCCTGCTGCGACGCCGTAAATTCCAGTGCCAAGACCCAGCAAGATAATGCCGATATTTTCAACCGAGTGGTACGCAAGAAGTGCTTTAAAGTCGTGCTGGCACAACGCGTATAAAACGCCAAAAAGCGAGCTGGCTGCTCCTAGGATCAAAACTGCAAGCCCAAAATAGATGCTTAGCGGCAAAAATAGCGTAAATTTAACAAGGGTAAAGAGCGCTACTTTAATCATAACGCCGCTCATTAGAGCAGAGACGTTTGATGGAGCCGCAGGGTGAGCTTGCGGTAGCCAGACGTGGAAAGGCCACATTCCCGCTTTTGAGCCGAAGCCGACCAAAAACAAGATGAATGCTGCTACAGAAGCGCCCATAGGCATATTTACTTTTCCCCACTCCGCAAATTCGAAGCTTCCTGCGTAGTTTGCAATGATAAGTAATCCACAGGTGATACAAAATGCACCGATCTGCGCTATACCTAGATATACCATAACGGCTTTGAGCGTACCCTTGCCATCGTTTACTATGATTAGAAATGACGAGATTAGCGTCATAAGCTCCCATAAAACAGCGAAGCAAAATACATTATCCGCACTGATGACTAAAAGCATAGATAAGATGAAGGTATTAAATAAACATGCAAAAACGCCGATATTTGCCTTTCCGATATATTCTTCAGCGTAGCTCATGCCGTAAACGCTGCTTGCAAAGCCTATAAAAACGACTACGAAGCTGAAGAAATTTCCAAGCGGACTTAAAGCAAATTTTGGCGCATATAAGAAAGTGCCGCCCAAAACGAAGCTATCGCTTACGCCCATATTGGCTACGAAATGACACATCGCATAAAAACAGCTGATAGCACCTAATCCAAATCCTACCTTAACGGCAGTTTTTGGAGCGCAGTATAAAAGGATACTAATTACTGCACTGACGATAAATAAAGTATAGACGCTTATCATTTTGCGCCTCCTTCTTTTTTGGCGACGCAACTGATTTCGCCGTTTAACACGTCTTTTGCAAAAGCATTAGCCGCATCGTAGTCTATCGCAAAGCCCAATTTATGCTTACCTTCTTTAGGATCTATCATAATGATAGCGCTAGTTGGGCAAACCTCGACGCATGCAGGACCGTTCTCGCGTCCGTTGCATAGATCGCATTTGATGGCGGTGCTTTTGGCGCCCGCTTGGCTTTCGATCTCGAGATAATACTTCGGCTCGACCGCATAATTTACTGACGGCATAAGCTCGGCATTCGAGCTGATCGCGCCATAAGGACAGGCGAGCGTACACATCTTACATCCGATGCAAATTTCTTCGTGTAATTCGATATAGTTATTATCGAAGCGAAGCGCACCGGTAGGGCAGACATTTGCGCATGGTCCGTCATCGCACTGCCTGCACTGCGTAGGCATAACGCCGTAAGCCTGTCTAAGCACGGTAAGTCGCGATTTAGCAAGCTTGCCGCGCTCGTAGGCACTTGAGTAACAGGCCGCCATGCACGTCGTGCAACCGATACATCGTTTGTAATCGCAGATTACAAATTTATGTTGTTTCATACCTTTCTCCTTGACTTAAGGAATTTTAAAAATTTTTTACTAAAAATTTTGGTGTAATTATATTTAAGTCCGTAAAAAAATTCCGTCATTTATCTGACGATATTTGGAATTTATTTGATAAATTTGCTTTAAAAGCTTAAATTTAAAAACTAATTTCTTTTTTAAACCGGTTCGTTGATTATTTGCTTTAAAAGTCTAGTATATCAGTATTAAAGTATATTTTAAAATTTAAATTACTATTGAAATTACCCTAACTTACTCCTAATTATAATTGAAAAAATTCTTTTAGCTTAAGACAAAATTTCAATTTTATTTTAGGTAAGAATTTATATAATTGTGCCGAAATTGCATATATGGTAATTTTGCATGTTTAGTATTTTCGAAAGGAGAAAATATGGCGAATAAAGGCAAGGTCATATGCCCTTATTGTGGCACAGGCTGTCAAATCGAGCTGACTGCGGAAGACAACTATATCAAATCCGCAACCGGCGTAAGCGACAACCCCGTAAATCAGGGATGTTTGTGTTTGAAAGGATACTACGGCTGGAACTACGTAGGCTCTAGAGATAGGCTTACGACACCGTTGATCCGAAAAAAGGACGGTAAATTTAGCAAAGACGGCGATTTGGTCGAAGCTAGCTGGGATGAAGCGCTTGATCTGGTTGCTAAAAAAATGCTAGAAGTTAAAGAAAAATACGGCGCCGACGCGATAGCCGGAAACTATTCCGCACGCTGTACGCATGAGGATAACTACGTAGCGCAGAAGCTACTTAGAATTTTAGGTACGAATAATATCGATCACTGCGCGCGCATTTGACACGCTCCGACTGTGGCAGGTCTTGCCAAAACAATCGGTAACGGAGCAGCTACAAATAGCTTTACTGAGATCGGAACTCACAGCAACTGCATTATGATGATCGGCTCAAACCCGGAAAATGGTCACCCGATCGTAGCTATGCACGTTCAAAGAGCGTTAAACAGAGGCGCCAAACTCATCGTCATTGACCCGGTTAAGACGGAATTTGCAAATCGCGCAGATATCCACCTCCAGCTTGAGCCGGAGCACAATATCCCGGTTATAAACGCTTTAATCCATGCTATTATCGACGAGGATTTGGTAAATCATGAATTCGTTAATAAATACACCAAGGGTTTTGAATATGTAAAAGAGGCGGTTAAGGATTATTCGCCTGAGGCCGTAGCTAAATACACAAGGTTAAACGCTGAAGATATTAGAAAAGCGGCTAGAATTTACGCTACTACGCGACCTGCGGTCATCACGCACGGAATGGGTGTAACTCACTTCAACCACGGCGTGGGCGCGGTCTGCGACATTTCAAATTTAATGCTCGTAACGGGCAATGTGGGCGAGCTCGGAAGCGGCGATCTACCGATCCGCGGACAAGAAAACGTCCAAGGCTGCTGCGATATGGGAATGCTTCCTAATGTATTTACCGGCTATAAAGCTGTGACCGACGAGAGTGCCCGTGATTGGTTTGAGCGCCAGTGGAATTTACCAAAAGGTCACCTAAATGGCAAGATCGGTATTCATAAAACTGAAGTGCCTGACGCAATTCTTGATGGTAGGGTAAAATTTTTCTGGACGATGGGCGAAAACCCGGTTATGACCGATCCGAACGCAAACCACTTCTTGCGCGCGATTTCGCAGGTAGAGATGTATGTAATCCAAGATATTTTCTTAACCGAGACGAGCCGCAAAGCAGATGTCGTGCTCCCCGGAGCTTGCAGCGGCGAGAAGGAGGGTACTTATGCTAACGCCGAGCGCCGCGTACAGCATAGCGAGATTGTAGTTGCCCCTCCGGGACAAGCTAGACAAGACTGGGCTATCATCTGCGAGCTTGCCAGACGCCTAGGGCTAGGGGATTATTTCACATTTCAATCTCCAGAGCAAATTTGGGAAGAGGTGCGCAGGGTAGCTCCGCACAACTACGGCGGAATGAGCTATTATCGTATCAAAAAATACCACGGACTTCACTGGCCGTGCCCTGATGAGAATTCTATGGGCGGACCTGCATTGTACCTTGATAAAAAATTCTTTACCCCGGATGGTAAAGGAAATTTCGTCCCAGTTCTATTTGTGGATGATAAGAGCAAGATCGAAAGCGCCAAAGAGGAATTTGCAAAGCGTATGAATATGCCGAAAGATTATCCTGTAATGGCGGGCTCCGTGGACGAGAAGACCGATGCAGAGTTCCCGATCCAGCTTCTAACTACGCGTAAGGTTTACGAATACGCGGGAGGCGCGATGACTAGGCGCTCTAAGACCGTCGAGCAGGGCGGCGACGCGATAGGACCGATTGCGGAAATGAATCCGAAACTTGCCGAGCGATACGGAATTTCACAGGGTGATTTCATCGTCGCGTGGAGCCGCTACGGCTATATCGCGATCAAGGCGGACATCACAGAGTGTATAATGGACGGTATCATTCAGATGTCTTATCACTACTGGGAGAGCTGCTGCAACGAGCTAACGAGCGGCGGCTGGGATCTAATCGCCAAAACTCCTACGTTTAAAGCGGCGATTCAGATTAAAAAGATCGATGAAGAGGAATTCTTGCGTATCCGCGAGCTTAAGCGCATTAAGTTTCAAACCAATAAAGTCGTTTACGACGACTTCCACCACCATCCGATTAAATTCTAAGAATTTAATCTTATCCGTAGATTCGGGGGCTATGCTTCCGAATCTACTTTTTAACAATCAATTCAAATAATATGAAATTTTTAGCGATCTAGCCGTCTTGCGATATTTTAAAGATCAAAAATTTCAAGAATTCAATAAATTCCGCGGTATTTTAATACGCTTTTTTGCGTAGTTGCACTATCGATAAGAGGGTGTGAAATTTATCTGCTATTGCGTTAATAGATGCGGCTGCAGAAACTGGGCATTCGCGATTTATCAAATCCTAATAAATTTGGTCTTAATCAGAGCGGCGCAATGGAGGAAATTTTAAAGATAAGCATGATAATAAGGCTATTTTATCGCGACAAATCTTGCCAAATTACATTATTGATTAAATTTTAACGCGCGCAGGCTGATTTTATGCGAATTAGCCTATATTGCCAAGTAGCGCTGCAATTTTAATAACGCAAATGCGATTTTTGTGATTTTGATAGATGAATGCAAAAGGCTCATAGGCTTTTAAAGCGCTAGACGCGGCTTTTAGTCTTAATGGTCGCAAATGCCGGTTTCTAGCATAGCTGGAGTAGTTTCGCGCTCCGTCTGAAATCCATAAATTTTGATTTTAAAATTTTAGATTTAAAATTCCGAATTCCGCCGTGCTTGGA
>CAURMQ010000033.1:0-14165 GCA_963525765.1 uncultured Campylobacter sp. | reverse complement strand
AAGCCCGTGGACGCTAGCGCGTATCTAAACGGCAAGCGGCTAAAGATCGGCGATTTGCTATGCTAAGCGGGATTTTAAATTCTCGCGTTTTATGCCGCGCTTTTGATGCTACGCGGGAATTTTATTTGCGCCGCGCTTTTGGCGTCGCGGCGAAATTATGCCTTGGATATCGCTGCAATCGTGAAGTAAAATTTTGCTGCGAGGAATTTCGAAGCGAAGCTCCAAAATCAAGGCTTTATAAAATTTTAAAACCTCGCTTCTACACTCTAAAATTTTACGCTCGCAGGAGCTTTAAATTTCGCCACCGCGGTTGTGGACTTTACGGCGCTGCGCCAAGCACGCACCACTTAAAATTCCATAATTGTGCCGCAGAATTTTTGCGAGATAAAGCTTTAAAATTTTATCGCAGTGCCGCTAGGAAAATTCACGTTGCCGAAGAGTTTAGCAAGATCGCAAAATTTCATCGCATAAAATTCCGCTACTTCGTAAAATTTAATCGTGTTAAATTTTATCTTATTGCAAAATTCTATCGCAGCGCGGAATTTAAATGCTTGCGATATCGTAAGGTGAGCACTTCGTCTTATGCAAGGAGCGGGTTTTGCAGATAGAATTTGTAGAGCAAATGCCCTCCACGCAGGAGTTTTTGGTGGGCGCCGTGCGCGAAGGCAGGATAACGCCGCCTTTTGCGATCGCCGCAAATCGCCAAAGCGCCGGTATCGGCTCGCGCGGCAACGACTGGGAGGGCGCGAGCGGCGATCTTGCTTTTTCGTTTTGTGTAGCCCAAACGGATCTGCCCGCGGACGTGCCGCTGCAGTCGGCGAGCATATATTTTGCGATGATTATGCAGGAGCTTCTCGCATCGCTCGGTTCGCAGCTTTGGCTGAAATGGCCCAACGATTTTTATCTGGGCGAGCGTAAAATCGGCGGAGCGATGACGAATAAGATTAAAGATAACTTAATTTGTGGCATTGGAATCAATCTAGTCAGTGCGCCCGAATATGCGGGAATTTTAGATATAAAAATCAGCGCAAAAGACGCTATAGAGGGCTTTTTTGCGCTATATGAAAATAAAATCTCGTGGAAGCAAATTTTTAGAAATTTTTCGTTACAATTCCAAAAATCGCAAAAATTTAGCGTTCATCTAGGTGGTGAAAAAATTTCGCTTGCGCAGGCTAAACTTTGCGAAGACGGATCGATCATAATAAACGAAGAAAGGGTTTATGCTTTAAGATGAGTGAAGTAATTACGATTGCCAATCAAAAAGGCGGCGTCGGGAAGACGACCACAGCGGTCAATCTCGCTGCGTCGCTAGCGATAAAGAAAAAGCGGGTCCTACTGATTGACGTAGACCCTCAGGCGAACGCTACGACCGGGCTTGGCTTTAACCGCAGCGACTTTGAATTTAACATTTATCACGTCCTAACGGGGCGTAAGAGCATGTCCGAAGTGATACAAAAGACCGAACTTGAGTTTATGGATCTGGTGCCGTCAAATATCGGACTTGTAGGCATCGAGCGCGAAGTAAGTGAAGAGAAAGACTTCAAACTAATGCTAAAAAATAAAATTTCCGAGGTTAAGGACAGATATGATTTCATCATCATCGATTCGCCGCCGACGCTCGGTAGTATTACGGTAAATGCCTTGGTCGCAAGCGATAGCGTCATCATTCCGATTCAGTGCGAATTCTACGCGCTTGAAGGCGTCGCGCTGATCCTAAATACCGTAAAAGTCGTCAAGCAAACGCTCAATAAAAATTTAAAAATTCGCGGATTTTTGCCGACAATGTACAGCTTGCAAAACAACCTCGCCAAAGAAACGGTCGCGAATTTACGCGAGTATTTTGATGATAAGCTCTTTCGTATCGGCAAGAGTGATGATCTAGTCATCATTCCGCGCAATATCAAGCTAGCCGAAAGCCCAAGCTTTGGCAAGCCGGTGGTTTTATACGATATAAAATCTGCTGGCTCCATCGCTTATCAAGACCTCGCTAAATCCATAATGGAGCAAAAATGGGCAAGGTAAAAAGAGCGCTCGGGCGTGGGCTCGGTGCGATTTTAGACGACGTAGAAAGCTCCTATAACAGGGAGCTAGAAAGCGGAAATGCCGATAGCTTAGTTATCGAAATCGATGTCGATAAAATCGAGCCAAATCCATATCAACCGCGTCAAAGCTTCGATGAGGAGGCACTTAGGCAGCTAAGCGAAAGCATCGCCCGTCACGGGCTTATTCAGCCTATCATCGTTATTCAAAAAGATGATTCTTACGTCCTTATCGCCGGCGAGCGGCGCCTAAGAGCAACGAAGCTTTTGGGCGAGAGTAAAATCAAAGCCGTAGTCGCGGACATAAAATCTCAAAATTTAAGGGAGCTTGCCCTCATCGAAAATATCCAGCGCGAGGATCTAAATCCTATCGAGCTTGCTAAGTCCTATAAGGAGCTTATCGGCGAATACAGGATCACGCAAGAGGAGTTAGCCGACATCATCAAAAAGTCCCGCACGCAGATTACCAATACGCTAAGGCTTTTAAATTTATGCTCCGAAGTGCAAGACGCCATAAGCGCAGATAAAATTTCGCAAGGGCACGCCAAGATAATGGTTGGACTTGAAAAAGAGGATCAAATTTTAGCGTTAAATACCATTTTAGGACAGCGCCTAAGCGTAAGAGATACTGAAAATTTAGTAAAAAAGCTCAAAGATAAAACCGTTCCGAAAGAGAAAAAGCCTGGCGTGGAATTTCAAAGCTTCAAGCCTGAGCTTTTAAAGCTAAAGGCCAAGCTTGATCAATTTGGTAAAATAAGTATCAAAGAGCGTAAAATTTCGATTGAATTTAGCGAAATTTTACAAATTTCCGAGTTTTTAAAGAAAATCGGATGATTTTTTATAGTGTATTTTAATTTTTCATATTGTAAAATACGCATTTTGTTTAAAACTAACCTAGAGGAGGTGCGATGCTAGACGTAAGTTTGACCGCCATGATAACGACCATCGTCGTATTTTTAGCTTTGATTTACTTCTTAAATATCAAGCTTTATAGACCACTACTTTTGCATATGGAAAAGCGAGAAGCTATTATTAAAGAAGATGAGGCAAATGCGATGAAAAACGCACAGGATGCAGATGCCGATAAAGCAGAGATCGTAAGAATCATGGATGCTGCGAAGTTGCAGGCTGTTAAAATAAAGCAAGAGGCGATGGATAGCGCGAAGCAGGCTGCCGCTAGAGAAATAGCCGAGAAAAAAGCCGCGATGGAGGAAGATTTTGATCAATTCTTAGGCGGTTTAGATGAGCAAAAGCGCAACCTAAAAAATGACTTGCAAGCCAAAATTCCGGAATTTAAAAATGCTCTAAGTAGCGCTGTGGCTAAAGTATGAGGTTTTTAGTATGAAAAAATATCTATTTTTATTTATAATTCCCGCGCTTGTTTTAGCAAGCGGTGGGCACGATGGGGTCAAAGACTACGATGTGCTGTGGCGAAGCATAAATTTCATTTTGTTTTTCGGAATTTTGTTTTATCTTTTAAAAGGTCCCGCAAAAGCAGCATATCAAGGTAGAATCAACGGCATCGCATCTAGACTTGAGGCTAATCAAAAAATTTTAAAAGAGTCTGCAGCTCGCAAGGAACAAGCTAAAAAAGATTTACAAGATGCTAAGGTTCAAGGCGCAGCTTTAATTGAAACTGCTAAAAAAGAGATCGTGTTCGCCGCCGAAAAGATAAAAAATGCAACCGAGCAAGAGATTGCGAATTTGCAAAAATCTTTCGACGAACAGAAAAGCTTTGAAGCGCGCAAGATCAAAAAAGAGGTCGTAAGCGAGATACTGGATGATGTTTTTGCATCGGACGACATTAAATTCGGTCAAGATAAGCTGGTTAAAATCGTAGAGAAAAAGGTCGGATGATGATAAATAACACCTCAAAAAGATATGTAAACGCCCTGATACTGAGCTATAAAAAAGATGAACTAGGCTCTGTTTTGCAGACGCTCGAGAGCGTCGCGAGTGCGTTTAGAATTCCAAAATTCCAAGATATTGTAAAATCTCCGACGCTAAAAGAGGAATCCAAAGTGGAACTTATTGCGTCGTTTATAAAAAATCCAAGCGAAAAAATCGTAAATTTTATTAAACTTTTAGCTAAGAATAGGCGTATTGCGCTAATTCCACAGATAGTCGAGGAGCTGCGCAAGAATATTGCGGCGCTGGATAATAAATATTTGGGCAAAATTTATTCCGCTACCGAAATAGACGCCGCGAAAATAAAAGAGCTAGAGACTAAAATTTCAAAGAAATTTAATGCAGATATTACTCTGCAACCTGTTAAAAGCGAGCTTGAGGGTATTAAGATCGAAGTCGAGGATCTTGGATTTGAGATTAGTTTTTCAGTTGATAGATTGAAACAAAAAATGAGCGAATATATTTTAAAAGCAATTTAAAGGAGTAAAGCGTGGGTGCGAAAATTAAGGCAGACGAAATCAGCAGTATAATCAAAGAGCGAATCGAAAATTTCGATCTTAGCGTTGATATCGAAGAAACCGGCAAGGTCGTTTCGGTCGCAGACGGCGTTGCTAATGTTTACGGCTTAAAAAACGTAATGGCTAACGAGATGGTCGAATTCGAAAACGGAGCTCGTGGTATCGCGTTAAATTTAGAGGAGAGCAGTGTCGGCATCGTTATTTTAGGCGATACTAGCGGTATTAACGAAGGTAGTAGCGTTAAAAGACTGGGTAAGCTTTTGCGCGTTCCGGTAGGTGATGCTCTAATAGGTCGCGTAGTAAATGCCCTAGGCGAGCCGATCGACGGCAAAGGCGCGATAGAGACCAGCGATACTAGATTTGTCGAAGAAAAGGCCAAAGGCATCATGGCTCGTAAATCCGTCCATGAGCCGCTTCAAACCGGCCTTAAGGCGATAGACGCGCTAGTGCCGATCGGTCGCGGACAGCGCGAGCTCATCATCGGCGACCGCCAAACAGGCAAAACTACTGTCGCTGTTGATACCATCATCAATCAAAAGGGCCAGGATGTCATTTGCATATACGTAGCAATCGGCCAGAAGCAATCCACCGTCGCACAAGTCGTTAAAAAGCTTGAAGAATACGGCGCAATGGATTATACGATCGTTGTCGCCGCAAACGCTAGCGAGGCGGCTGCGCTTCAATATCTAGCGCCTTATTCGGGCTGCACTATGGGCGAGTATTTCAGAGATAACTCTCGCCACGCGCTTATCATCTACGATGATCTTAGCAAGCATGCGGTCGCATATCGCGAGATGTCGCTTATCTTGCGCCGTCCACCGGGACGCGAGGCGTATCCAGGCGACGTATTCTACCTACACTCCCGTTTGCTTGAGCGTGCTAGTAAGCTAAGCGACGCACTCGGCGCAGGCAGCCTAACGGCGCTTCCTATTATCGAGACGCAGGCAGGCGACGTTTCGGCGTATATCCCTACAAACGTTATCTCTATCACTGACGGTCAAATTTTCTTGGAGTCGGGTCTGTTTAACTCTGGAATTCGCCCTGCGATCAACGTAGGTCTTTCGGTTAGCCGCGTCGGGGGTTCTGCGCAGATTAAAGCGATCAAAAAGGTCTCGGGAACCTTGCGCCTAGATCTCGCTCAATACCGTGAGCTTCAGGCATTTGCGCAGTTTGCGAGCGATTTGGACGAGAGCAGCCGTAAGCAGCTGGATCGCGGACAAAGAATGGTCGAAATTTTAAAGCAACCTCCTTATTCGCCGCTTCCGGTCGAAAATCAAGTAGTGATCATCTTTGCAGGAAGCCGCGGATTTTTAGACGACGTACCTACGAGCTCAATTGGCAAATTTGAAGCTGAGCTATATCCATATATCGAGGCGAAATACCCTGAAATTTTTGAAGAAATCAGAAGCAAAAAGACCATCGAGAAGGATTTGGAAGAAAATTTAATCAAGGCTCTAAATGACTTTAAAGCGACCTTTACCGCTTAAAAAGGCTAAATTATGGCAAATTTAAAGGATATAAAGCTACAGATCAAGAGCGTCAGAAATACGGAGAAGACTACCAAAGCTATGAAGCTGGTCTCCAACGTCAAGCTTAAAAACACTAAAGAAGCGGCGATGCGCTCGCGAGCTTATGCGGTGAAGATTAACGAGGTCTTGGGTGAAATTTCTGCGCGCGTTAAAAATTACGTAGGCAATAATTCAGGCAACGACGAAAAACTTAGAATTTTTGATACCACTCGAGAGGTAAAGGTGGTTGATTTGCTGTTTATTACCGCAGATAAAGGGCTTTGCGGCGGTTTTAATATCAATACCATCAAAAAGATCAAAGCTTTGATCGAGGAGCTTAAAGCTAAAAAGATCAAGGTTCGCCTTCGCGCCGTCGGCAAAAAGGGGATAGAGTATTTTGATTTTCAAGGCATTGAGCTTTTGGAGCGATATATCGGCGTGAGCTCATCTCCATCGTCCGAGAAAGCTAACGAAATCGTGCAAGCCGCAGTTAAGGATTTTAACGAAGGTAAAACTGACGAAGTCATACTTATCCACAACGGCTATTTGAATATGATTACCCAAGAGATGCGGGTAAATACATTGGTGCCGATCGGTGAGCCTGCGATTAATGAGGACGCTTTAAAAACATCTACATTGGAAGTAGAAGTTGAAAGCCCTGAGGATGAAGAAACATTGATGTTAAATTTAATCCAGAGCTATCTTAGCTACAGCATGTATTACGCGCTTATTGACTCTTTGGCAGCGGAGCACTGCTCTAGAATGAACGCTATGGAGAATGCGACAAACAACGCCAAGGAGCGCGTATCGCAGTTAAATTTAGCATACAACAAAGCCAGACAAGGCTCTATCACGACTGAGCTTATCGAGATCATAAGCGGCGTCGAATCAATGAAATGAAAGGAAAACGGATGAAAGGAATAATTTCTCAGGTAATGGGTCCCGTGGTCGATGTCGATTTCAAGGACTACTTACCAAAGATTAATGAAGCCATCGAGGTTAAATTTGACGTCGAGGGCGCTCATCGCAGGCTGATCCTAGAGGTAGCCGCGCACCTTGGAGACAATCGCGTCCGCACGATCGCTATGGATATGAGCGATGGACTTAAGCGAGGGCTTGAGGCTACGGCTCTTGGCGCACCTATTACAGTGCCTGTGGGCGAGAAGGTTTTGGGCAGAATTTTTAATGTCACGGGCGATCTGATTGACGAAGGCGAGGATGAAAAATTTGAAACTCGCTGGTCCATTCACAGAGATCCGCCTAGCTTTGAAAATCAAAGCACGAAGAGTGAAATTTTTGAAACCGGCATTAAAGTGGTCGATCTGCTAGCTCCTTATGCAAAGGGCGGTAAGGTAGGCTTATTCGGCGGTGCTGGCGTCGGTAAGACCGTCATCATCATGGAACTGATTCACAACGTCGCTTTCAAACACAGCGGTTACTCCGTATTTGCGGGCGTCGGCGAACGAACGAGAGAGGGAAACGACCTTTATAACGAGATGAAAGAATCCGGAGTTTTGGATAAGGTCGCCTTAACCTACGGTCAGATGAACGAGCCGCCGGGGGCGAGAAATCGCATCGCGCTAACCGGCCTTACGATGGCCGAGTATTTCCGCGACGAGCTTGGGCTTGACGTTTTGATGTTTATTGACAATATCTTCCGCTTCTCGCAGTCGGGTTCGGAGATGTCCGCGCTTTTAGGACGAATTCCATCTGCGGTCGGCTATCAGCCTACGCTTGCTAGCGAAATGGGTAAATTACAAGAGCGCATTACTTCTACTAAGAAGGGTTCTATCACCTCCGTTCAGGCCGTTTATGTGCCTGCGGACGACCTTACCGACCCGGCTCCTGCGACCGTTTTCGCGCACCTTGATGCGACGACCGTTTTAAACAGAGCGATTGCCGAAAAAGGAATTTATCCTGCCGTCGATCCGCTTGATTCGACCTCAAGAATGCTTGATCCGCAAATTATCGGCGAGGAGCATTACAAGGTCGCTCGCGGCGTCCAGGCAGTGCTTCAAAAATATAAAGATTTGCAAGACATTATCGCGATTTTGGGTATGGACGAGCTTAGCGAAGAGGACAAGCTCGTAGTCGAGCGCGCTAGAAAGATTGAGCGCTACCTATCTCAGCCGTTTTTCGTAGCCGAGGTATTTACCGGAAGCCCCGGCAAATATATCTCGCTAGAGGAGACTATCGCGGGATTTAAAGGAATTTTAGAGGGCAAATACGACGATCTGCCGGAAAATGCCTTTTACATGGTAGGAAATATCGACGAGGTAGTGGCAAAAGCCGAAAAGATGAAAGCATAGGAATTTTAAGATGAAAGAATTTTTGCTTTTAGATATCGTTACGCCCGAAGGGATGGTCTTTTCGGGCGAAGTCAAATCCGTCCAACTCCCCGGCATTACTGGCGAAATGGGTATTTTGCCGGGGCATGCGAGCTTGCTAACGGGGCTTAAAGATAAAAGCGAAGGCGGAGTCGTTGAGATCGTAGATAAAGATGGCAAAAAGCAGCTTGTTTTGGTAAACGACGGATTTTTGGAAGTTACCGAAGAAAAAACTACTATTCTAGCCACTCAAGCCGTAGCTATCGGAGGCGATAGCGAAAGCGCCGTAGCGAAGTCTTTGCAGCGAGCCAAAGATATGCTTGCGTCCATTAGCTCCGATGCGGCAAATTCCGCAGCGATAATGGCTAGAGTCGACGAATTCGCAAGGCAAAGTTAAATATGCTAGATCTAATTTTAAGTTATTTTACTAGAAGCACGTTTATTACGATATTCGTGCTTTCTTGGTTATCCGTCTATTTTATCGTCACTTTTACGATTTTGATCTCCAGATTTGTAGGGCTTAGTGCATGGCAACACCGCGAAGCAAAGGCACTCGAATCCTTGCTGATGGGCGGTAGGATTTCGCTTTCGGGCTCTATTTTTCAAAAAGTAAATACCGATAAAATTTCAAAAGAAGCCCTGGAAATTTATAAAGGCAAAGCTGAACGCGACTCCACTAGCGGACTTACCTGGCTATCTATCGTCGCCTCTACTTCGCCGTTTATCGGGCTGTTCGGTACAGTTGTTAGCATACTTCACACATTTTCCAAGCTTGGCGGCGGGAATTCCGGCATCGATACTATCGCTCCTGCGATCAGTGAGGCGCTGGTTGCTACAGGATGTGGAATTTTTGTAGCGATCCCCGCATACACCTTCAGCTTACTTATAAAACGCAAAGCATACGAAGTTATGAGCATCATAAATCGTACGGCAGATATTTTGCTATTTAAAGCAAACACTGGAAAAGCTATTTAATGTATAATTTCGACGAAAATCCAGAGTTAAATATCACTCCGCTCGTCGATATTATGCTTGTTTTGCTAGCGATTTTAATGGTCGCGCAAACGGCGATTATCTACGATGAGAAGATCGAACTGCCTAGTGGCTCAAAAGCACAGGTTTCGGAAAATACCGCAGAATTCTTGCTTGTGCGTATCGGTGAAGATCGCAAGGTTTATATCGACAAAAGCTCGATGAGCCTAGCTGAATTCCCGGATAATCTCGTGCTGCTTAAAGGCACCGGCAAGTATAGCTTGGAAAAACCTGTCTATATCCAAGCCGATAAGAGACTCGTTTATGACGATGTAATGTTTGTCTTAAAGAGTTTAAAGCAAGCGGGTTTTACTAAAGTCGCGCTTCAAACAAATGGCTAATTATTCAAATTTTACGGGGGTTAAATACGATAATTTTAAATCGTTTTTAATCGCCCTTTTTGCCTATCTGCTGGTGATTTTTGTTCTTTTATATCAAATTTCAAAGCCGCAGGAAAAATTTAAAAAATATACTGACAATCCCAACGATTATATGGATGTTACTTTTGATTTCGAAATAGATGATAAACTTCCGTCCGCGCCTGAAATCGCTAAAGAAACAAAGCAAGGCGAGTTTGACAATAAGAATGTGAAGGATGTGCCGGAGGATAAAATTAAGACTACGGCGCAAGTAGTCCCGCCTCCTCCGGTGCAGGCAAAGCCGAAAGAGCCCGAAAAGCCGAAGGAAGAGCCGAAGCCGGAATCTAAAAAGGACGAGCCTAAAGCTGAGCCCAAAAAAGAGGAGCCCAAGCCTGAGCCTAAGTTGGAAGATAAACCTTCCGAAAAAGTAGTAGAGAAAAAAGAGGAAGCTAAGCCGGAGCCGAAAAAAGAGGAAAAACCGAGCTTGAGCGATCTTTTTTCGGATACGACTAAGGACAATAAGAAGCTTGAGGAGAGCGCTAAAGCTAGCGACGCCGTTCAGAGTAACAAAAAGTCCGATAAAGAAACCGCCACCTCTAGTGCTAAGGATAAAGCGGCATCTAAAAATGCTGTCGTCAAATCCGATAAGCTTGGTGGCAGGACGCAAAGGACGGGCGAGTATAACGCTTATTACGGCGCTATCGAGAAAAAGCTTCAAGTTCTATGGAGCAGATATGTTGCGACCGCGAAGGACGACGCAAGGATTAAAATAGTCTTTAGCGCAGATGGGCGAGTGGCGGATTATACTATTATAGAGTTGGGGCGAGAGACTGAATTTAACCAGAAGTTGCGAGATTTTTTGGATAATCTATCGACTCAGACTTTCCCGAAGTCTCCCGACGGAGCGTCGCACGAGATTGATACTAGGATGTCCGACGTAATGAAGACAAATTAGAATTTGTAAGGAAAAAAAGTGAAGAGACTTTTTTGTATTTTTGCCTTTTGCTGTATGCTTTTTGCAGAAGATGTGGATTCTGCTAAAAATTCTATCTCTTCAAATTTAAACACTGAAATTCAAAATTCTAAAGAATTTAGGGCTTATTATGGAGATATTGTAAAGAAGCTAGAATATCTGTGGCTAAAACAAGATGCTACCACTAACGATGACGCAGCGGTCGAGGTTACTTTCGGCGCGGACGGACGAGTGGTGGGTTATAAAATTATCGAGTTAGGTCGCGATATAAAATTTAACCAAAAGCTTGACAGATTTTTAAAGGGGCTTTCGGAGCAAAATTTTTCAAAATCCCCGGATAATAAACTTCATAAACTTAATATAAGATTAACCGAGATTGCGAAATCAAATTAAATTTAAGGAGAAAAGATGAAGAAACTACTTTTGATTCTTGCATTTTGTAGTAGCATTTTCGCGGCAGATGCGACTATGTCTATCGTAAACGAAGGGGTAAATCTACCTAAAATCGTTGTTCAGGATGCATCGAACCTTGCAAATTCAGAATTTGGCAACAAATTCTTTAAACTTATGGTGGGTGATCTAAAGGTCGGTGCGACTTTTGAAGTCAGCGACGAGTATCTACAAAGCAGCTATGATGCGGGCGCTTCCGATAATCTAGGCTCTAGCGGTGCCGCTCTGATCGTGCGCTACGCGGTAAGTGATAAAAGCTCGCCGATGAGCCTAAAAGCCAAAGTACTTGAAGCGAACAGCGGCAGGGTGATGTACGAGAAGAGCTTTACGCTTTCAAATGCCGAAAAGTATCCGTTTTTGGCACACATGGCGGTATCTGAGATCGTCAAGCAGCTAGGGTACTCAAACGTCGATTGGATGAAGGAGATGATTTTGCTCTCTCGCTACACTTCGACGCGTGAGAGCGAGATCATGGTGGCTGACTATACGCTTACTTACCAGCAGGTTGTGCTTCGCGGCGGATTAAATATCTTCCCTAAATGGGCAAGCGCAGCGCAGAACGAATTTTATTATACCTACTATGTCAATAAAAATACGCCCGCTATCTATAAATTTAATCTATCCAACGGCAGCAAGAGTAAAATTTTTACCGGTCACGGCATGACAATAGCTTCGGATGTAAGTGCCGACGGCAGAAAGCTTCTAATTACCAATGCGCCTAAAGATCAACCCGATATTTATTTATATGATATAGCTTCGGGTAGCGCTAAGCAAATTACTGATTATGCGGGCATTGATGTAAATGGAAATTTTATTGACGGCGATTCGCGCGTGGCTTTTGTGAGCGATCGTCTGGGCTATCCGAACGTATTTGCCACTAGCATAAACGGCGGCAACGTTCAGCAGCTCGTCTATCACGGCAAAAATAACAATTCCATTAGCACAAATGGCAATTATGTTACTTACTCTAGTCGCGACGGCGGGGGCGGATTTAATATATATTTAATCTCTACTCAAACCGATATGATTCGCCAGTTAACGGCTAGCGGCAAAAATATGTTTCCTAGATTTTCTAGCGATGGCGGCAGCATTATGTTTATCAAGCAAGACGGCAGCGGAAGCTCGGTAGGTATTATCAGAGTTAACGAGAATAAAAGTTTCCAATTTCCGTTAAGAGTGGGTAAAATTCAATCGGTTGATTGGTAAAATATTAAAAAATCTCGTGATATAATGACTTCAATTTTTTTTGAAAGGATAGAAAATGAAACATTTAGTTTTATCTTCGATAGCAGTTGCTGCTCTATTATTGAGCGGTTGTTCTAAAAAGACCCCAGAGGCCGATACTACAAGCACAAGTAATGCAGATAGACTAGCTGCTTTGGCATCTCAGATCCAAAGTGAAGTTGGTACTGTTTATTTCGACTTTGATAAATTTAATATTAGAGCCGATCAGCAAGGCACAATCAATAATAACGCAGCTTTATTCAACCAAGCAGGCGCAGAGTCTCTAACCGTCAAAGTTGAGGGTAACTGCGATGAGTGGGGTTCTGATGAGTACAACTATGCTCTTGGTCTAAAGAGAGCCACTGCAGCTAAAGACGCATTGGTTGCTCAGGGCGTAAATGAGAGCAGAATTTCCGTAGTAAGCTACGGCGAGAGCAATATGGCTTGCACAGAGCATTCTAAAGAGTGCGACGCTCAAAACAGACGCGACGAATTCAAAGTTGGATTCTAATTTGAAATTTAAAAATTTCACGGTGGCGGCTCTTTTGGGAGCTGCCACTTTTTTAAATGCAGAAACTTCCGCATTTGATGCTGGCAATATTGATTCAGGTAGCTCTTATGGACTAACCGAAAACGAACAAGTATTACGCGATAACCGCAAGCGTATAAGCGAGATGCAAACTAGTGTAGATAATACACGCGAGAGTGTCGAAGGTTTGCGAAGCGTTCTTGAAGGAACAAATTCTAAAATTTCGAACCTGGAAAATAGGGTGGCAGATCTAGAAATTCGCGCTACGGGCAAAAGCCAAGGCAACAGCGAGCTAGATCAGATGAAACGAGATATCGCAACTATAAAAGCCCAAATCGCTGAAATCAATAAAAAATTAGGCAGCGGCGGTAGCGTAAAAAAAAACGCTGAATTAGACGCAGGTGCTGCCTCAACCCCCGCTAGTACAAAATCAGACTCCGATTTTAAATCAAAAGATCAGGCTTCGGTATTGAAAGAGGCCGATGCCTTATATGCTAAAAAAGACTATTCAGGCGCAAAAGAGCGCTACAATTATTTATTATCTAAAAATTACAAGCCCGCTAAGGCAAATTACATGCTGGGCGAAATTTCATATTTCTCCGGCTCATACGCAGAAGCGATAAACTATTATAAAAAGAGCATCTCGCACAACGAGAGCCAAGACTACACCCCAAAACTCCTCTATCACACCGCGATCAGCTTCGATAAGATCGGCGATAAAGACAGCGCAGATAAATTCTACAAAGCGCTAAAAGCTTCATACCCGGATTCCAAAGAAGCTAAAGCCGCGCCCACTAGATAACCTAAATTTAAATACAAAATCAAAAATAAAATTTTAAATAGGAGAAAACTATGGCTAACAACCGAGTTATAAAGATGCATTATGAGCTAAAAGACGGCAAAACCGGTGAAATTTTAGAGTCAAATTTAAACTCCGACCCGATTGCTTTTCTTAGCGGCAAAGATCAAATCATCCAAAAGCTGGAAGATGAAATTTTAAATCTGCAAGCGGGAGAGAGCAAAACGGTTCGCATAAGCCCGAGCGACGGGGTCGGCGAGTATAGAGAAGACGCCGTGCAGATCCTGCCTAAAGAGCAGTTTGCGGGCATCGATCTGGTCGTCGGTATGGAGCTTTTCGGTCAGGCGGAGGACGGCGCGACTACCCGCGTGAGCGTCAAAGCTATCGGCGAGCAGGACGTTACCATCGACTTTAACCATCCATTCGCGGGCAAGGAGCTGGAATTTAACGTAAAAATCGTCGAGAACCGCGAAGCGACGGCGGACGAAATTCTTACCGG
>CAURMQ010000032.1:0-14409 GCA_963525765.1 uncultured Campylobacter sp. | reverse complement strand
GCCAGCGGCGCGATCATCGTGGCGTTTTTGTCGAATCCGCCCGCGATACCTACGGGGTTATCGAAGCTGAGATTCCATATATTTTGAGTTAAAATTTCATCTTTATAAACGCCGAATTTTGCCAAAGCCTCAAGCCCGCCCGGAGTCGCATAGAGCGCGCGAAGTCCGAATTCTGCGATCTTATGAGCGGTTTCTGGATCAAATCGAAAAAAGATTTTTTTCAAGGTATCGTAATTCATAATTTTTCCTCAAATTTTGCGTAATGGTAGCTAAAATTTAATTAAATATAGATAAGGAATTCGCGCCGTATTTGCAATCTGCGGCGGTAAAATTTAGTTTCGAAATTATGCGCTTGGAAGAGGCTACGTAGAATTTCTACGGCTCGCCGCGACGATCTAAATTTACGCAGAAGCTCAAAGATGCACGGCGCAAATTTTATAAATTTAGCTTGCCCGGGTACGTGCAGAAACGCGCGGTGTCCGTGGCGCAGCTCGCGATGGCGGGCATCGCCGCGATTTTATCCTGCGCCAATCTGCGCTCAATCCCGCTGAAGCTAAATTTTAAAATTTAAAGCGTCCACTCGCGCCGTTTGAGCTTAGCGCGCATCTTTGTCAGCAAAGGCAACAATCATCGTGCCCAGAGGAATGATCGCAACGCCCAAGATAATCGCTAGCGGGTTTAGCAAGGACAGCTTGGCAAGCAGGTAGATCGCCGCCACGAGCGCCGCGTAGGATAAAATTTTAAACGGAGAGAAAAACGCCCCCGCAAAATTGCTCCGAACCGCGCTCCGCTCAAGCTCGCCCTCAAAATCGTCCGCGCCTTTGAAGTCATCCTTTGATCCGTCGCGAGCGGTGCCAACCCCGCCCCCAAAATCGCTCGTACCGTCGCTCGGCTCGCTGCTATCTACATCGCCGCCACGATTACCGCTATCTGTGCCGTCGCCCAGGTCGCCGCTCGCTCCGCTTTTTAAGTCGTCGCAACGCTCGCCTATGCCGTCTTGCGAACTATCGCTAGCTTCGTCGTTTATGCCGCCGTGTGAGTTGCCGCAAGTCGCGCAATCTTTCATATTAAATTTATCGGCGGCGGCATGTCCCAAAACAGTCGCGCCGCAAGCCGAAATTTCGTCGCAGCCGTCTTCGGTAGAATTTACGTCGCATTCGCCAGCAGCGGTTCTGCTGCGCTCGGCGCCTAAATTCGAGCTGCGAGTAAAATTTATATCGGCGGAGCTTGCGGTACGCTCGGCAGAGTTTACGGTACGCTCGGCGGCGGTCTCGTCGTGCAGGGCGCGGCTATTGCCGTTTTCGACGCAGCTATCGCCGCTTGTGAAATTTACCGCGCCTTCGGAATTTTGGGCGCCTAAATTTAGATCGCTAAAGCTTTTGCTCTTTAAAATTTCATTGCCGCAAACTTCGCTATATAAAATTTTATCGTCGCCGCTCGCGCCACCTAGGTTTTCGCTGCCAAAGCTTGCGGAATTCGTATTGCTAGCGGAAGTTTCGCCGCTTATGAAACCTGCGGAATTTTTAGAGCTTTGCTGCAAAATTTCATCGTATTTACCGGCTCTTAGCTCATCTTCTATTTTGTTGCGGTAAGCGCGAAACGAAAAATATACCGCCCCGAATGCGCCCAAAAATCCAGCCTCCAAGCTAAGAAGCCACGCAAGCGCCCGCACGCCGAAAGAGTCCGAGCCGAAAAATCCTGCGCCACAAAGCGCTAGCCCGAGCAGGGCAAACGCCGCGTTTAGCGCGCAGTATATGAGCAAAAATCGCCTATTCAATCCCGCTCATCCCATTCATCGTCGTCGTCGAAATTTTTCGGATCCGCCTTGTATTTCGGATCGTTCTCAAGCTCCTTTAGGCTCGAATTTAGCGCCTTGCACGCGCGGTAAACGTTCAGAAACGCCGCCGCGATGCCGATAGCGATGCCGAGCCATAATAAAAGCAGCGAGCCCGTGAGGTGCCGCAGCCCAAGCCCGATCGCTACGCCGATGCCGATCGCTACGACGATTGAGATGCCTAGGCTGATGTCGCAGGCGCCCTTTACGATTTTGTTTAAATTTTTCGTTACTCTCATCTAAAATCCGTAAAATTTTAAAATGCAGCCCTTAAAGCGCCGCCATCGCTTCGTCCGCAGCGTTTAGCGCAAAGTCGATCTGCGCTTCGTCCATGCTAGCGCAGATAAAGCCCGTTTCAAACTGACTAGGTGCCAAAAATACGCCGCGCTTAATCATCTCGCCGTGAAATTTCGCAAAGCGCACGGTGTCTGCTCGCAGGGCGCCGTCATAGTCGCGCACCTCTTCGTCTGCGAAAAAGTAGCCGAACATCGAGCCTACGCAGGCGGTTTGCAGCGCGATGCCGCGGCGCTGTGCTATGGCGCAAAGTCCGTCCGTAAGCCTGCGCGCAAGCTCGCCTAGCCTTTCGTAAAGGCCGCTGCTAGCGTAAATTTTACTTAGGCTGGCGATGCCCGCAGCCATTGCGACGGGGTTTCCGCTTAGCGTGCCTGCTTGATATACCGCTCCTAGCGGGCTTATCATATCCATGATTTCGCGCTTGCCTGCAAACGCCGCTACGCTCATGCCACCTCCGATGACCTTGCCGAAGGTTACCAGATCGCCGCGGATGCCGTAGATGCCGTAGCTGCCTAGCTCGCTTGCGCGAAATCCGCTCATTACCTCGTCGATTATCAGCACGATCTTTTTCTCGTTGCACAGCGCGCGAAGCTCAGTTAAGAATTTAGACTCAGCAGGCACTAGGCCCATATTTCCCGCGATCGGCTCGATGATGATCGTGCCGATGTCATTTTGTGCTAGGACGTCCTTTACGCTTTGTATGTCGTTGTATCTGGCTAGGTAGGTGTTTTTTGCGATATCCCCAGGTACGCCCGCGCTGCTTGCGTTACCGAAGGTGCTCGCGCCGCTACCGGCTTTGACGAGCAGGCTGTCGCTGTGACCGTGGTAGCAGCCCTCAAATTTTAAAATTTTATCTCGTCCGCTAAAGGCGCGCGCAAGACGGATCGCACTCATCGTGGCTTCGGTGCCGCTGCTGGTAAAGCGGATCTTATCTAGGAAATCGAAATTTTTTAGCACGAGCGAGGCAAGCTGCGTCTCAAGCGGGCTGGATGCGCCGAAGCTTAGCCCTTTTTTGGCGGTTTGCACGACGGCGCGCTCAATGTCGGCATCTGCGTGACCGAAGATGAGCGGACCCCAGCTCTGCACGAAGTCGAGATATTTTTTGCCCTCGACATCGTAGATATACGAGCCCTCGCCGCAATCCACCATAAAAGGCTCGCTGCCGACGTTGCCGAATGCTCGCACCGGCGAATCGACGCCGCCCGGGATAAGTTTTTGTGCTGCTAAAAATTCGTCGTGATTATTCATTTTTTCTCCTTCTTTTTTGGTTGATTTATCGATTTTATATATTTGTAGATGATGATGATCTCGTTTTGCGTCAGGAAGTAGCTGGGCATCACGTCGCGCGAGCTGCTGATCCCGTCGGCGAGCTCCTGAAGCGAGAGATTGTTGATCGGCGGCGCGTTTAGGGCGCGCTCATAGTAGGCGCCCGCGGTGCGGTTAAATTCTTTATACGTCGCGATCAGCGAACCCTCTCCCTTTTCGCCGTGGCACTTGTCGCAGCCGATGCCGCGGGGGTTTTTATACAGCATCGCGCCGTATTCTTCGTCGGTGATGAAGCTCTCGGCTTGTGCGCCGCGAGGTAGAAAAAATATGGTCGCGTTTAAAAACAGCGCTAAAAATATGAAATTTCGCATCTTCTCATTTCGAATTTTTGGCGCAATAATATAAAAAATGTGCTTAAATTTCATAACGCAGCTATCTTTTCGATCCCCTCGAAATAAAAGACGTTTAGCTCATCCTGCCTGCGGTAGAGGAATTTTAGCCCGTGCGCCTTGGCGATGTTATCGACGATGTAAAGCCCTAGGCCGAAGCTTTGCTTGGCGTTCGTGCCCTTGACGAAGGCCTCTTTGTAGTAGCTAAAGTCCTTCTGTAGCGGCTCGCCGAGCGTTATGAAGTCCATCGTCTCGGCGTTTAGGCGGATTAAAATTTTACCGTCTGCGGCGTATTTGACGGCGTTGTCGATTAAATTTTTCACCGCGACGCAAAAGAGCTTCAGATCTACGTTTAAGCTCAGGCCTAGCGGATTTTGCAGCGTGACGCAGCCGGGCTCGATCATTGCGATGCTAAGCGCTTCTTTTAAAATTTCATCCATTGAAAAAATTCCGCGTTCGATTAGCGCCGTGCCCGCAGTCGCGCGCTCGACCGCCGCAAATTCGTTGATTAGGCTCTCTAGCCGCTCAAAGACCGAGATGAGGCGCTCTTGATTTTTGCCGTGCTCGATCATCTCAACGGCGATGCGACCCTTTGTGATGGGAGTTTTGAGCTCGTGCATTATGTTTCGCAAAAACAGATGGCGCGATTCGTTAAGCTTGTTTATCTGCGTGACCGCCTCGTAAAATGCGTGCGAAACCTCGGAAATTTCATCATTTCCCACGCTTACGTCCTTGATCTGAAGATCGCCTTTAGCAAATTTATCGATCTGGCGCTTAAGCTTGCGAAGAGGGCGAATTTTGCGGATGATGAAGATATACGCAAGCAGGATGATCACCAAAATGACGCCGTAGATCGCTTTGAAAATATCGTAGCGGTAAGGCTGATACTCCTTGTCATTTAAAAGCCGCGTCTCGCCAGCGTGCGTGATTTTTAAGTAGTGCTTGCGTTTAAAAAGCAGGATATCAGCAGAGCCGATGTCTGCGGAGATGCTATCTAAAATTTCGGCGCCTTTGATGATCTCATCGCGCTTGGCTTCATCGCGGATGGTCGAAAACTCGAAATTTGCGACCTGCCGTTCGTATTCGACATCGCTGATGAGCTTGCTCATCTGATATAGGTTCGCGCGCGCGACGATGGAGTATTTGGAGTTTAGCTCGCGGGTGTAGTTTTGCTGATCGTAGCCGATGAGCCAGAGTAGGGCGAGCGAAACGCCCACAGCAGCGAGCGCGAAGATGAACGTGATGGTGTAAAAAATCGACGATCTTACTTTCATTAAATTTATATGATCCTTAAATTTTTAAAATTTCAAAGCTTTGAAGCCGCGGGCTTGCTTTGGCTCTGCGCGCGGACCGGCTTGCGGCTCATTCGGCTTTAAATTTACGGCGCGTCTTAAGCGTGGCGCGTAAATTTTAAAATTTCATCGCAAAGCAGGGCGCTTTTAAATTCAACAGCCGCGCCGCTTTAAATTTTAAAATTTGCCTCTTCTCGCTGCCCTCGGCTCTGCTTTTTACAACTCGCCTCGCGCGTAGAGCCGAATTGCTTGTCGAATTCGACGATAAAATTTCGCGCGCATCTAACCGCGTGCTAAATTTATAACTGCAAAATTTTATCGTAAAATTTTAACGCTTCAGTTGCGGCGCCTTAAATTTAAACGGCAAGATCGCGCGGACCGACTTGCGATTTCAGTTTCGCCGCGCGGATATCTATATAAATTTAGAGTCGCGAGTAGCTAAATTTTATCGCGCCGCCCGTCCGGCGCAAGCTCGCTCATTGTATCAGTTTATAGCCTACGCCGCGGATAGCGTGGATGTAGCTGGGCGCCTTGGACGTTTCGCCGAGCTTTAGGCGGATGCGACCGATGATGACGTCGATGCTTTTGCTCGAGGATTCCTCGCTTATGGAGCTACAGTTGTAGATGAGCTCCTCGCGGGTGATCGCGCCGCCTTCCTTTTTGATGAGATACGAAAGCACGTCGTATTCGGCGATGGTGAGCGACAGGGGCTGTCCTTTGAAGCTGATGACGTGGCGGAAATCGTCCACTTCGAGGTCTTTTTTTGGCTTTGCGGCGCGCTGGATGGAGTTTATGTCGTAGCGCTCGATGTGACGTTTGATGCGCGCTAAAAGCTCTTGCGGATTATAGGGCTTTGGCAGATAATCGTCCGCGCCGAAGTCGAAGGCGTTGATCTTATCGGTCAGATCGTGGCGGGCACTTGATATTATGATCGGTATATCGGTGTTTTTGCGGATTTCTTTGCAGACCTCAAGCCCGTCCATCCCAGGAAGCGTGAGATCTAAAATCACGAGGTTGAAATTTTCTAAATTTAGCTTGGAAAGCCCCAAAAACGGATCGTCCGCGACGGTGATATCGATATCGTATTGCTGCAGATATTCGCTTAAAATTTCGGCGAGCTCTAAATCGTCCTCTATCATTAAAATTTTAGTCATAAAAAACCTTTGAAATTTTGCGTGGATTATAACAAAATATAGTTTATATATTTTAAAGCGGCAAATTTGGGCGAAATTTTATAAAAATGAAGCGGGAAGGGAAGAAATTTTGAAATTTTTCGAAACCGGGCAAAATTTCAAAAATAAGCCCTAAAAATATGGCTAAATTTTGAAATTTAAAGAAGCAAAATCTGAAAAATTGACGAATTTGGGCTAAATTCGGCTAAATTTTGCCGATTTTTGCGTTTTTTTCTTAAAAAACTATTGTATTTTTTGCGAAACTATTGTAGAATACCGCCGAAACCACTTTATTTTAAAGGATTAGCATGAAAAAAGCTGATTTTATCCAAGTAGTTGCCGAGAAGGCAGGTCTTTCTAAAAAAGATACCGTTAAGGTAGTAGATTCTGCACTTGAGGCTATCAAAGAGCTTTTGGTAAAAGGTGATGACATAAGCTTCATCGGCTTCGGATCTTTCGGCATCGCAGAGCGTGCAGCTCGCGAGGGTAAAGTTCCTGGCACAAACAGAACTTACAAATCTCCTGCTACTAAAGTAGTAAAATTTAAAGTTGGCAAACAGCTAAAAGAGGCTGTTGCAGCTGCAAAAGGCAAGAAGAAAAAATAATTTTCTTGCTCCAAGCCCCGTCTTCGGGGCTTATCTTTTTTAAATTTATACAATCAAAACTTTTTAAAATGCCCGAGTGGTGAAATTGGTAGACGCACCAGACTCAAAATCTGGCGAGGGCGACCTCGTGTCGGTTCGATTCCGACCTCGGGCACCATAAATCTTCTTTAAATTTTATCCGTAATTTCAACTGCCTTTTGTAAATTTCAACTTGCTATAAAATTTTTTATACTATTATTACCGCGGTATTTCTTTAAAAGAGGCAATTATTTATGATACGTAAAATTCTTATCGCTAATCGCGGCGAGATCGCGGTTCGCATCATTAGAGCCTGCAGAGATCTGCATATTAAAAGCGTCGCGATCTACACCAAACCCGACGTTGATTGCTTGCACGTAAAAATCGCCGATGAGGCCTACGAAGTAAGCGCGGACGCGCTAAAAGGCTATCTGGACGCCAAAAAGATTGTCGAGGTTGCCAAAGAGTGTGGCGCTGATGCGATACATCCTGGATACGGCTTTTTGAGTGAGAATTTTGACTTTGCAAGAGAGGTCGAGGACGCGGGTATTATTTTCATCGGTCCAAAGCCTGACGTTATCCGCAAAATGGGCAACAAAAACATCGCTCGCTATCTGATGCGCAAAAACGGCATTCCGATCGTGCCGGGTACCGAAAAGCTTAATCACGAGAGCATGGATACGATCAAAAAATATGCGCGCGAGATCGGCTACCCCGTGATTTTAAAGGCTAGCGGCGGCGGCGGCGGACGCGGTATCCGCGAGGTGTGGGACGAGAAGGATATGCAGAGCGCCTACGACTCGTGCACGAGGGAGGCGAAGACCTTTTTTAACAACGATGAAATTTTTATGGAAAAGCTCGTCGTCAAGCCGCGCCACATCGAGTTTCAGATCATCGGCGATAATTACGGCAACATCATCCACCTTTGCGAGCGCGATTGTTCGATCCAGCGCCGCCATCAAAAGATCATCGAGATTGCGCCGTGTCCCTCCATTAGCGAGCATCTACGTAAGACTATGGGTACGACCGCGGTAGCTGCGGCGAAGGCGGTGAATTATACCAATGTCGGCACGGTGGAATTTTTGCTTGATGATTACAACAACTTCTATTTTATGGAGATGAATACCCGTATCCAGGTCGAGCACGGCATCACCGAGGAGGTCACGGGCGTCGATCTCGTCGTGCGCCAGATCCGCATCGCAAACGGCGAAATTTTAGAGCTTGAGCAAAGCGATATCAAACCGCACGGCTACGCGATCGAAGCGCGTATCACCTCTGAAAATGTCTGGAAAAATTTCACCCCCGTTCCCGGCACCGTTAGCGATTATTATCCAGCACTTGGTCCTTCCGTGCGCGTCGATAGCCACATCTACAAGGGTTATAAAATTCCGCCGTTTTACGACTCGCTTCTAGCCAAGCTCATCATAAAAACCACCGACTACGACCTGGCCGTTAATAAACTAGAGCGCGCGCTGAAGGAGTTTCGTATCGAGGGAGTGCGCACTATCATTCCGTTTTTGCTCAGTATCAGCAAATCGCGCGAATTCCGACTCGGCTTTTTCGACACGAGCTATGTAGAGAAAAATTTAGACAAAATTTTAGAAAACACCATCGACGATATGCAGCCGAATAAAAACGAAGCGATCGCCGCCATCATCGCTGCGATGCGCAAATCGGCGCGGATTTAGGAAAGAGTATGGATTTTTTAGAGAGCCTGAAAGATATAAAAAAGGATATGCTTAAGGACAAGGCGGCAAGTTCCGCGCCCAAAAAGCCCAAAAAACCTAATCCAAATCGCGATGAGTTTAAAGATATTTTTAAAGATGACGATTCGGGTCTGCAAAGCGGGGGCGTCCTAGACGGCGACGCGGAGGAATTCGACGCAGCCAAAGAGAGCATCGCCGCACGCGAAAAGCGCCTCAAAGACGAGTTTTTAAAATACGTGGACGCGGCGAATATCAAAAAGCTGAATGACTGAAATTCCATTTTGCACGCTGGATTTTGCCTGCCCCTATCTAGGCGGCAGAGTCGCACGCAGCGAGTATCTCTACATAAAAGACTGCGACTTCGAGTATAATTCAAACTTAGTGCAGCACGGCTACCGCCGCTTCGGCAGGTATTTTCAAAAGCCCGTTTGCGCAGCCTGCGCGGAGTGTAAAAGTTTGCGTGTCGATGCTTCAAATTTTAAATTTAGCAGATCGCACCGCCGCGTCTATAAAAATAATCGCACGACCGCCTATGTATGGCAATCTCGCCCACTTTTAAACGATGCGCGTTTGGAGCTTTTCGCGCTCTATCACGACTACATGCATCTAAAAAAGGGCTGGCCTGTGCAAGAGATCGATTTTGAGCGATATGATGAAATTTACGTCCAAGGCCACGGCGACTTCGGCAAAGAAATTTCCTACTACGGCGAGGACGGGCGGCTTATCTGCGTCGATCTTATCGATATCGTGGATGACGGCATTAGCTCGGTGTATTGCTACTACGATCCGTATCTGCCGCATCTAAGTCTGGGTAAATTTTCGCTTTTAAAACAGATCGAGTTTGCCCAAGATCTGGGGCTACGATGGATCTATCTGGGCTACGCGGTTGAGCGGTGCCCGAGCCTAGCGTATAAATTTAGCTACGAGCCGTATGAAATTTTAAACTCATACGTAGAGCTTGACGCCCCCGCCGTCTGGGAGGGGCGCGTAGAGGGGTAGGCTCCGCGCGCGGACGCCAGGAGCGACCTAAATAGACATACGCGCTGCGCGGAAAAATGGGCTCCGCTTGCCTTTACGGCCTGTAAATACGCGGCGCGCGGTAGAGGTTATTCCGCCGCGCAGATACGACGCGGTATGTAAAAGTGCCTCTCATCGTTAAAATTTACTCTAAAATTTTGCGCGTTATGAGTCTTCAAGGCTTTTGAGTCACGGCAGGCGTTAAATTTTGCGCTGAAATTTAGCACCGCTCGGCCTATGAAAATATCTGCAGCGAGGAAATTTAAAAGGAGGGCAGATGAATTTGCAAATTTTACGGCAGGCTCGGCATTTGCATATTGCAAGACGACACACGCGACTTTTGGGCGTACTTGGCTCTTGAGTGCGCGCGAAGAAGGGCGATCGGTTTCGTAATATAACTCTTACGCTGCCACAATTAGCCTTGGCGCTGCGACCGGCTTCGGCATTGACCTAATTTCGGTATCGCGATCGGCTATAGCGTCGCAATCGACGCCGCTACGTAAGCGGCGAAGCGCAAAAAGATGGCTTATAAAGCACGATACAGCATATATTTTGTAAAATTTAAGCAAACTGCGAAGCCGCAATAAGACGGCCGGTTACGGCAAATTTATCAGCTCCACCTTGTTTTCCAGCGTTTTTGGGATCAATAAAACCTTGCCGTCGCTTGAGATGTCCGCAGGCCTTTGCATCGCGCCGAGGTTTATTTTGCGTATCTGTCCGTTTGCATCGATACGCCAAATTTTACCGCTTAAAAGGTCCTCACCCCAGTCGCTGATTAAAATTTCGCCGTTTTTTCCGCGCGCTATGCCGTAGAAAATCCCCTTCATATCGGCAAAGATCGAAATTTCGCGAGATTTCAGATCCATGCTTAGCACGCGCCCCGGGACCTTTCCGCTAAGATCGAAGGTGGTGATCAGAAGCTTGTCGCCCTTGAGCAAAAGCGCGCCCGCATTGCCGAGCGATGGGTCGATGCGTGCGAACTCATCGTAGCTTTTCGCGTTTAAATTTATGCTATAAATCACGCTGCGCGCATTATCGCTTGCGAGCAAAACCTCGCTGCCGAGCGCTACGACGTCGTTTAAGGCCTGCGCTCCCTCGATTTTTAGATTAAAAACCTCCTGTCCTTTGCTAAAGCCCCTGATCGCGTCCAGATCGCATACGTATAGCACATCGCCGATCTGCGCCATCCCGCCGGGATTTATCAGATCGTCTATAAAATTGGTCTCAACGACGTTGGAATTTTTCACGATCCTGCTAATAAAGCCGCTCCTGCCTAGCGAATCTTCGTTTTTGCCGCGATTTGCGATGTAAAAAGCGTCCTCGGTAATGAGCGAACCACTAGGTGCGCTAAATCCGTCGATCTCTAGGCCAAAAAGCGCGCCTGCCAAGGCGCACGAAAGTAGAACTTTTTTCATGATCTCTCCTTGATCTCGCCAAAATTCTAAGAATTTTAAAATTTAAACCGAAAGCGCTGGGCGTAGGGTTAAAATTTTAAACTCCGCAGCGAGCTTTAAGATGAGCTAAATTTAAACCCGCAGAGCAAATAAAAGTGCAATTTTAATTAAACAAAGTGGCTTAATCGGAAAAATTCTAGCGGGTCGGAAGGCTTTGCTTCACGCGTCGCTTTTAATTTGATGTGTCGAAGCCGAAGTGAGTAGGTTTGTGTGCGCTTTAGTTTACGCTGCCGCTCGCGGAATTACGCCGTGAAATTAGACAGCATCTCGCGCGTAATTTCAAGCACCGTTGCATATGTAATTCATTTGCGGCTGTGTTCGTTTTGAAATTTAATTCTGCGAGTGGATATTTTTTGCAAACTGTGGGCGTGATTTTTATGCGCAGATGAAAGCGTTACGTTTAAAGACGCCTCCGCTTTAAAATTTGATTTAATTTAAACAAAGCGCGATTAAAATGCGATTTAAATTTTATGTACCACGGGTGTAAATTGCGGTCGCGAAAAGAGAACCTGCCGCAAAAATTATTTAAAATTTACAGTGTACAAAATACCTTTTGAAATTTAAAAACGAGCCCGAGACGCACTTCAAAAATTGATGCGCGAGATTTAGACGCCGAGTTTAAATCTCGCCGTCATAACTATTTCAAAATTTTAAGCACAAAATTCAAACCATACTGATACGCGCCTCGCACCGAAGCGCTACGCCTCAAAATTTAATATGTAAATTAAAACGGGCGTGAAATTATTGAGCGCCGAGGCTTTACGGGCTTTAAAATTTTAATACGCAGATTTAGGTCGAGAGGCACGCGTACAGCCAGTCGCAGCCGTACACTTGAATTTTAAATCGTAAAACTTAAATTATAGAATTTAACCGCGCGCGCCGAAGCGGGAGCTGAAAATCTAAAGCGCTCTGGCTTACTTAGATGCTAAAATCCTCGCCGAGGTAGAATTTGCGCACATTTGGATCGTTAGCTATCTCTTTTGCGGTGCCGCCTGCGAACAGCTCGCCGTCTTTGATGACGTAGGCGCGGTCGCAGATCGCAAGCGTCTCGCGGACGTTGTGATCGGTGATGAGCACGCCGATGCCGAGCTTTTTTAGGTCTCGCACGATGCTTTGTATGTCGTTAACGGCGATCGGATCGACGCCCGCAAACGGCTCGTCCAAAAGTAGAAATTTCGGCGTTATCATTAGGCTTCGCGCGATTTCGCAGCGTCTGCGCTCGCCGCCGCTTAGACTCACGCCTTTGCGTTGGCGGATCGGCTCGATGTTGAGCAGATTTAACATCTCATCGACCTTTTGCGAGGCCTCCGTTTTGTTTTTGTATGTGATTTCTGCGGCGAGCATTAAATTTTCCTCAACGCTGAGCTCCTTAAAAACGCTGCTTTCCTGCGGTAGGTAGCCTATGCCGAGCTTGGCGCGCTTGTGAAGCGGAACCTTTGCGATGCTGCGCTCATCAAGCAATATATCGCCGCCGCTAGCGCTTATCAGCCCGCAGATCATATAAAACGTCGTGGTTTTGCCCGCTCCGTTGGGTCCTAGCAGCCCCACGATTTCGCCGTTGTAAAGCTCCAGCGAGATGCCCTTAATGATCGGCGTGCCTTTTATGGTTTTTTTAAGACCCCTGACTTCCAGTTTATGCATAGCTTACCTCGTATTTTCGCCCTTGCGCGTGCGGCGTGATCCTCACTACGCAAAAATCAAGCTCATATTTTTTAAGTAAATTTATCAAATTTTCATCCGCCCATTCGATCAGATGAAGCCCCTCTTCAAATAAATTTTCAAATAGCCCGTTTTTTAAAATCCCCTCACAGCCACCGTTATAGATGTCGTAATGATAAATTTCGCCGTAGTTTTGCATGATTGAAAATGTTGGCGAGCTTACATTTTCATCCGATCCGTGCGCTCGCACGATCGCGCGCGCAAGCGTTGTTTTGCCGCTGGCAAGATCGCCGATGAGCAAGATTATGCCGCTTTTTGGCAGCGCTTGTACGAGGCGTGAAATTTCATCCTCGCCGCAGATGAGTTCAAAGCTCTTGGGCATACTTTGCTTGCTCGCTTTTGGGCGTATTTTTCGCGCTAGGAAAGGCTAGGACTTTAAAGCTTTGTTTTCTATCCAAAAAGCTTATCGTAATAACGTCGCCGATTTTAAGCTCTTTGGCGGGCTTTGCTACCGCGCCGTTTACGGCTACGACGCCGCTTTTGCACATATCTTCGCTGATTGCGCGGCGCTTGGTGATATTTACTGCGTTTAAAAATTTATCGATTCTCATAAGCGTGAGTTTAGCGATATTTGCCTTAAAAGCAACTATTAAACTATTTTTGGTAGAATTTCGCCAAATTTTACGTAAAGGATTTGAGATGGCAAAAGATGTAAAAAAGGTCGTTTTGGCGTATTCCGGAGGACTAGATACTAGTATTATTTTAAAGTGGCTCGGTGATACTTACGGCTGCGATGTGGTGACTTTCACCGCAGATATCGGTCAGAACGAGGATTTGGAGCCGATCAAAAACAAAGCTTTGAAACTGGGCATCAAAAAGGAAAATATATTCGTAGAGGATCTGCGCGAGGAATTTGTGCGCGATTACGTATTTCCGATGTTTCGCGCAAATGCCGTTTATGAGGGCGAGTATCTTTTAGGCACATCGATTGCCCGCCCGTTAATCGCTAAAAAGCTAGTTGAAATTGCGAAAAAAACCGGTGCGGACGCCGTAAGCCACGGCGCGACCGGTAAAGGCAACGACCAAGTCCGCTTCGAGCTTGGCGCATACGCGCTAAATCCCGATATTAAGGTGATTGCGCCGTGGAGGCTGTGGGATCTGAACTCTCGCGAGAAGCTGCTTGCTTACGCTAAGAAAAACGGCATCGACATCGCTTCAAAGCCAGGCAAATCGCCGTATTCGATGGATGCGAATATCCTTCATATCTCCTACGAGGGCTTGGTGCTGGAAGATCCCGCTCATGCGCCTGAGGAGGATATGTGGCGATGGACCGTAAGCCCTAAAAATGCGCCCGATAAGAGCGAGATCATCGAGATCGAATACAAACACGGCGATCCCGTAAAGCTAAACGGCAAGGCGCTTAAGCCGCACGAGATGCTAGCCGCGCTTAACGAACTCGGCGCTAAAAATGGCATCGGCAGGCTTGATCTTGTTGAAAACCGCTACGTCGGCATGAAGAGTCGCGGCTGCTACGAAACTCCGGGCGGCACGATTATGCTAAAGGCTCACCGCGCGATCGAGAGCATAACGCTAGATCGCGGCGCGGCGCATCTAAAAGACGATCTGATGCCGCGCTACGCCGAGCTCATCTACAACGGCTTTTGGTTCAGCCCGGAGCGCTTGCTGCTTCAAGAGCTGATAAA
>CAURMQ010000031.1:0-14491 GCA_963525765.1 uncultured Campylobacter sp. | reverse complement strand
CCGAGGGCTTCTTGGACGAGCACGAGGTCCTTTTGCTTTTTGTAAAGCATCGTCGCGAAAGTGTGGCGCAGCATGTGAGCACCATTTTTTTCCTTGCGGATGCCCGCGCTCATTAAAATTTTCTCCACGATGCCGCTGACGTAGGCCTGAGTAAGCGGCGCGCCGTTTTTGGTGACGAAAAGATAGCCCTCTTTGTTGGCAAAGTTCGTCTCCAGCGCGTTTAGATGCTCCTCGATCAGGTGGCGTTTGATCATTACGATGCGATATTTGTTGCCCTTGCCGCGGATTCGGATGATGAAAAGATCGCCCTCTGGCGCGATATCTTTGCGTTTTAAATTTATTGCTTCGCCCACGCGGATGCCGGTGTAGACGATGATTTTTACGATCAGGCGGTTGCGATGCGCAAAGGAGTGAAACTCGCTTAGATTTATTGCATCCAAAAACCGCTTTAACTCCTCCTCGTTCATAAACTCCGGAAGCTTTGTGCCGCGGCTGCCGCTAACGCCGCCCCAGTGTTTAAGCTCGATGCCAAAGTTGTGCGAGGTTCCGTCCTGCTCATTTTGTCGGTCGATGAAGCCGAAAAAATTTATCAGCGCGATTCGGTAGTTTTTTTTGCTCGCATCGCTCAGCCCGCCCGTAATCGAGGCTAAGATTTCGCTCAAAAGCTCCTCGTCGATATTTTTCATGCTCTCAAGGCCGTACTGCATGATCGCTTCGTAAAATTTTTTAAGCGGGTTAAAATAGGTATTGATGCCGGTAAGTCCCGCATTTCGCGCATCTTTTGCGAGCCGCTCGAGTTCATTGATATTCGCGACCTCGTGATTTAGCGCCAGGCTTGCGCGGCGAAACAGCGCGTCGTTTTTCAGCTCCTTATTCGATAGCGCGCTTAGCTTGTAGCGCACGAATTTTACGAGCCAAAACAGCAGCGATTTTTCAAAGCTATCCTTGTAATCAAGCGGGAATTTCATTTATTCTCCTCGTTGTCGCCGAAGATTACAAAAGGCAGCATCAACGTGTTTTTGATGAGATTATACGGCGTTTTTAGCACGTCGGTCGCAACGCCGGTCGAGTAGGTAGGCTTTTTCATCGTGCCGCGAATCTCGATGATCGTGGAGATCGTGTTGTTCTCGCCCAAGATGATATGATTTAGCAGCGGGATTTTTGAGATTATCGAGCTTGCGTCTTTGAGGTATTTAAGCTCCAGATCGATATTTAGCGCGCCGCTTTTCATATCCACTTCGCCGTTGCCCGCGATGTCTGCGCTGCTGCCGGTAAAGTTCATCGCGTTTATGTAAATTTTATCGCCGCTGCGGCGGAAGTAAATTTTGCCCTTCTGCACGCTAAAGCCGCGATCGTTGAAATCGGGCGTCTTAAACGTAAGCAGCGACGGCACGGAGTTTATAAAGCTAAGCAGCCTTTGATAGATGATGTAGTCCTTCAGATAGGTGTTTTGCACGTTGATCTCACCGCGGTAGTTGCGCGGATCGATACCGCTTGCTTTTAGCGTAAATACCCCTCCGTCGAAGCTCTGCGAGCCTAGGAATTGATTGAGCGCCTCTCCGCTGATGTTTTGCGCAAAAATTTGAAGCAAGCTCTTTTTAAAGATCAGCTTCACGTCGCCGCGTTTGAAATTTGCGTTCAGGTTCATATTTTTGCCGTCCAGCACGCCGTTAAAGTGCGTAAATTTAAGCGTCTTATTAAGATCGGATAGCACGATCGCAGAATTTTGCCCGCTGAAATTTATCGGCGAGCGCTCCTTCGTGCCGCTATTAAACTCGCTGGTTTGCACGCTCGTATTGATCGCGACGTCCACATCTTTTAGAGCGACGAAGTTGCCGCCTTTGTTTATTTTAAGAGAAATTTTACCGCTTCCGCTAGAGCCGTCCAGATCGCCCCCGCGCACCCGAAGCGCGAAAGAATCGTTTTTGTAGTGACTGCCATCTTTGTTTAGCAGACCGAAATCAAAGATGAGATTGTTGCTGCTGATATCTAAGTTTGTAAAATCGCTGGTTAAAATTTTAAGATCTCCGCCGCTAATGCCCGCGTTTTTAAGCGTCTTAGAAAAGGGCAAAATTCCGCTAATATCGGGCGAGCTAATCTCGATCCGCTCGCCGAAGCTCATCTTCGCGCCTAAAAATTGCGAGCTCAGCACCGGCGCCTTGCCGCTAAAATCAAGACTCATATTATCTCGCACGTCACCAAATTTTAAAATTTCTTTGCCGTTCGGGGAGAGATTGAAGCTATGGATTGTGCCGTTAAATTTAGCCTTGCGTGTGGCGATATCGATACTGCCGCTTGCCGTGGCGTTAAAAATTTCATTTTGCAGATTTGCGTCTTTGATATCGATTTTTTTCTCGGTGATGTGCACCCGCGCGGCTTTGGAGTGAAATTTTGCCTTTGAGATCATCAGATCGGCGTCTTTTAGCGTCACGTTCGCATCGACCTTGGCGCTTTCCTTTTCGACGTCCACGTCTATCAGCACGCGCGCATCGATCCCGCCACCTAGCGGATATACGGGCTCGTCTATGCCGTAGCTTTGCAGGATCGCTATAAGGTCCTTGCCCAAGCTTTCCTTGGTCCGCAGATCCAGATATACGACCGGCCTCTCTTCAAAGAGTCCGCCGATACGTACGCCGCTTCCCTCCAGGCTTTTGCCTTTAAATTTAGGCTCATTTAGCGTGAAATTTAGAAAATCGTTTTTGAGCGTGATATTGGCGTCTTTTACCGTTACGGCTTCGATTTGCGGTTGAAATTTTATCGTAAGATCCTGCGCGTAGGCCGTGGCACTAACATTTTCTGCGATCGGGCGCGGATCTTTCAGATCGACTTTGGCATGCAGATTTTCGATGTAGTAGTTTTGCGCGACCGCCTTGCCGTAGATCCACTCGTTCGCAAGGGGATTTAGCCCAGTAAGTGCGCCCAGCTCATTCATAAAATTTTTCAGACTCAAGGCCGAGGCGCGGTTTATCTCGATATTTAGCTCCGAGCCGATATTGTGCACGTCAAGCTCGCCCGCAATCTCGTGCGAAGCGAAGGTGCCGTTAAAATCATACGTATCAGCTCTGAAATTTGCTCGCGCCGTGCCGTGCAGAGTGAGATTAAAATCATTTAGCTCAAGCTCGATCGGATCAAAGCTAAGTCCGTTTGCGCCAGGCGTGATCTTTGAGCTTAGCCTAAAAAACCGCGTATCTGCGTAAAAAACGTCGCTTTTGTATTTTAGTTTCAGGCTTTCGCCTTTTATTTTCATATTGTCTACGTCGATCTCTTCAAAAAAGGAGTTGATGAGCGAGATTTTTTTGCTAAATTCTAAAATTTTCTCGCTTTGCGTGCGCAGATCGGTGGAATTTTGCTCTAAATTTTGTGTATTATTTTGCGTAATTTCAAGATTTTTGATGCGCAGCACGAGACTTTTATTTAGCTTGAGATAAAACCCCTGCAGCTTTGCAAAGCCCACGTCCAGCTGCGAAATCGCAATACCGTGCTTTAGGCCTACCGCGCAGATTATAAAAAGTATGGTTATGCACAAAAAAAATCTAGCCAAAGTTTTAAACATCATTGTCCTATCAAAAAGCTACGCCCAAAATCAAATCGGGCGTGCCGAAAAACTGCGCTTATAATATGAAATTTATTCAAAATTTTGGCTTATTTGCCTATAATTTCAGCTAAATTTTGAAAGGAACGCATGAAATTCTTTATAAAGCTCATCAAAGCGGCGTGCATTTGTATCGAGCTTGCGGCTATTTTCCTTTTGGCCGTGGGCTTTGATCTGCACGAGCGCGTCGGCAACGCGGCAACCGTGCAGATAGGCCAGGGCAGCTCAACGAAAATTTTATCGCAACTCTCAAAGAGCTATCCTAAATTTAGCAAATTCGACGCGAGACTGCTTTCTTTTTACGGAGGCGCAAAAACCGGCGAGCTGGAGCTTAGCGGCGAAAATTTGCCAAAATATCAATTTTTGTATGAGTTAAGCGTCGCAAAGCCCGTGATGAACGAGATCAAGCTGATCCCGGGCGAGACTACGATCGTGTTTTTAAAACAGCTCGCGAAGGATCGCAGGCTAAGCTTTAGCGAGCTTGAGCGCGAATACAACGCCACGGCGCCGTTTTACGAGGGCTTTTTGGTTCCAGAAACCTATAAAATAGGCAAAAACGAAAGCGAAAAAAATATCATCGACCACCTCATCTCAACTGCGCAAAAATTCCACGAAGGATTGTCGCGCGAGCTTAGCGGCGAATATAACGCCACGGCGTGGAAGCAGGTGCTGATCAAGGCCTCGGTCATTCAAAAAGAGGCCGCAAACGCAGATGAGATGCCCCTCGTAGCCTCCGTCATCGATAACCGCTTAGCCAAAAATATGCGTCTTCAGATGGACGGTACGCTGAATTATGGCGAGTTTTCGCACGTCAAGATCACTCCACAGCGCATCCGCACCGACACCAGCCACTACAACACCTACCTCAACGACGGACTTCCCAAAGAGCCCGTGTGCGTGGTCTCTCGCGATGCGATACGCGCCGTTTTCGCGCCCGCAAAGAGCGAATACCTCTATTTTATGCGAAATAAAAAAACGGGGCTTCACGATTTTGCGCGCACGCAAGCCGAGCACGAGCGCAACGTAAAGGCGCAGAGGTAAAATTTAAGGCCGTTTCGGCATTAAATTTAAAAAACGAGATTTCGTCTTTAAATTTTAAAATTTAACCCCAGCATTTATAAAAATGCGGACCGATATTTGGGAGATAACAATGAAAATAGCGATATTCGGCGCCGGAAACATCGGCGCAGCGGTAGCGAACGATCTTATCGTAAGCGATTCTTTGAGCCAAAAGATAGATAGCATCGCGCTTGTGGATGCTGTAGAGCGGATCGCGCGCGGCAAGGCTTTAGATCTAGCCCATACGGCGGCTGTTTACGAGCGCGACCTGCTCATAAGCGGCAGCACAGAGCCCGGCGACATAGCGGACGCAGGCATCGTCGTGATCACCGCGGGGCGCGCAAGAAAGGCGGGACAGAGCAGGGAGGAACTGTTTGGCAGCAACGCCGCCATAGTCGCGCAATGTGCGCGAGATGCCGCAAAATACGCGCCTAGCTCCATCATCATCGTCGTTACCAATCCGCTTGATATGATGGTCTATGCGGCGCTGCAGGCCAGCGGGTTTGCAAAGGAGCGAGTCATCGGCATGGCGGGCGAGCTAGACGGCGCGCGGCTTAAATTTGAACTCGCGCGAGCGAGCGGCAAGGAAATTTCATCGATGAGAAGCGCGATCGTGGGCCCGCATAGCGAAGAGATGATCGCGCTTAAAAACGAGTTGGGATTTGAAATTTCGGATGAAATTTTCGAGCGTGCGGTGCAAAATACCAAACGCGCGGGTGCGCAGATCGGCGAGCTACTGGGCACGTCGGCGTATTTGGCGCCCGCTGCGGGGATCGTAAAGATCATAAAATACATCCTTTTTGATACCTGCGGCACGCTCGCCTGCTGCGTCGCGGATAGATCGGGAGTGCCTTTGGGGCGTTTCGTAAGCGTCGGTAAAATGGGCGCAATAGAGAGAAATTTCGCCTACTCGGGCGAGTTTTACGCGCAGCTTGAACGGATGCGTGAGCGGATAGCGGAGCTAAAGTTTTAGTGGAAATAAAGCGAATTCGACGCGACGCGGAATTTACAGAGCTAAAATTTTAAAGCGCAGAATTCTTGTGATAGAATTTGCAGCATCAAATTTCACTTTGGCAAGAAATTTAAGCTCGCGGAATTTTACAGCGTAAAATTTTATTCACTGCGGAATTTTAAAATTTGCGCAATTTTGCCCGCTGTGAAATTTCATAGATTAAAATTTTACTTTGGCTCAGAATTTTGCGTGACGTAAAATTTTTAAACGCCACAAAATTTTAAAATTTAAACTCTGCAAAATTTAAAAACGAGAGGACTTTAATGCGGTCAGAGCAGACTTGCGCCGTAAAATTTCAAATTTTAAATCGCAAAGCGGGATTTAGTGCAGATTTTGATAAATTAAGGAGAAAATATGAGTGAAAATGAGAGCCAGCGCGCCGTCTGGACGGATGAGAGCCGCTGTAAGGCGTGCAACATCTGCGTAAGCGTCTGTCCTAGCGGCGCGATCGCGATGAGACAGGACGAGGGCGCCGTGCAGGGCATGATGATCGACGTGGTGGATGAGGGCGCCTGTATCGGCTGTAGGGAGTGCGAGTTGCACTGCCCTGATTTTGCGATTTTCGTTGCGCCCAGAGGCTTTAAATTCGCTCGTCTAAGCTCTCAGGCTAGAGAGATGGCTGAAAAGATCAAAAACAATAATTTTATGAAACCCAAGGACGCATAATGAGAGAGGTAATTTCCACAGGCAACGCCTTAATTGCGCGTGCGGCGATTGATTGTGGCTGTAATTTTTTCGGCGGCTACCCGATCACGCCGAGCAGCGAGATCGCGCACGAGATGAGTCGCTTGCTACCTAAGGTCGGAGGCAAATTTATCCAGATGGAAGATGAAATTTCGGGCATTTCTGTAGCTTTGGGCGCGTCGATGAGCGGTGCAAAGGCGATGACGGCAAGCTCCGGTCCTGGGATTTCGCTAAAATCAGAGCAGATTGGACTTGGCTTCATCGCTGAAATTCCGCTTTTAATCGTAAATGTTATGCGCGGAGGTCCTAGCACCGGGCTTCCTACGCGAGTGGCGCAGGGCGATATTTTGCAAGCTCGCAACCCCACTCATGGCGATTTTCAAAGCATCGCGCTGTGCCCGGGCTCACTAAAGGAGGCTTATACGCAAACCGTGCGCGCCTTCAATCTAGCCGAGCGGTTTATGACGCCGGTATTTTTGCTACTTGATGAGACGCTTGGGCATATGCAGGCTAAGGCGATACTCCCTGAAATTTCGGATTTAAAAATCGAACGCAGGGTGGAATTTAAAGGTAGTCCGAAAGATTATGAGCCTTACGATGCTGCGCCCGATAAGCCTGCGGTGCTAAATCCCTTTTTTAGGGGATACCACTATCACATAACGGGGCTTCATCACGGCGCGAAGGGCTTTCCGACCGAAAATGAGCAGATCGTAGATCGCTCTATAAAAAGGCTTTTTAATAAAATTTCGGCGCATGAAGATGAGATCGTGCAATATGAGGAATTTATGCTAGATGACGCTGATGCTTGCATCATCGCCTATGGCAGCGTTAGCTTAGCAGCAAAAGACGCGATTTTAAAGCTACGAGGGCAAGGCGTGCGTGTGGGGCTTTTCCGCCCGATCACGCTGTGGCCAAGCCCAGCGCGCAAGCTAAGGGAGCTAGGGGAGAGATTTAATAAAATTTTGATCGCCGAGCTAAATTTAGGGCAGTATCTGCTAGAGGTGCAGCGCGCTTGCTTGAGGGATGATTTTAAGACGCTTCTTAAGGCAAACGGCAGACCGATCAGCCCTAGCGAGATTATCGAGAAAGTAAAGGAGCTTTAAATGGCGTTTGATTACGACAAATATCTAAGAACGGACAAGATGCCTACGCTTTGGTGCTGGGGCTGCGGCGACGGAGTGATCTTAAAAGCGATCATCCGCGCGATTGACCGCATAGGCTGGAGTATGGACGATGTGTGCGTGGTAAGCGGTATCGGCTGTAGTGGCAGGATGTCGAGTTACATAGACTGCAATACCGTCCATACGACGCACGGACGCGCGATAGCTTATGCTACGGGTATCAAGCTTGCAAATCCAGGCAAACACGTAATAGTAGTCACTGGCGATGGCGATGGGCTTGCGATAGGGGGCAATCACACGATCCATGGATGCCGCCGCAATATCGATCTAAATCATATCTTAGTAAACAATTTCATCTACGGGCTTACGAACTCGCAGACGAGTCCTACGACACCGCGTGGGTTTTGGACGGTTACGGCACAATATGGCAATGTCGATCCCAGCTTTGATGCGGCGAAACTTGCGATCGCTGCCGGAGCAACTTTTGTCGGACGCGAGAGCGTGACAAATCCCGAAAAAATCGAGCGACTTTTGGCTAAGGGCTTTGAGCACGAGGGTTATAGTTTTTTTGATATTTTTAGCAACTGCCACGTAAATTTGGGTCGTAAAAATAAAATGAGCGAGGCGGTGCAAATGCTAAAGTGGCTTGATTCGCGCACGGTCTCTAAAGCAAAATTTGACGCTCTTAGCGAGGATGAGCGAGCAGGGCTATTTCCGCTTGGAGTTTTATACGAAGATAATGGGCGCACCGAATACACAAAGGCGTATCAAAAGGTGATAGACGCGGCACAAAGCGGCGAAGCGATAAATTTTGAAGGACTAAGATGAATCAATTAAGATTTGTGGGAGTGGGCGGTCAAGGCGTGATCTTAGCAGGCGAAATTCTAGCTGCGGCAAAGATCGCGCACGGAGGCTATGGAATCAAGGCATCTACGTATACTTCTCAGGTACGTGGCGGACCTACGAAAGTGGATATTATCTTAAGCGATGAAGAAATTCTATATCCTTACGCGAGTGAGGGCGAGATCGATTTTATGCTCGCAACAGCGCAGAGCAGCTACGATGCTTTCAAAAGCGGCGTGAAAAAAGGCGGCGTGATCGTAATCGAGCCGAATTTAGTAGTGCCGAGCGATGAGGATAGGGCAAGCTTTAAAATTTATGAAATTCCAATCATTACCATCGCAAAATACGAAGTTGGAAATGTCATCACTCAAAGTGTCGTGGCTCTAGCGATCGCAGTAGAGCTTAGCCGCTGTATGGACTCAGGGCTAGTAAAAGAGCAAATGCTCCGCTCCGTGCCTGAAAAAACCCGTGCGCTAAATGAAAAGGCGTATGATTTGGGGATGAAATACGCAAGAGAGGTTTTAGAGGAAATTTAAAAGGCTCGAATAAATTTATGATTAAAAAATTGCAAGAGTAAAATTTAGAAATTTTTATAGGTAAGATACAAAGTTTCTGGATTAGAATTTCAAAATTATATAGCCAACTGCTTACATTATTTTTTTGATGGGTTGTATTAATTCAAATTGCCCGCCGCGACCTTTTATCTTTTCAAACTTTATAAATTATTGCCGTTCTTTTATCCTGTTAAATTAATCTTATTCCAAAAGTTCTTTAGCTTTTTTAACAGGATTGCATTCGTCGTTATTTAAACATGGCTCCAAACCATAGCTCATCTTGCAGGCCAATTTTTTCTTCGAAGGCTCTATTGCCGCATCGCATACCTTTTTTAGATTTGCAAATGCTCTTTTTATATTGCCCGTATAGTACAAATCGTGCATTCCTGCATTTAGGCAAAAATTTAATAATCCGGCATCGCAAGCTTTATTTAGCGCTTTTGTTGCGTCTTCCTCTCTGCGCAAATATATTAATAAAATTCCCAATGCACCGCAGCTTTTAAATTTTTTTTCGTCGCATTTTGCCGATAAAGCATCTTTTAATATCGAACAAGCTTCATAATCGCCTTTGTTCCAATTGCAATTATTCGCTAAATTCTTTAAGTTTGTATCGTTTATTGCGGCAGAGATATCAATGTCTATATCGTTTTTTGCCAGCAAAGGCATAGATAAAAGTAGCGCTAATGATAAAATTTTTCTCATGGTTATAGTCCTTTGATAATTTCTTTGGCTTTCATTAGCGGATCGCACTTTGCATCTTTAGAGCAGTCTTCAATCTCTTTCTTGATGCTGCAAGCAAGCCTTTTGTCCTCTGAAATTCCCTGTTTACAAATTTTGTCAAAAACCTTAGCAGCTCTTTCAAGATTTCCCGTAAAAAGTATATCGTTAATGGCAAGATAGGAGCAGTAAGACATGATATTTGCTTCACATGCCTTAATCAAAGGAACGGATGAGAATTCGTATTGACCCAAATCCGTAAATATCATTCCGACAACCCCACAGCTTTCATAATCTCCGCCGTCGCACTTTTTGGATAAAATTTCGACTAGTTTCGTGCATGCGCTATATTTTCCGTTGCCGCTATTGCAAGAGATCGCTAAATCTTTTTCCTCTTGGGTTTGTAAATGATCTACGCTTACCTTTGCCGCAGCGGGGATCGCTGCAAATGCCGCTATAAACGCGAGTAGCCAAATTTTAAGATAGAATTTTTTCATCGCCGCTTCCTGTTTTTAAGCGGCGATTATATATTAAAGTATTTTAGCGGGCTCTTAAAATTTTGCAGAGTTAAAATTTCGATCGCCCGCAAATTTTAGCGGCACTGTTTTCAAAAGCCGCGCCGCTTTAGAATTTTAAAACATCGCTATTAAATTTAAGCGCTGCGGTGAAATTTTAAAATTTCACCGCAAGCTTTGGGTGACTTTAAATTTAACATACCGAGTTCTGTTAGCATCCCGAGTTCGGCTGCACCCGCGTTTCGCTGCCCGTGTGGATCAGCAGAGCCTTGCCGCGTCTAAATCTGCACGGCGGATCGGCTTGCACGGATGAGTACTCCTTGCCGTTTAGCTTGTAGATGATGTTGGAGCCTTGCACCGTCTTTTGGGAGTTTTGGATCGCATCTCCGGCGACCGCGCCCACTACCGCGCCGCCTACTAGCCCCACGGTCTCAGCTAAGCGCCTGCTGCTGCTATGTTTGCCGAGCTTATGCCCGATGACCGCGCCCGTAGTTCCGCCCGCGACGCCACCTAAAATTTTACCAGTATTGCCCTCGGAGCGCTCTACGTTTATTTTGGCGGGCAGGACATCGACGATCTCGATCCGATCGCTCTGCCTCATGCGGTTCGTTTCGCTCGCGTCATAAACATCTCCGCCGTATCGATCCTGCGGGGTCGCGCAGCCACAAAGTGCGATCGCTGCGATCAAACATAATGTAAAATTCTTCATGTTTTCTCCTTTGTAATGAGCTACGGGCGGCATTATACTATGGATTTTTATACGAGCGGTTAAGCGGCGGCGTTAAAATTTACCGGCTCACTGCCGCTTAAAATTATCCGGATACGAGGCATCGCGCTATATCTGAGCGCCTTATAAAATTTTTATTTCACTCAAAATTTATCTTATTTTGTTAGAATCATTCTTATTTTTAAGGAGAAAAAATGAAAAAACTATTAGTTTACGCTACCAAAGGCGGCGATACGAAAGTCGTGAGCGAATATATCGCTTCAAAGCTCGGCTTTGAGATCAAGGAGGCCAAAGAACTTGGCGAGGAGGATTTGGCAGGCGCTAGCGCGTTTATTTTTGCAGCTTCGACGCACGGCGACGGACAGATACAGGCTAAATTTGACGACAAATTGGAGCTTTTGAACAAAACTGATTTTGACGGACGCAAGGTCGCGCTCGTCGGCGTCGGTAACGTCGAGCGCCACGGCAGCGATTTTTGCAGCGGCATGAGCGCGTTTTTGCCGGTGCTTAAAAAGGCTCATCTCATCGGCGCTTGGGGCGCAGAGGGCTATAAATTTAAACATTCGCGCGCCTTCATAAACGGCAAATTCGTAGGTCTTACGATCGATTTTAAAGGCGACGAGCACTGGCAGGCGAGGGCCGATAAATGGATCGCCGCGGTTAAAGGCGAGTTTTAAATATTTCAGCTTTTGCGCGACCGAGCGAGCTTTGGGCCCATAAAGCCCAATGCTCGCTAAATTTCCCCATTAAATTTCGCGCTCTGCTTCCGAGCGGGGCCCCCTCGTCAAAATTTTAAAATTTTTAATTCAAAAAGTCGCTGTGTTTTACAAGCCGTACCGCTTAAAATCGCGCGGATAGGCTAAATTTTATCCACCCAAGCCTCAATTCTACTCGTGCGGCGGTCAATTCAATACGGCAATTTTATGCGATCAATTTACAAAATTACCGTCCGAGCCTCAAATATCAGCGCCGCATTAGAAAAGTTATTTTATAATAACCGCATATCAAAATTTAAGGCGATCTATGAAAAGGCTTCTAATTTTCGTCGTTTTTGCGCTAGCCGCTCTCGCCGCGGCGATCTACTTCAATCTCGATAGGCGCGAAGAGGTCGCGCACAAGGCCTACGGCATCATCGACATCAGGCAGAGCTCGCTTAGCTTCGAGCGCAGCGGCCGCATTAGCGCGCTTTATCGCGACGAGGGCGATTTCGTGCAGGCTGGCGACGTCTTGGCGGCTCTGGATACGGCGGATCTGAGCTTTCAAAGACGTATTCAGATCGCGAGATGTGAAGGGCTTAAATTTAGCTTGCAAAAGCTGCAAAGCGGCTTTCGTAGCGAGGAGATCGAGATGGCAGCGGCGAACGTAAGCGCGCTGCAAAACGCCCTACAGCTCGCTACTTTGACGAACGAGCGCCTCAAGAGCCTAGGCAAAAGCAACTCCGCGTCCAAGCAGCAGATCGACGAGGCGTTTTACTCGATGAAGCGCACGCAAGCCCAGCTGCAAAGCGCGCAGGCTAATCTGCGCCAGCTTCAAAGCGGCTACCGCGGCGAGGATGTCGGCGCCGCCCGCGCAAATTTGGCAAGCTGCGAGGAAAATTTAAAATATCTGAACTACCAAATCGAGACGCAAAGCGTGCTAAAAGCGCCATTTAGCGGGCAGATCAGAGCGCGCCTTAAGGAGCTCGGCGACATCAGCATACCCAGCGTGGGCGTTTTTGAGCTTAGCGAAGTAAAAAACAAGCGCGCGAAATTTTATCTAAGCGAAAATCAGCTCCGCTTCCTGCGCGCCGGGCAGAGCGTGCGGATCATCGCTGCGGACGGCTCTAGCGCGAGCGCGAAGGTCGCCTACGTGAGCCAAACCGCGATGTACACGCCCCGCACGGTGCAGACCGAGGAGCTGCGCGCAGATCTCGTGTGGGAGGCGCGCGCCGATTTCAGCGACGAGGACGGCAGCTTTCGCTTAGGCCAGCCGATCAGCGTGGAATTTTAACGCGCAAACGCTACGCTAAATTTTAATGCACGAGCGAAATTTAGCGCGCGGGCGGCACTTTGGAGACTGCGGGCGAAATTTGGATAGCAAAGCTCGTCGTTCAGTAAAATTTTACGTAACGCCGCGCGAGCCGTGCATACGGCGTGAGCCTGATGAAATTTTAAAAGCGCGTTTTGAGGTAAAATTTAAACGGCGCCTGTTCGGCAGAGCAGGGCGATAAATTTTTGCTGTGCCTAAAAAATGCATCGTCTCGGCGGCGATAAAATACTGCGCGCTTATAACGAAGCCGTGTAAAGGCGGCGTAAATTTTATCGCGCGAGTTTTGTGCGAGCTGACGGCAGCTTTGGATAAAAGATCGAAATTTTGCAGCACGGCGAGTAAAATTTCGGCGAAATTTTGCTGCAAAGCAGCGCGGGCTAAATTTTAAAATTTGCGGCTCGGCGGCAGTGGAGAGTAGGTAAAAGCCGGGCGATAGAGCGGTGGCGGGCTTCGTTTTTAGCGAGTGTGTGATAAACTAGCGGCGATTGAACTGAGCGTGGACGGCAGTAAAATTTCACTACGAAACAAACGGCGCGATCAAATACCGATTGTGCGCGGCGGTGAAATTTTACCCCAAAGGACACAGTAGCTGAAGTCGGTACTATGTTAAGGAAAGTCGAGACTAGGTAAAATTTCGTCAAAAGACATGGCGGCGGTAAAATTTCACCGCAAGAGGCGCAGCGCAGATAGAGAGCTCGGCGCTCACAGGTCGCCAGGTGTTTGAAAACTCGCTTTCATTTGCGTTTTGAAGCGAATTTATCGCGGGTGCTCACGGGCCGCTTCATGTTTTGGAGACCGCCCCGCTCATGCGCGTTGTGTGCGCATCGTTAGCGGCGCGGCTAGCCGATGCGATATGCACGCGCTCAAGACGGATCGGGCGTCGCGCGAAATATTCGGCGCGAGCCGTAAGCAACGCCGATCGTGCGGGCACTCGAATTCGAGCGGGCGATTGCAGGGCGCCCCGGCGCGATAGAGCTTGGTTTCGCGCGCTTGTGGTAAGTTACGTCGAATTTATGCGAGGTTTGGGCGAAATTGTTCAACGTGCGTCGCGAAATTTAAAGCGCGCGGCGGTTGTAGAACCGAGATGCCGCGGCGGTCACCAAACTAAGACGCCGTAGCGGCTGCGAAACCACGATGTCTCGGCGGCTGTAGAAGCAAGGCGTCGCGATAAAGAGCGCCTTTTCGGCGTGCGTAGGTCTCGTTCGTCGCGCCAAGCGACGGGCGAGTAAATAAAATTTGGAGCTAGGCTTGGATCTACTAAATATCGTAAATTTAAAGAAATTTTACCTGCGAGAGGATCGCAGCAAAAACGTCGTTTTTGAAAATTTCGATCTGCGAATTGGCGACGCGCCGCGGCTCATCAGCCTCACGGGCCCCGACGGCGCGGGCAAATCTACGCTTTTAAAGCTCATCTGCGGCATCATCGCGCCCGATTACGGCGAGATAAAATTTGCTGGCTTCACCCCTAGCGGCGAAAATAAAGAATTCGTCAGCGCAAACGGCTATATGTCGCAGAGTCTGGGGCTTTACGAGGAGCTTAGCGTCTGGCAAAATTTAAACATTTTCGCGGGCCTAAAAGGGCTCGATCTAAAAGACGGCGAGGAGTATCTGCGCGGGCTTTTGCGCCGCGTAGGGCTTT
>CAURMQ010000030.1:0-14589 GCA_963525765.1 uncultured Campylobacter sp. | reverse complement strand
GGCGCGTATATCGGCGATGACGTGCATATCGGAAGCGACTGCGTGATCCACGCAAACGCCGTCATCTACAATGACACGATCATCGGCGAGCGCTGCGTGATCCACGCAAACGCCGTCATCGGAAGCGACGGCTTCGGCTATGCGCACACCAAAACGGGCGAGCATGTTAAAATTTATCACAACGGCAACGTCGTGCTGCAAGACGAGGTCGAGATCGGCGCGTGCACGACGATCGATCGCGCGGTATTCGGCTCCACGATCGTTAAGCGGGGCAGCAAGATCGACAATCTCGTTCAGATCGGGCACAACTGCGAGCTTGGGCAAAACTGCCTCATCGTCTCTCAAGTTGGGCTTGCGGGCTCGACGACGCTTGGACGCAACGTCGTGATGGGCGGACAGAGCGGCAGCGGCGGGCACGTAAGCGTGGGCGATTTCGCTCAGATCGCGGCGCGCGGTGGCATAAGCAAGGATTTATCGGGCGGTAAAAACTACGCGGGGCATCCTATAATGGAGCTTAGCGAGTGGTTCAAGCTGCAGGCCAAGATCGTTAGATTTTTTAAAGATAAAAAGCACTAGCCGTTTTGCCTTGGCTGACTTGCCTTGATCGATTCGGTCGATCGGCTTAATTTGATCGTTTTGATCGTTCGCTCTGATCGACTCCTCTAGCCAGCTCGATTTGATCGGTTCGCGTCGTTTTAGTGAAGTTTGAAATCGCCAGGCAGTTGGCGATTGTGGAGTGATTTGCGCTGCCGTTCGGGTTTTTGTGTATTTTGTAATCGCTGCGGCGGTAAATTTTGTCCTCTTATCGGCTAAATTCTGTCCGCGCTATTTTTCATCGTGCGCTTGCTTTGTGGGCGCGGTAGAATTTACTCTGCTAGTTCGGGTCGCATTGCTCGCAGTCATTGCGGCCAAGCTTTACGAGCGCTTTAAATCAGCGCAAATTTAATGAAAGGAAAAACAATGATAGAGATGTTTTTATGCTCCTATTTTGCGGGTGCGGCGACGCTTTTTGAGGACTATGCGAGGCAAAATATCCGCGCTAAAGAGGTGCTTTTTATTCCGACCGCCGCAAACGTAGAGGAGTACCGAGACTACGTGGACGAGGCGAAAGAGGCGTTTGCCAAAATGGGCTTTACGCTTCAAATTTTAGACGTTTCCAAAGCGAGCGAGGCCGAAGCGAAGGCAAAGATCGGCGCGGCGCAGGTGCTTTACGTAAGCGGCGGCAACACCTTTTATCTTTTGCGCGAGCTAAAAAAGAAAGATCTTACTGGCCTCATCGCTAGTCGCGTCCGAAGCGGCGAGCTCGTGTACGTGGGCGAGTCGGCTGGCGCGATGATCGCGGCTCCCAGCGTGGAGTATGCGAGCGCGATGGACAATGCGAGTGGTAGTGAATCAGTAGCAACGCAAACCGGGCTAGATCTTGTTAAATTCTATCCAGTAGTACACTACGGCGAGGAGCCCTTCGTGCAAAGCACGGCTGAAATTTTAAAAATTTACGGCGGCAAGTTAAAATTGGTGCCGATAAATAACGCCGAAGCGATCGCGGTGCACGGCGATAAATTTGAAATTTTGGGGCGGTAAACTGCAGCGTAAAAGTAAAATTTAGTAATTAAACGCTTCGTAAAATTTACGCTTATATTTTCGCATAGGGCTGTGAGGTGAAATTTTAACTCAGGTGCAGCGAGTCGCTAACGAATAAATTTAATCAAAGGATCAAAATGAAAATATTACTTATCAACGGCGGAGCGCCGTTTAATGGCAAAGGCGGCAAGCTAAGCAAGACGCTGCATGAGCTAGCCAAAAAAACGCTACAAGCCCTAGGACACGAAACGCGCGAAACCGCGATACGTGAGGGCTACGATATAGAGGGCGAGGTAGAAAAATTTCTATGGATGGATGCCGTGATCTGGCAGATGCCCGCATGGTGGATGGGCGAGCCTTGGCTAGTCAAAAAGTACGTAGACGAGGTGTTTATGGGCGGCATAGGCAAGATAGTGGCAAACGACGGGCGGCACAGCGCGAGCCCAAACGACGGCTACGGCACGGGCGGACTGATAAAGGGCAAATCGCACATGCTAAGCGTCACTTGGAATGCGCCGCTTCAGGCGTTTAACAAGCCGGGCGATTTTTTCGAGGGCGTGGGCGTGGACGGCGTTTATCTGCATTTTCATAAGGCAAATGAGTTTTTAGGCACGAAAAGACTGCCTACTTTTATGTGCAACGACGTCGTTAAAAACCCTGATGTGGAGCGTTTTATGAGAGATTACGAAGCGCATTTAAAAAAGGTTTTCGGCTAAATTTAAGCAGACTCTAGCGCAAATTTATAAGCTAGACAGTAGAAATTTTACCCTGCCCTTTGTGCCGTTAAATTTGATCTAAATTTAAACTCATGCCACGCCGGAGCGTAGAATTTCGCTGTGAATTTTAGGCGGTACGCCAAACATCCTTGCGTATTCGCGGCTAAACTGCGACGCGCTCTCGTATCCTACGTCAAAGGCAGCCTGCGCTACGCCGATATTTTTGGTCGCGAGCAGATTTTTTGCCTCTTCAAGGCGGATCTTTTTTTGAAAAGCTATGGGGCTTAGCGAGGTTACGACCTTGAAGTTATGATAGAGCGACGACTCGCTCATATAGCAAGCGCGCGCGACCTCTTTCATATTTAGTTTTTTCGTAAATTCATTTTTTATCTTTGCGACGGCATGCAAAATTTTATTAGAAACGCTGCCTTGCATAGCAAATTTGTTTAAAAAATAGCCGCTTTTATCGCTTGTTACAAGGGTGTAAAGGATCTCTTTTTTGGCAAGATCCGATAGAAATTTAATCTTCTCTTTTGGCTTTTCAAGCAGCAAGATAAAGCGCAAAACAGGCTCTATTATCTCTTCCGTAAGATCGCCGAAAAATACCCCCTTTTGGCTCTTTTGCATGTTATCTTCTTTTATCTCGACGTTTTTTAGCACTTCATAAATTTCATCCATGCTAAAATTAAGGGTAAGCGAGATATATGGCCTCTCTTTTGAGGCGTCGGTTAGGCTCACTCTTAGAGGCATATAGGTCGATGTGAGTAGATACCTTTGCTCGTTGTATCCGCTCATCTCATCGCCAAAGCCCACCGACTTTGCCCCCTGCAAGATAATGCACAAAGATGGATTGTAGATGACATTGATAAAATCATGCGTCTTTTCGCTGATGTAAAAATCAAGCGAGTCGATGTCGCTTTGAACAAGGCCATTTACGCCGTATCTATTTAGTAAAAACTCTTTTATCTGCTCTTTTAGTAAATTTAGCTCACTCATCTTGCTCTCCGCCTCAAATTTTATGAAATTATACCCCTTTTTAGAAATTTTACAGGATTAGGCATGAAATTTGGAGGATCGTTCTAACGCAAAATTTAAAATCCTGCTAGAATGCACATTACAAAACAGCTTGTAAAGCTAAATTAAAACCGAAAGGACGAAAATGTATCTTAAGAAATTTGCAGCGGCGCTTATAGCGTCAATTTTATTTTAGGAGGCAATGCAATGGCAGGTGCAAACGTAGCAAAATCACCGCTAGAGGCCGTTTCTATGGTTAGCGAGTGGGATAAAATTTTCGCCAAAAGCGATAAGGTAGATCACAAGAAAGTCAAATTTAAAAATCGTTACGGCGTGGAGCTAGTAGGCGATCTTTATACGCCTAAAAATTTAAAAGGCAAAGCAGCTGCGATCGCAGTTAGCGGGCCTTTTGGCGCGGTAAAGGAACAATCAAGCGGACTTTACGCGCAAACGCTAGCTGAGCGCGGTTTTATCACGCTTGCCTTTGATCCAAGCTACACAGGCGAGAGCGGCGGCGAGCCGAGGAATTTAGCAAGCCCAGAGATAAATACCGATGATTTTAGCGCGGCGGTTGATTTTCTAGGGCTTCAAGACAATGTAGATCGCGAGCGTATCGGCATTTTAGGAATTTGCGGCTGGGGCGGTTTTGCTCTAAATGCAGCTCTTAGCGATCCTTGCATAAAGGCGGTTGCAACCAGCACGATGTATGATATGACGCGAGTGGTAGCAAAAGGCTACAACGATAGCATAGGCGCGGATGAGAGATATGAAAATAAAAAGAAGCTAGCCGAGCAACGCTGGGTCGATGCTAAAATGGCAAACCGGCATATACTGGTGCGATAAACGTTGATCCAAAAAAGATAGACGCAAGCACGCCGCAGTTTATAGCTGAATATGCGGACTTTTACCGCACGCCGCGCGGATATCACAAACGCTCTGTAAATTCAAACAGCGGAGAGAGCGGCTGGATCGTTACAAATCTTATCTCGTTTATAAATATGCCGATCCTTGCTTACGCAAGCGAGATGAGAACTCCGACTCTTATCGTAGCCGGCGAAAAGGCGCACTCAAGATACTTTAGCGAGGACGCTTTTAAGTCGCTTGGCAACAAAAATAAAGAGCTAGTTATCGTCCCTGGCGCCGTGCATACAGACCTATATGACAATAAAAACAACAAGATCCCATACGATAAATTTGAGGAATTTTTCAAAGCGAATTTGAAATAAACAAGCAGCCCCTGCGCTTTGCAGGGGTAAATTCGAGAGATAAGGAAGGTAAAAATGAGAAAAATTTTAGCCATCTTTATGCTTTTTGCAGGGCTAAATTTAGTAGCTGGGGAGAAAATGCAAAATTCAAAGATAGTTCTAAAGACTTCTAGCGGCGAAGCTACGGCGATCCTAGATGATACTGCGGTGGCAAGAAGTTTTGCCGCGCAGCTACCGCTAACGCTAAATTTAAGCGACTACGCCGGACACGAAAAGATTGCCAAACTGCCAAAACCGCTTGACGTAAGCGGCGAGCCAAAAGGACGCGACGGCAAAAGGGGCGAAATCTCTTACTTTGCTCCGTGGAATACCTTTGTGATCTACTACGGCCATCAGCCCTACTACGAGGGCATCGTACGTCTAGGCGTGATAGATGGCGATGTGAGCTTGGTCGCAAAGGACGGAGATATCAGGATAGAGCCAGCAAAATAAATCCGCCGTAGCCGCAAAAGCGGCTCGCAAATTTCAAAATAGGGCGGCAAAATTTAGCTCAAATTTAGGGCTAAATTTTTACGCGCTTCTTAATTTTCCTCGGCTAATTTTTTCTCTATAAATTTTAAAATTTCATCCGCGCTTACGCTCTGCCGCTTTAGACCTGCACGGGTGATAAACTCGACGCTTCCCTCCGCTAGGGCTTTGCCCACGAGCACGGCGTACGGAAAGCCCATTAGCTCAAAGTCGTTCATCTTTACGCCGAAACGCTCCGCACGATCGTCCAGTAGCACGCGGATACCGCGCTTGCGACACTGCCCGTATAGTTTTTCGGCAAATTCTACCGCCGCCGCGTCTTTGTGATTTGAGATGATGATCTCAAGCTCGAAAGGCGCCAGCTCGCGCGGCCACACGCAGCCTCTCTCATCGTGGCTGCTTTCGATCGCCACGGCGATAAGGCGGCTTGCGCCGATGCCGTAGCAGCCCATGTAAAACGCACGAGCCTTGCCGTTTGCATCCAAAAATCGCGCCCCCATCGGCTCTGAATAGCGCGTGCCGAGCTGAAAGATATGACCCACCTCGATACCTTTCGTGATGCTAAGCTCGCCGCCGCAGCACGGACACGCATCGCCCGCGCCCACGGCGGCCAGATCCGCAAAGCGCGATTCGTTAAAATTTATCACGCTAGCGCCTACGTAGTGGTAATCTGGCTCGTTCGCGCCCGCGATCATCTCGCGCGCTTCTTTTAGCTCGGCGTCGATGTAAAATTTCGCTCCTTCGACGAGCCCGAAAGGTCCGCAAAAGCCCGCCGTAAAGCCCACTCGCGCGATCTCCTCCTCGCTAGCATCGACTAGCTCAAGTGCGCCGCAGGCGTTTTGCGCCTTGGTCTCTTGCAGCTCGTCGCAGCCGCGGATAAAAAACGCTACGACCTCGCTGCGATCCTCGTATAGCGCTTTTTTGATTACCGCCTTGATAGTGTAGAATTTATCCACTTTGAAAAATTCCGCCACCGCGTCGATCGTTTTCATCGCGGGGGTTTTAAATTTCATCATGCCGTCGGTTTCGGGTGCTGCGGCGTTCGTGGTTTTTGGCGCACGGCGTGCAGCCTCGATGTTTGCGGCATACTCGCAGCGCTTGCACACGACGATATCGTCCTCGCCGTTATCCGCTAGCACCATAAACTCCTTGCTGCCGCTGCCGCCGATCGCGCCGCTGTCTGCATCGACCGCGCGAAAATTTAATCCCAGTCGCGTAAAAATCCGCGAGTACGCCTGCCTCATCACCTCAAACTCGCGCTTCATATCCGCAGCGTCTGCGTGGAAGCTATAAGCGTCCTTCATCGTAAACTCGCGTCCGCGCAGAAGCCCAAAGCGAGGGCGCGCCTCGTCGCGAAATTTCGTATTGATCTGATAGATATTTAGCGGCAGCTGCTTGTAGCTCGTGATCTTATCCGCTACCATCAAAACCGCCGCCTCCTCGTTGGTAGGGCTTAGCACGAAGTCGTTATCCTTGCGATCTTTGAAGCGCAGCAGCTCCTTGCCGTATTTGGCGTAACGACCGCTTTTTTTCCACGCATCCGCGGACGTCACGACGCTAAAAGAGACCTCCTGCGCGCCCGCAGCGTCCATCTCCTGCCTGATGACGGCGCAGATCCGCTCTAGCACTATCTTTCCTAGCGGCAAAAAATTATAAAGCCCGCTGCCCAGCTGCTCGATAAATCCCGCGCGGATCAAAAGCGCGTGGCTAGGTAATACCGCGTCTCTGGGAGCTTCTTTTAGGCTTGGAGCGAAAAGCTTGCTAAATTTCATTCTGTCTGTCCTTTTTCTCATTTTCTTGATTTAAAAATTTTTCGTAGTTTTCTTGCAGTTCAAAAATTTCGACCAGCGCGTTTACTGTGCCGTCAGCATCGTCCGCTTCGCCGAGGTTTTTTAAATTTACCGTCGGAGTGTGCAGAAACGCTTTAAAAACCTGATGGATCAGCTTGCGTGCCTCCTCTGCATCGCTGTGCTTTAGATAGCCCTTTTTAAGCGCTTTGGCTAGCTCCAGCTCGGCTACTTGTTTCGCGCTTTGGCGCAAAGCCTTGATGATCGGCGTGGATGCCGCCGCCTTGAGCCATTTGAAAAATTCATTCGTGCATTTTGCCACGATGGAGTAAGCGATCTGTGCCTGCTCCTCGCGAAGCAGCAAATTTTTCTTTACGATCTCTTCCAGATCATCGACGCTGTAAACCTCGACGTCTTCGCTTTGGCTAAGCTCTACGTCGCGCGGCACGGCTATATCGAAAAAATATCGCTTAAAGCTTTTGGGTTCTAGCAAGCTATCGGTAATGATTGGCTCTTGCGAGCCCGTAGCGCTGAAAAATAGGCTATTTGCGTTGAGATATTTTTTCAGATTATCCAGCGCGTCGGTCTTGATGCGAGCCGCGCAGCCATTTGCGCCGCCTCTTAAATTTGCGCCGCCCGCGTCATCGCAGCTCGCACGGCTGCTCGCCGTAGAAATTTTATTCGTAGCCGCGCAGCTGCCCGCGCCGCCGTTTGAGCCCGCTTCCGCGCAGTTTAAATCTGCGCCGGCGTCTAAATTTACGTCGCAGTTCGTGCTTACGTTATTTAGATTAATATCCGCGCGATTTAAATTCGCACTATTTTCTAAATTTACGCCGGACTCCGCGCTGATCAAAGAATCCGCCAGCCTCCGTGCACTGGCTAAATTTCGATTTAAGATCGTAATATTAGCGCCGTTTGCGAGCAGGTGTTTGCACGCTAGCTCGCTCATCTCTCCCGCGCCCACTACCACGGCGTCCGCGCCCTGTAAGGAGCCCAGTCTGTCCTTTGCCATCGCCACGGCGACGCTTGAGACCGAGATCGGATTTTTTGAAATTTCGGTTTGGTTGCGGATGCGCGCCGCGCACTTTAGCGCTTCATCTATCGCTCTTGCGATCTGCGCGCCGGCGCGAGCGTTTTGCATCGCGAATTTATAGGCGTCTTTGAGCTGGCCTACGATCTGCGTTTCGCCCACTACGAGGCTATCAAGAGAGGCTGCGACGGCGAAAAGGTGGTGTATCGCGCCGTAATCTTCGTAAATATCGGCACGCTCGGCTAGCTCGTCGTAGCTTACGCCGCTTACGCGCGAAAGTGCCAAAAGCACGAACTTTTGCGCTTCATTAAAGTCGCTTACGACGGTAAAAATTTCTACTCGGTTGCAGGTGCTAAGCACCAAACACTCCTCTATCGCGGAGTTTGAAGCCAAAAGGCGCAAAATTTCTTTCTTGCGCACATCGTTTGAAAACGAAAGTTTCTCGCGAACCGTGATATCCGTGTTTTTGTGGGTGAAGCTCACGCTCATATACGCCATCAAAACTCCCTATCTATCATATCTCGCACGATTTGCTCCAGCTTGTCGTTTTTAAATTCCGCCACGGCTTCGAGTGCCTTTTGCCCGTAGGCACGAGCTTCGTTTATACAGCGCTCGATAATGCCATGCTCGCTAAGCTTCGCTTTGATCCATGAAATTTCGCTCTCGCGCAACTGCTTTTTAAAAAACGATTTTAGCTTTTGCCGCTGCGCATTATCTAAATTTTCGTATAAATAGATGTAGGGCAGGGTGGTTTTACCCTCCGCGAAATCGCTCAAGCTCGGTTTACCCAGCGCTTCTGAGCTTTGCGTGACGTCTAAGATATCGTCGATGATCTGAAAGGCAAGCCCCAAATTTTTGCCGTATTCGCTGAATTTTGCGCTCGCGCTTGAAATTTTATCATGATCTTTCGCGATGCTAGAGCTTGAAATTTCGACTTCGTTTTTTGCGCCGTTCATATCTGAAATTTCGCCGCGATTTTCTGCGCCGCCGAATTTTAAAAACGCCCCGCAGCGCGCGACTTCCTCTATGAGAGCCGAGGTTTTTAGATAGATCATTTGCAGATATTTGCTCGCATCGTCGTTGAAATCGTCGCTTAAGCTCACGTCCATCAGCTCGCCCACGGCAAGCTTCGTGACGGCTCCCGAAAGCGCGGCGGCTATGCGGCTTTCAAATTTGCTAAGCTCGAAATACGCCTTGGAATAGAGTATGTCGCCCAGCATCACGGCGTTTTTTGAGCCGTAGGTGGCGTTGATCGAGGGCTTGCCGCGGCGCACAAAGCTTTCGTCGATGACGTCGTCGTGCAGCAGGCTCGCAGCTTGAATGAGCTCGATGATAGCGCACAGACGCAGCGATCTTTCATCCTTTTGCGCGATGTTTAGCAGCAGCTTGGAGCGCAGTTTTTTGCCTGAGCTAAGTTTCGCAAACATCTCATTAGCGGGCTCATATCCGCAGTCTGCGATGAAGCTTTTCATAATTAAATCAATTTGATCTTGCATTATTCGTTATTGCTTAGGATATTTCCGCTCATTTGCAAAAATTTGTCGTTTAGCTCGTCTTGTAGATTCTGCTGTGCGATGAAGCTTTCGATCTCGCGCTCGCTAATGCCGCACGCTTCGCAGAGTCGCTCACAGGCGATGAGGCGGATTAGAGCTTCTTCGATTTCGTTTTGCACTGAAGTAGGGCTTGCAGCGGATAAAATTTCAAAAAATTTCTCTCTTGGGCTACCTTCAAAAATATCCATTTACCTTCCTTAAAATTTCGCGATTATAGCAAATGTAAAATTTAATTTAGGTTAGGGTGCGGCAAAATATCAGGGCTTTTAAACAGGAGCGATTAAGCGGATTTTGCACTTGCGTGCGGTAAATTTTAAGCTTAAGCGTGGATTTTGGGCTTTAAATCTCATAAATTTTAAATTTTACTTGTTTGCGAGATAGGCAGAGCGAGCGGAATTTAAAAATTTAATCTTGGTCGCGTGGCAGATTAAACGCGAAGCTTTGCAGAAGGCGGAATTCTAAATTTACAGATAAGCAGCTTTATTTTTTTGCAGAAATTTTAAAATTTTGTGGCGCGAGTAAAATTTTAGATTTCGCGTGAGTGTATAGAATTCTGCTTTGTTTGAGCGATAAAATTCTTGGATTTTGCGCAGGCGGAGAGGATTTTCGCTTTGCTTGTGCGGTAAAATTTTGATTTCTGCACGGCGGATAAATTCTATTCTCACAAAATCTAATCGTGTGCATAACACAGATCAGGTTTTTTAAAATTTTAAAAAGCCGCCGCTTTGCGAGAATTTGAAATTTCATGGATGCGGTAGAATGCTAAAATCGCGTTTGGCATTAAATTTTAAGTCTGGTTTTCGAGGCAAATTTTAAATTAAGCCGCGAGAGGGCGTCTTTAAATTTTAAAATTTCGTCACCTTTTACAGATAGAATTTCGTTTTTCACGCAGGTAAAATCGCGCACTACAAAAGCTACTTTTAAAATTTTAAATTCCACTCGCGCAGATGAGATCCTAGTTTCTCGTGCTAGTGGAATTTTTCGCGCAAGGATCATTTTTAAATTTTAATTGCGCTTGCGTTGCACGCGAAGATGGAATTCGCTCCGTTTTAAGAGCCTAAGCGTGATTTTGCCCTGCTGCAATACTACTTTTAATTAGCTATGCCTCAAAAGCCAGGCTACTTTAAATTCCGCCGATGATTTCGCGCGCTTGCGTGATGCTTAGGGCATTGCGACTTAGTTCGCTAGGCTCGCCAAACCCCCAGCATACCTGCAAATACTCAAGTTTTGCGCCTCTTAAATCTGCCAAGTTTGCCCGAAAGCATCGTGCTGCCGCAGCTTGTACGCTTTCCGCCGCTTCTGTTTTTGCGGAAATTTTGGCGCCTTTAAAACTTAGTGTTGCCGCCCCGTCAGCACCTGTGTCGTTAGGGCGAAATTTTTCATCCGCATTAAGATTCTCGCCGCAAGAGTTTAAGCCCTCGCTAGCGCTGAAATTCTTTCTATTAGTGCCACGGCTAGCATTTAAGCTCTCGCCGTCATTGCCGCCTTGAAATTCTAAATTTTGTAAAAATTCTGCGCCACGGATCGCGGCTAACTCATCCTTTTTGCTATCGCCTAAAAAAATCGCGTTTTTATGTGGTGAACGCGCGATTACGTGTAGCAGCATCGTAGGGTTAGGCTTTGAGGGCATCTGCTCGTCAGCGCCTACGACCAGATCAAATAGCCTGCGCACACCCATTTTTTCTAAGATTGCGCTTAGGGTATAGGAAGGCGCATTGGAGGCGACTGCGAGAAAAAATCCTGCTTTTTTGCACGAGTGCAAAAGATCCTCGATACCTTCGTAAAGCACGGCAAAATCGCGGTAATTACTTACGAATTCCTTCTCGAAAAAAGCAAGCTCTTCGGTGCTTGCTTCGGTTTTGCCGTAAAATTCCAAAAAGGCGTTTTTGCTTGGATCGTTGATGGTGTGGACGATGAGATTCTTTCGTAGCGGCGCTAGACCGTAGAGCTCGCGGCGAGTGTTATTGACGCTGATTTCGATCGCGCGCGAAGAGTCAAGCAGCGTGCCATCCATATCAAAAATCACGGTTTTCATCTAATAATCCTTTAAAAAATCGATTTTGTGCTTGTCTTTTTTGTAACTCTTATTATTTTTGAGCTTTTGCAGAGCGTTTGCTTCATGCTGTAGCGCTAATCTAAACGCGGCATCGCTGATCTGTCCTGCCTCGCTAGCATCAAGGACGTTTTTAGCAAAGCTCTCAAGCGCCTTAGTGTAGGGGCTATCGAGATTCGTAGCGACCGCTTTAGATAAAATTTCATAGTTTTTAGCTATTCGCTTCGCAAAAAGCTCTGCGTCGAAATCCTCGCGCTTTAGCAGTGCTACGGCGGATTTTACGAAGCGTTCTAACGCGCGGATATATTTAACGCGCTCATCTTTTTCTTTGATTTGCATGATTTTTCCTTAATTAAAGCGTGCATTATAGCAAAATTCGAAATTTTGGCAAAATTACGCATATTGTAAAACTATATTTTAATAACATTTTTTCTATAAATCCTGTATTATAGGCATTTTAAAATCATATAAAAATACTTGACTTTATTTTAAAATTTAGCTATTATTCGCCAAATTTTTTACAAAGGACGAAAATGCAAAAAGAAACCCTCGCAACTCATTTTGGTTACGACTCCGTCGCTGGCTACGGCACGATGGCAGTTCCCATTTATCAAAGCACCGCGTTTAACTTCGGTTCTAGCAAAAAGGCCGCCGATCGCTTCGCACTTCGCGATCTAGGACCGATTTATGGGCGTTTGACAAATCCTACTACTGATGTTTTTGAGGCGCGACTTGCGGCGCTGGAAAACGGCAAAGCCGCAATCGCGGTCTCTAGTGGGCAGGCGGCGATATTTTTTGCGGTGGCAAATTTAGCCGCGGCGGGCGAAAATATCATCATCGCGGAGAAAATTTACGGTGGCGCAACTACGCTTTTGGCGCATACGATCAAGCGTTTCGGCATCGAAGCTAGGGTTTTTGACTCCGAAACGGCAGATAATTTGGAAGGTTTAATCGATGATAAAACTAGAGCGATCTTTTTTGAGACGCTTTCAAATCCTCAAATTTCGGTTGCAAATACCGCTAAAATCGCTACAATCGCAAATAAGCACGGCGTAGTAACGATTGCGGATAACACGATCCCAAGTCCTGCGCTTTACAATCCGCTTGATGACGGCGCCGATGTCGTAATCCACAGCGCTAGCAAATACATAAGCGGACAGGGGCTTAGCATCGCAGGTGCGATCGTTTCGGGCAAGGAGTTAAATTCCAAACTCAAAGGCAATCCGCGTTACGCACATTTCAACGAACCTGATGAGAGCTACCACGGCTTAGTTTATGTAGATTTAGTAAATAATTTCGACATTTATACGCTTAGGATTCGCTTGTCCTTGCTTCGCGATATTGGTGCAACTCTATCGCCGTTTAACGCGTTTCAGCTTATCCAGGGGCTTGAAACACTGCCGCTTCGCATGCAAAAACACTCGCAAAACGCATTAAAGATAGCAGAATTTTTACAAAATCATCCGAAGGTAAAGCAGGTTAATTATCCGGGGCTTGCAAGCTCGCCATTTAATACCGCGATTAAAGCGAAATTTAAAGACGGCTACGCAAGCAGTCTGATGAGTTTCATCGTAGATAGCGAAGAAACAGCGCTAAAGGCGGTTAGTAAGGTTAAAATTTTCTCCGTCGTAGCAAATATCGGCGATACGAAGTCGATCATCACTCATCCTGCGAGCACGACGCATTCGCAGCTAAACGAGGAGCAGCTAAATCGCGCTGGCGTGCCTGCGAGCTTAATCCGCCTAAGCGTGGGCATAGAGGACGCGAACGATTTGATTTATGATCTTAGTGAGGCACTGAAATAATGGCACTTTTAAGCACAAAGGGCGTTTATGGGCTGGCTGCAATTTTACAGATCGCCAAAGCTAGCGAAGTAGCGCCGATAAGTATAAAAGAGATAGCCGAGCGTACGGGAGTTTCTAAGAATTATTTGGAGCAAATTCTAAATACCCTTAGAAACGAAAAGCTAGTGTGTAGCATCAAAGGTAAAAACGGCGGTTATCACCTAGCCAGAGATGCTAGCGAGATAACTTTTGGTGAAATTTTTACCGCTCTTGAAAAGGATCTGCGGATGACTAGCATTCAGATGAGTGATCCCGGACTGCGGGCGTTTTTTGAGAAATTTGACGTCAAGCTGGCAAAGATATTTAACGAGCCTCTAAGCAGCTACGAGGAGATGATGGCGCGAAGCGTCCAGTATTTAAATTTCAGCATTTAAAGGAAAAATATGAAAATAGCAAACGATGTTACGGAGCTCATCGGCAATACTCCGTTAGTTAGAATCAATACGTTTGGCAAAAATGCCCTCATCCTAGCCAAGGCGGAATTTTTAAACCCAAGCCACTCGGTCAAGGATCGCATCGCGTGGCAGATCGTAAAAGACGCGCTAAGCTCGGGCAAAATCGATAAAAATAGCGTTTTGATAGAGCCTACCAGCGGAAACACGGGCGTGGGGCTTGCGATGATCGCGGCGAAGCTCGGTATGAAGCTAATTTTAACGATGCCAAGCTCGATGAGTATCGAGCGCCAAAAGCTCATCGCGGCATTTGGCGCTAAAATCGAGCTGACCGACCCGAAATTTGGAATGAAAGGCGCGGTAGATAGGGCAAATGAGCTGGCTGCGAGCACTCCAAATAGCTTCATCCCGAGCCAGTTTGATAACCCGAGCAATCCAAAAGCGCATTTTCAAAGCACTGGACCTGAAATTTGGGAGCAAAGCGGCGGTAAGGTAGATATTTTAGTCGCGGGATTTGGTACCGGCGGTACGCTCAGCGGCACGGCGAAATTTTTAAAATCTAAAAATCCAAACCTAAAAGCCTACGGCGTGGAGCCTGCTAGCTCGCCGCTTCTTACGTGCGGCAGTGCGGGTGGGCATAAAATTCAGGGCATCGGCGCAAATTTTATCCCTGATAATCTTGATAGAAGCGTCATCGACGGCTTTTTGAGCGTTGAGAACGACGATGCGTTTGCGGCAGCTAGACAGCTGGCACAAAAAGAGGGCTTGCTCGTGGGCATCTCAAGCGGTGCGAACGTTTATGCTGCCGCGCAGATCGCTGCCAAGCCCGAGAACAAGGGCAAAGTGATCGTTACGATCCTCTGCGATACCGGCGAGAGGTATCTTT